>DATJIA010000106.1:0-30176 GCA_035493675.1 Kofleriaceae bacterium | reverse complement strand
ACGTTAGTATCGGAGCGTGGACTTCTTTCGCACGCTCGGGCGAGCCGCGTGGGACGACGGCACGCCGTGGCTCCTGCTCGGGCTGGTCGTCACCGCGGCGCTGATCCGCGCGCTGTCGCCGGGCGATCGGCCGCGCGTGCGCGCGACGACGACGATGACCGTGCTGCACGTGATGGCGATCGTCGTCGCCGCCGCGGTCAGCGAATCGGGGCGCGATCCCGAGCCGTGGGAGATCGCGGCGCTCGCGTTCGCGCTGCTCGCCGCGGTGAGCATCGGATCGCTCGTGATGTTCCGGGTCGCGTTGCCGCGCGTCGGGCTGCCGGTGCCGCGCATCCTCACCGATCTGTTCGCGGCCGCCGGCTTCATCGTCGTCTTGATCATCGTCGGCAGGCGCGCGGGCTTCTCGGTCGCGGGCCTGATCACGACCTCCGCCGTCGTCACCGCGGTGATCGGCTTCTCGATGCAGGACACGCTCGGCAACATCATGGGCGGCCTCGCGCTGCAGCTCGACAACTCGATCCGGATCGGCGACTGGGTCGCGCTCGGCGTCGGCCAGCCGAACGGCAAGGTCACCGAGATCCGCTGGCGCTACACCGCGATCGAGACGCGCAACTGGGAGACGATCATCGTGCCCAACAGCGTCCTCATGAAGAACGCGATGGTCGTGCTCGGCAAGCGCAGCGCCGAGTCGTTGCGCTGGCGCCGCACGATCGAGTTCTACGTCGACTTCCGCACCGCGCCGACGCTCGTCCTCGACACCGTGCAGACCGCGCTGCGCGCCGATCCGCCGCAGCTGTGCGCGCGCGATCCGGCGCCGGTGCTGCAGTTCGTCGGCATCCGCGACAGCTACGGGGTCTACTGGATCCGCTACTGGATGTACGACCTCACCTCCGACGACGGCGCCGACAGCCAGGTGCGCACGCGCCTCTACTTCATCCTCAAGCGCGCGGGCATCCCGTTCTCGATGCCGGCGCAGGCGCTGTTCATCACCGAGGAGTCGGCCGAGCGCGCCGAGCGCAAGCTGTCGACCGACATCGAGCAGCGGCGCGCCGCGATCGGCAAGGTGAAGCTGTTCGAGAAGCTGCCGGAGCCGGTGCGCGATCGCATGGCGCGCGATCTGCGCTACGCGCCGTACGCGATCGGTGAGGCGATCGTGCGCGAGGGCGACGACGACGACGGCGGCCTCTACATCCTCACGCGCGGGCGCGCGATCGTGCGCGTCGGCGAGGGCCCCGCGTCGCGCGCGGTCGCGACCCTCGAGAGCGGCGAGATCTTCGGAGAGATGTCGCTGCTCACCGGCGCGAAGCGATCGGCGAGCGTGATCGCCGAGACCGATCTGCTCTGCTACGCGCTCGATCGCCCGACCTTCCAGGCGCTGCTCCACGACAACCCCGGCTTGGCCGAGCAGATCGCCGAGACCCTCGCCGGCCGCGAGGCCGAGCTCGCGACCGCGAAGGGCGAGCTCGAGGACAGCCGCCGCAAGCGGCGCGATACGGCGAAGCACGATCTGCTCGACAAGATCCGAGGACTATTCGGACTCGACTAAGTGGTGGGGGTCACGGGCGGTGCCCGGCCCTGCCCGAGAACTTCGTCCCGGGGCGACGCGCGTGTGATAACCGTTAGGACACTATGGATTCGCCTGTCCTCTCGATCGTGGCCCCTGCCTACAACGAGGAGAAGAACCTCTCCGCGTTCCTGGCGGCGATCATCCCGGTCCTCGAAGGGATCGGCGAGACCTTCGAGATCGTGTTCGTGAACGACGGCAGCCGCGACGGCACGGTCGGCATGCTCGCGGCGGCGGCGTCGCAGGATCCGCGCATCAAGGTCGTCAGCCTCGCGCGCAACTTCGGCAAGGACGTCGCCTTGTCGGCGGGCCTCGCGCACACGAGCGGTCAGGCGGTGATCCCGATCGACTGCGACCTGCAGCACCCGGTCGAGCTGATCCCGGAGTTCGTCGCGAAGTGGCGCGAAGGCAACGACATGGTGATCGGCGTGCGGACCAAGCGCGACGAGGAGAGCTGGGCGCGCCGCTCGGCGTCGCGCGCGTACTACAAGGTCATGGGCTGGATGACCTCGATCGAGATCCCGCCCAACGCCGGCGACTTCCGCCTGCTCGATCGCAAGATCGTCGACGTGATCAACGACATGCCCGAGCGCCATCGCTACATGAAGGGCATCTTCGCGTGGCCGGGCTTCAAGGTCGCGTCGATCGAGTTCCAGGCCAACGTGCGCGCCGGCGATCGCAGCCGGTGGTCGTTCTTCAAGCTGTGGCGCTTCGCGCTCGACGGCTTGTTCTCGTTCTCGACGGCGCCGCTCAAGGTGTGGACGTACATCGGCGTCGCGAGCGCGGCCGCCGCCTTCATCTATGCGGTGATCACGCTGGTGCAGACGATCGTGTGGGGCATCGCGGTGCCGGGCTACGCGAGCTTGCTGATCGTCATGCTGTTCTTGAACGGGCTGTCGCTGATCTCGAACGGCATCCAGGGCGAGTACATCGGGCGCATCTTCGAGGAAGTGAAGGGCCGGCCGCTGTACGTCGTGGGGAAGACGTGGAACCTCGGCGAGCTCGAGACGCGCCCCAACGGCGAGAGCCGGATCGCGCCGCGCGCGAAGGGCACACGGCCGGATCAACCGGCCCAGTTGTCGTAGAGTGCGCGCGTGCGCAAGCGTGGTGCCCTGATCGGCGGCGTGATCGCGGCGATCGCGATCGCGATCGTCGTGTGGTGGACGCGCGGCGGCGGATCGAGCGCGAAGCACGACGCGACCGGCGACGGATCCGCGGCCGCATCGGGCTCCGACGACGATCCGTGGGGCAGCGGCAGCGGCCCGAAGAAGCCGATCCGTAGTGGTGTCGTCGCCGATGACGATCCGACGATCGCGTCGACCGGCGCGCCCGCGGTCGTCGACGGCATCGTGCGCGACGCGACCACGAAGCAGCCGATCGCGGGCGCGGAGGTCGCGTACTGGTCGAAGAAGGGCGAGCTCACGACCGAGAGCGGCGGCGACGGTCACTACTCGATCGAGGTGACGACCGGCGCGTGGAACGCGCGCGCCACGCTCGGCGACGACGCGATGTCGCACGCGCACGTCGTGCGCGTCGACGCGCCCAAGGTCACGGTCGATCTCGAGATCGAGAAGCTCGCGCACGTGCACGGGATCGTGCGCGACGCGTCGACGCACGCGCCGCTCGCCGGCGTGGAGGTGAGCGTCGAACCGGCGGAGCACGCCGCGCGCGAGGCGCTCGAGGCGACGGTCGGGCGCTCCATGCTGAGCGGCGCCGACGGCAGCTACAAGCTCGCCTCGCCCGCGGGCGAGGTTCGCTTGAAGGCGAGCGCGCAAGGGAAGCTCGGCCACAAGGCGATCCCGAACGTCGCGCCGGGCGCCGACGTCACCGCCGATCTCGAGCTGAACCGCGACGTCGCGGTCGACGGTCGCGTCGTCGACGAGAAGGGCGCGCCGGTCGCGGGCGCGATCGTGACGGTCTTCCTCGCGGTCTGGGACATCGATCTCAACCACAAGCGCACGATCACGACCGGCGCCGACGGCCGCTTCGCCGCGAAGGATCTCGAGCCCGGCATGATGACGATCGACGCCCGCGGCACCGACGGCAGCGCGAGCGAGGCGAAGCAGTTCGACATCTCCAAGGGCGACGTCCACGACTACGTGCTGACCTTGTCGTCGCCGGTCGCGATGCGCGGCAAGGTCACGTACGCCGACGGGCGCGCGGCGACCGGCGCGACCGTGCGCGTGCGCCGCTCCGGCGTCGCCGGCTTGTTCGCCGAGACCGCCAGCGCGACCGACGGCACGTTCGAGGTCAGCGGGCCGCGCCTCTCGCGCTACGACTTCGACGCCACCAACGAATACGGCCGCGCGCGCCTGTACGGCGTCGGCACCGACGACAAGATCGCGCTCGTGATCCACGTGCCCGGCGGGATCCGCGGCCACGTGAAGACGAAGTCCGGCGCCGCGACCGACTACACGGTGTCGATCGATCGCATCCAGCCCGCCGACAACCAGCGCACGCTCGACGTCCCCGCGCCGCAGCGCTACACGCCGACCGACGGCGTGTTCGAGTGGCCCAAGCTCGATCCGGGCACGTACGATCTGACCGTGCGCGGCACCGGCGGCGTCGTGGCGCTGAAGGGCGTGGTCGTCCCCGACGGCGCGTGGATCGACGTCGACGCGCTGCTCGAGCCCGACAGCGACGCCGCCGCGCGGAGACCGAAGTGACGCGCGCGCCGCGCGTCGCCTTCTTCGCGTTCCTGTCCGCGTGGTGCCTCTTGTTCGCGTACCTCGCGACGATCGAGCCGATCTCGCACGACGGCTGGTGGCCCGCGCTCGATCACTCGCACCGCGGCGATTCGATCGCGGGCTTCTTCGACTTCATCCGCTACTCGTACCTGAACGCGAACCCGCGGCTCGGCCAGTGGCTGGTGTTCCTCGCCTTCACGTCGACGGCGATGCACGCGATCCTCGCCGCCGCGTTCGCGGGCGGGCTCGTCGTCGGCGTGTTCGTGCTGGCGTACGCGCGCCTGCCGCGCCCGCGCGAGCTCGCCGACACCGCGCGCGTCGTCGCGATCGCGGGCCTCGTGTTCGCGTGCGTGCCGAACCCGGGGCAGATGCTGTGTTACCGGCCGTTCACCGGCAACTACGTGTGGGCCGCGTGCGTGACGATCGCGCTCGTCGCGCCGTATCGGATCGCGATCGATCGATCGATCGAGCCGAACGCGATCCTCATGTTCGTCCTCGGCCTCGCCGCGGGGATGTGCAACGAGCACACCGGGCCGACCGCGATCGCGTTCGTCGCGTGGGCGACGTACCGCGTGCGCGACCGCTGGACGATCGCGGGGCTGCTCGGCCTCGTCGCCGGCTTCGCGCTGCTGATCGGCGCGCCCGGGCAGAGCGAGCGCTACCACGGGCTCGGCGCCGACATGTCGATCGTCGGCAACCTGCTCGATCGCGGGCTCGCGGGCAACGCGCGCATCGTCGGGATGGCGTTCCTCTACACGATCGGATCGTGGGCGCTGCTCGCGGTCGCGTCGATCAAGAAGCGCGCGGTGCGCCGCGACGCCGCGATCTTCGCCGCCGCGGCGATCGCGATCATCCTGACGGTCTTGTTGTCGCCGAAGTGGGGCGCGCGCTTGTTCGTCGCGCCCGCGCTGCTCTTGATCGCCGCGGGCGTGCGCGCGATCGACGAGGCGTTCGTGTGCAGGTACATGCGCGGCGCGCTGGCCGCCATCGGCGCGCTCTGCGCGATCGGCGGCAGCGTCGTGCTCGCGAGCGTGCAACGCGACGCCGGCGACGACTTCGACGCGCGCGTCGCGCTCCTGCGCGAGGCCGCGCCCGGCACCGTCGCGAGCGTCCCGCCGTACCGGCACTTCACGCCCGGCTGGTGGACGTACGGCGACGACTTCCGCGCCGCGCCGGTCCGCCAGCACGTCGCGCGCCGCGTCTTCGGCCTCGACGACGCCACGCTCGACACCCACGACCCGCACGTCATCCGGAACGCCGGCGTGTCGCTCGAGCTCGTCGTCGATCCGCCCGCGCCCGACGCGGTGCGGGCCGCCGACGCCGCCGCCGACGGCTATAGCGATCAGCTCTTCACGCCCGACGGCGCGCGCGCCGCGATCGATCGCTTCCACGCCGCGGTCGCCGCGATCCGCGCGCGCGCGCCGATCCACCGCGCCGCGCTCCGCACGCGCGGGCTCGCGCCGGCCGTCGACGTCGCCGCCTGGGACGAGGCCGACGGCTTCACCGTGATCGGATCCACCTTCACCGCGATCTGCGATTCATCGTCGTGCCATGTCGCCGCCGGAAACCGCTAACGCCGTGCTAAGAGACGGCGTGCCCACGCGCCGCGACCGCATCGTCTTCCTCGCGACCTGCGGGGCGATGTGGTCGTTCTTCGCGTTCATCTGCTCGTACTCGCCGGTGCTGCTCGACGACTGGTACCAGGTCGTCTACTGGAAGCAGCACCCGTTCACGCTCGGATCGATCTGGCACAACGGCGTCTACAACTACTTCCACTACAACCCGCGCCTCGGCGAGAACATCCTGCTGATCGTCAACGGTCCGCGCTGGATCTACCTCGCGATGACGCCGGCGATGGAGATGCTGGTCGTCTTCACGCTGTTCGCGTACGTGCAGCGCCGCTGGCCGCGCATGACCGCCGCCGACGCGCTGCGCGTGTTCGTCGCGTTCATGATCCTGTGGCTGTCGATGCCGGTGCCCGGGATCATGTGGTTCTACCGGCCGTTCAACACCAACTACGTCTACGGCTTCGAGCTCACGCTGCTCTTGTTCGTGCCGTACTACTTCACGCTGCTGCGTCCCGGCACCGCGTACCGCGATCGCACGCTCGCCCCCGCGCTGTTCCTGCTCGGCTTCGCCGCCGGCATGACCAACGAGCACACCGGGCCGACCGCGATCCTCGCGATGCTGTGCGTCCTCTACCTCCTGCGCCGCAAGCTGGGCGCGCTGCGCCGCTGGATGTGGGCCGGCGCCGCCGGCCTCCTGCTCGGCTATCCCGCGCTGTTCTTCGCGCCGGGTCAGTCGGAGCGCTACGGCGGCATCATCAACCGCATGGGCCCGCTCGACTGGGCCAGGGATCGCGGCGTCAGCGGCGCGTTGATGATCCTGCGCAGCTTCGTCTGGGAGGGCCAGGTCACGCTCTACATCGTCGCGGGCGCGGTCTTGCTCGCGTTCCGCAAGCGCGCGGGGCAGTCGCCGCCGCGCTTCTCCACCGATCAGCTCGCGACGATGGCGTTCCTCACCGTCGCCGCGTTCCTGATCGTGCTCACGCTGCTCGGCTCGCCGAGCTGGGGCGAGCGGTTGTTCTTCGCCTCGGCGGTGCTGTTCACGATCGCCGTCTTGATCGTGATCGACGCGATGATCGTCGTGCGCGGCGCGCGCATCTTCGTGCTGTGCATGTGCCTCGGCCTCGGCCTGTATCACGCCGTGCGCCTGTGCATGATCTATCCGACCGAGTACAAGCAGAGCGTCGCGCGCCAGGAGGCGATGGCGTCGGCGCCGCCCGGCGGGACCGCGATGATCAAGCCGTACACGTACGGCCGCTCGCCGTGGCTCAACGCCGACGACTTCGGCTACGCGTCGCTGCGCGAGGAGGTCGCGCACGAGATGTACGGCATCACCAAGATCGAATACGACCGTCCGACGCGCGCGGAGCCGACCGCGCCGTACTCGATCGAGCTCGAGTACCAGTTCGATCCGCCGGTGCCCAAGGCCGAGGTCGAGCGCACCGTCACGTTCCCGCTCAGCTTCGTGCCGTCGTACGTCGATCGCGACATCCAGTTCATCCGGCGCGTCACGCCGCAGCTGCGCACGAAGTTCCCCGGCCACACGTTCAAGGGCGTGGTCGGGCGCGTCGTCGGCTTCGACCAGCCCGAGTGGCGCGGCCGCCCGCTGATCGCGATCAAGTACGACAACGTCGACGACAAGTTCCAGATGATCGACGTGCGCAGCATGACCGAGTACGACGACCTCGGCCGCAACTACTGGCTGGTCTGGGACAAGGGCATGCCGCCGGGGCTCGACGAGTCGTACCTGATCAGCTGCGGCACGACCAAGCGACAGCTGCTGCACGAGGCGCCCGACGGCCGCGGCTGGCGCGTGACCGTCTCGTTCGAGTGCCGCGGCCGCTACACGCAGGTGATGTGCGGCAAGGACGAGTGCTGGCTCGGCGGCATCGGCTTCAGATAGCCGTCGTCCGTCGTCCGTCGTCCGTCGTCCGTTTCAGATCACAGATCACGATCGGATCCATGTATCCGGATCCGGATCAGTGTCTGGGTTCCGGACGACGGACGACGGACGACGGTCTTCAGTACACGAGCAGCAGGTTCGTCCAGCGCGACGACACGACCCAGCACTCGTCGAGGTTGCACTGGAGGTGCGTGAAGCGCGCGTTGCGCTGCGGGTAGAACCAGAACTCGCGGCGCTCCCACGTGAAGTCGAGCGACCGGCCCGCCTCGATGATCTCGGTGAACGGATAGACGCCGCCGGTCAGGCTGTCGCGATCCGCGTGGAAGCCCATGTTGCCGTTGCGATCGGTGCGCGCGCCGTAGTCGGGCTGATCGATCGCGCCGTCGTGCGCGCGCGCCGCGATCAGCCGGCGGCCGTCGCGCTCGGGCCAGTCGAGCCCGCCGACGACCTCGAGCCGCCCGGTGCCCGCGCGCGCGCGCGCGTCCTGCTCGAAGATCTCGAGCGCGACGTCGAGATCGCCGGTCAACAGGCGCGCGCGCACGCCGTCGGACCAGACCTCGTCGAAGACGAACGGCGAGGTCCCCTCTTGGCCGCCGATCGGCGTCGTGTACTCGATCGCGCGCAGGCCGAGCGACGCGGCGAGCAGCGCGCGCCGGTGCGAGAAGACCAGATCGTCGCCGAGCGACCACGAGGTCTCGCGCGTCAGCTCGTACGGCGTGACGTGCGCGACGCCGCCCGGCGGCGCGCTCGCGAGCTCGCGCCGGCGCTGCGTCCACCACCGGTCGAGCTCGACGACGTGCATGATCGAGTAGACCGCGACCAGCACGTGCACGATCACGCCGAGCGCGATCATCGCGCGGCGCAGGCCGCGCTCGGCGAGCACGGGCACCAGGAGCGCGAGCCCCGCGATCGTGAAGCCGGCGACCGTCGCGAGGATCGACGGCTCGCCCCAGCGCGGCGTCAAGAGGCTCACCCACGCGGTCGCCATGCCGGCGCCGAAGCCCCAGCCCGCGATCCCGATCTCGCGCGCGGTCGGCCACGTCACGACGATCGACGGACGCAACCGCGCGCGCAGGCCTTGCAGGAACAGGATCACCATCACGAGCGTGACCAGCTCGCCGGTCTCGCCCATGAAGAGGTAGAGGCTGTAGAGCTTGTGCTCGAAGCCGACCCCGAGGAAGAGCTTGAGATCGAGGTACGGCTTGCTGGTCAGCGCGAGCGCGGCGCCCGAGAGCGCGCCGATCGCGCCCGCCCACATCCACGCCGGCACCGGGCCGCGCTTGCGCGCCGCGCGGATCGACTTCCAGATCGTGACGAGCGTGACCGGCAAGAGGAACGGCATCGCGGTGCCGGCGACCAGCGCGAGCACGAACACCCAGGCGGCGTGACCGCGCGCGCGCACGTAGACGAACACGAGCCAGACGACGGCGGTCAGGCCGTACAAGAAGGTCGCCGCGTACGATCGGTTGTAGAAGTCGAGGCCGGTGCGCGGCGCGCCGATCCACACCAGCGCGCTCGCGAGGAGCACGAGCAGCCAGCCGTCGTCGTCGCGCGGGCGCGGCACGCGCCCGGTCGTGACCGCGACCATGCCGATCATGAACGCGCACGCCACCGCGGGCGTGACGATCGCGTGCAGCCACGGGACCGCGTTCAGCGCGAAGCTCGCGAGATCGGCGAGCGTGTGGTGCTGGCGCGCGTACGCCGCCAGCGATCCGAGCCCTCGACCTTGGCGCGACAGCCAGAACAGGACGTCCCAGTCGTCGCCTTCGGGCGGCTGCATCGCGCAGACCACCGCGTAGAGCGCGACGCTGGCGCCGAGCACGCACCAGTACGCGATCGCGCGCGGACGAGACATCCGGCGTTGGATATCACATCAAGGGACGGTCTCGATCGCGTCGAGCAGCCGCCGGATGTCGATCGGCTTGATCAGGTGGCGCTCGAAACCGGCTTCGAGGCTCCGCGCGTGATCCGCGGGCTGACCGTAGCCGGTCAGTGCGATCATGCGCACACCGGTGCCCAGCTGATCGCGGAGCCGGCGCGCGAGCTCGTAGCCGTCCATGCCGGGCAGACCGAGATCGAGGATCGCGACCTCGGGCGCGAACTCCTGGACCGCGCGCAACGCTTGCTCGCCGTCGGCGGCGGAGCGCACGTCGTGGCCCATCGACGCGAGCACGTCGGCGAGCAGGACGCGCGCGTCGTCGTTGTCGTCGACCACCAGCAGCCGCGCCTTGCGGGCGGCGGGCTGCACGATCGTCGAGATCAGCGGATCGGACGACTCGACCGGCGTGACGTCGCGCGCCGGCAGGTACACGGTCATGGTCGTGCCGCGCTGCGGACCGCCGCTGCGCGCCTCGATCCGCCCGCCGTGCAGCTCGACCAGCGTTCGCGCGAGCGCGAGCCCGAGCCCGAGCCCACCGCGCTGCCGCTCGGGTCCCTGCGGTCCTTGCACGAAGACGTCGAAGATGTGCGGCAGGAGCGCGCTCGCGATGCCGATGCCGTCGTCGCGTACCTCGACGATGATCTCGTCGCGGCTCCGGCGGACCAGCACGTAGATGTGGCCGCCCGGATCGGTGTACTTGGCCGCGTTGGTCAAGAGGTTGGTGAAGACCTGGACCAGCCGGCCCTCGTCGCCGTCGACCATCAAGGGCTGGGCGGGCGCGGTCACCTCGAAGTGGTGGGACTTCGCCTCGACCGCCGGGCTCGCGGTCTCGACCGCGCGCGCGATCACCTCGCGCATGTCGAGCGGCCGCTTCTTCAGCTCGACGGTGCCGCGCGCGACGCGCGACACGTCGAGCAGATCGTCGACCAGGCGCATCATGTGCTGCGCCTGGCGCTGGATCACCTCGTACTCGCGCGACACCTTGCCGTCGCCGCGCAGCTTCATCAGCTGCAGCGCGGTGAGGATGGGCGCGAGCGGGTTGCGCAGCTCGTGCCCCAGCATCGCCATGAACTCGTCCTTGGCGCGGTTCGCCTGCTCGGCGGCGTTGCGCGCGGCGCGCTCGTCCTCGGCGCGGCGGCGATCGGTGAGATCGCGCGTGACCTTGGCGAAGCCGATCAGGGTGCGGGTGCGATCGCGGAGCGCGGTGATCACGACGCTGGCCCAGAAGCGGCTGCCGTCCTTGCGCACGCGCCAGCCCTCGTCCTCGAAGCGGCCGGTGCGCTCCGCGGCCTCGAGCTCCTGCTCGCACTTGCCCGCGGCGACGTCCTCGGGCGGCCGGAACACCGAGAAGTGACGGCCGATGATCTCGTGGGCGCGATAGCCCTTGATGCGCTCGGCGCCGATGTTCCAGGTCGCGACGTGCCCGCGCGGATCGAGGATGAACATCGCGTAGTCCTCGACGCTCTCGACGAAGATGCGGAACCGCTCGCGATCGTCCTCGGCCTGCTTGCGATCGCTGAGATCACGCGTGACCTTGGCGAAGCCGACGAGCTCTCCGGCGTCGTCGCGCACGGCGGTGATCACGACGTCGGCCCAGAAGCGCGTGCCGTCCTTGCGCAGCCGCCAACCCTCGTCCTCGATGCGGCCGTGCTCGATCGCGCCGGCGAGCATGCGCGCGGGCTTGCCGTCGGCGAGATCGGGCGCCGTGTAGAACGTCGAGAAGTGACGGCCGATGATCTCGTCGGAGCGGTAGCCCTTGAGGCGCTCGGCGCCCGCGTTCCAGGTCGTGACGTTGCCGTCGGGATCGAGCATGAAGATCGCGTAGTCGCGCACGCTCGCGACCAACAGCCGGAACAGCTCGTCGTCGCCGGAGGCGCGGGGAACGCGGTCGCGCGCGCCGATCATGCGGGCATCTTACCGTCGAGAACGCCGCGGCGATCACCCGCCGTCGACGAAACGCGGCGTGGCGGGAGCGCACATGAGCGCGCGCGCCACAGTGGATCGGCCGCGCCCGGCGCGGGAACATCGCGGGATGGAGCTGCGCGCGAACATCTCGTTTCCGACGCGATATCGATTCGGGTGGGGACGACGCGCCGAGCTCGCCGCCGAGGCGAGCTCGGCGGGCATCACGCGCGCGATCGTCGTCACCGATCCGGGTGTGCGCGCGTTGCCGTGGTTCGCCGCCGTGGCCGGCGGCGCGCCGGTGTTCGACGCGCTCAGCAGCAATCCGACGACCGCGGAGGTCTCCGCCGGCGCGGACGCATTCCGCGCACACGGCGCCGACGGCGTGATCGCGATCGGCGGCGGCTCCGCGATGGACGCGGCCAAGATCATCGCGCTCCTCGCGACCCACGAGGGCACGCCGGCCGAGTACGCGTCGCGCGCGCGATCGATCGATGCGGTGCGCGTGCCGCCGATCGTCGCGATCCCGACGACGGCGGGCACCGGCAGCGAGCTCTCGAACGGCGCGGTCGTCACCGATCCGATCGCGGGCGTGAAGCGCACGATCCTCCACGCGGCGCTCCTGCCGCGCGTGGTCGTCGCCGATCCGGAGACGACGGTCGCCCTGCCCGCGCACCTGACCGCCGCGACCGGCATGGACGCGCTCACGCACGCGTTCGAGGCGCTGTGCTCGCCGGTGTATCACCCGATGGCCGACGCGATCGCGCTCGAGGCGCTGCGCCTGATCGCGACGAACCTCCCGCACGCGGTCCGCCGCCCCGACGACCGCGAGGCGCGCTCGCACATGCTGATGGCGTCGTCGATGGCGGCGGTCGCGTTCCAGAAGGGGCTCGGCCTCACCCACGCGATGGCGCACCCGCTGGGCGCCGTCACCGGCCTCCACCACGGCCTCGCCAACGCGCTGCTCTTGCCGCACGTGATCGCGATCAACGCGCCGGTGATCTTCGATCCGTGCGCGCGCCTGTGCGACGTCCTCCATCTGCGCGCGAGCGATCCGGTCGCGACCGTGCGCGAGTGGGTCGTGGAGCTGGTCGACACGATCGGCCTGCCCTCGCGCGCCGCCGTCACCGCCGACATCGCGCGCCTGGTCTCGCTCGCGCTCCGCGAGAAGCTCTTCCTCGCGACCAACCCGCGCATCGCGACCGCCGACGAGATCGCCGCCGCGTACCGCGCGATCCTCGCTTAAGATCGCCGCCGATGAGGAAGCTCGCGCTCGTGCTCACCTGCGTCGTCGCCGTCGGCTGCTCGAAGAAGGAGGATCGCGACACGGTGTGCCGCGTCGCGAAGGAGACCTTCGTGAAGGGCATGCACGATCAGATCTCCCAGTTCTCGGCGAAGGATCCGTCGATCTCGAACCAGTTCCAGGATCTGTTGAACACGGCGGAGCCGAAGTTCGACGCGTTCTGCCACAAGCTCGACGACAAGGACATCCAGTGCCTGTCGGACATGCCGGGCGCCGCCAACGATCCGGCGTGCGCGCACACGATGGAGATCACGAAGAAGGAGCTGTTCGGGATGTGAGCCGACCGCGCTACTTCGGCGGCATGCGCAGCGAGCCGTCGAGGCGGATCGTCTCGCCGTTGAGATAACCGTTCGCGACGATCGCCGCGACCAGCGCGCCGTACTCGGCCGGATCGCCGAGCCGCTTCGGGAACACGACGTCGGCGGCGAGCGCCGCGCGCTTGTCTTCCGGAAGCGCGCCGAGCATCGGCGTGTCGAAGATGCCGGGCGCGATCGTGCACACGCGCACGCCGGCGGGCGCGAGATCGCGCGCCGCGGGCAAGGTCATCCCGACGACGCCGGCCTTCGAGGCCGCGTACGCGATCTGACCGATCTGGCCGTCGTACGCCGCGACCGACGCGGTGTTGACGATCACGCCGCGCTCGCCATCGACCGGATCGTTCTTCGACATCGCGCTCGCGGCGAGCCGCAAGACGTTGAACGTGCCGACCAAGTTGATGCCGATGACGGTCTTGAACAGCTCGAGGTCGTGCGGCTTGCCGGTCTTGTCGATCGTGCGCGATGCCCACCCGACGCCGGCGCAGCTCACCGCGACGCGCAGCGGCCCGAGCTCGGTCGCCTTCGCGACCGCGGCTTCGATCGACGCGGCGTCGGTGACGTCGGCCTTGACGAAGGTCGCGCCGAGCTCCTGCGCGAGCGCGCCGCCGCGCGCCTCGTCGCGATCCACGATCACGCCGCGCGCGCCCTGCGCGCACAACGCGCGCACCGTCGCGGCGCCGAGCCCCGACGCGCCGCCGGTGACGAGAACGACCGAATCCTGCAGCTTCATGCCGCGCACCCTACACCAGTGCGCCGCCGAGCGGGGCAGCGCTCGCCGGGGTCCCCGACGAGCGCAAGCGAGTTGGGGTGGCGCCGCGGGGCAGCACCCGCGAGGCGGCGGTTATTGGTCGTCGCAGGGAGTGCCGAGCGTGCCTTCGTACACGCCGAGGTCGCGGTAGATCATCGGCACGTTGTCCTCGACGGGCACGATCGTCAGGTCGGTCTTGGTGCCGCCGTTGACCCAGCTCGCGGCGTCGGTCGCCGTGATGAAGCGCAGCTCGCCGCGCTTGGTCGCGTAGATCTCGCCCTTCGAGTCGGAGACGACGTTGGTCATCGGCATCTCCTTCATGCCGCCCTTCGGACCGACGAAGATCCGGTGCCCCTTGCCGCCGTACTCGTCGCGCATGCGATCGACGTAGTAGTAGGTGCCGTGATCGTCGCGCGCGAGGAACTGCGCCTGGCGGTGCCACAACGACTTCTTCCAGACCGCGGCGTCGAGCATCTTCTTGGCGTCGGCGTCGGACAGCTGCTTGAGCTCGGTCTCGTCGTTGCCGCAGTACACGATGAACTTGCCCGCCTGCGTCTTCGCGATCGACGCCTGCGGCACGCGCGGCGACCAGAACGAGTAGTCCCACGTGCCCGCGCCGCCGTCGGCGCCGCCGCCGAACACGCGCTGGCGGTACATCGTCTTGCCGTCGCCGTAGAAGACCCAGTGGTCGTCGGTCCACGTCTTGTCGACCGCGATCACGGTGCCCTCGCCGTCGGAGAGGACGATCAGCCCCTTCTTGACGTCGGCGGAGACCGCCTCGCTGTCGTCGTCGGCGGGCTTCTTCTTGGGCTTCGCGCTCGCCACGGTCGTGGCAAGGGCGAGCACACCTGCGATCACGGCGAAACCGGCGAGTGCGCGCATGGGCGAGTCATTATACGCTCCACCCCGATGGCGAATTCACCCGCCCGGGCAGGGCTCGACGTCGGGTCCGTGATTGCGGACACCTACACGATCGAGGCGATGATCGGGCGAGGGGGCATGGGCGCGGTCTTCCTCGCGTCGCACGCGCGCCTGCCCGGCAAGAAGGTCGCGATCAAGGTGCTGCACCCCGACATCGCGGATCCGGAATCGCTCGTGCGCTTCCGGCGCGAGGCGGAGATCGCGTCGCGGCTCGGGCACCCGAACATCGTCGACGTCCTCGACTGGAACGCGCTGCCCGACGGCACGCCGTACCTCGTCCTGGAGTTCTTGCAGGGCGAGCCGCTGTCGGCGCGCGTCGCGCAAGGGCCGATGCCGCTCGAGCAGGTCTTCACGATCACGCGGCAGGTCGCTTCGGCGCTGGCGGCGGCGCACGCGCAGGACATCGTCCATCGCGATCTCAAGCCGCAGAACGTCTTCCTCGTGCCTTCGGAAGCGGACGGCTACGCGACCGAGCGCGCGAAGGTGCTCGACTTCGGCATCTCCAAGATCCGCGGCTCGACGACGGTGAAGACGCAGGACACGTCGATCCTCGGCACGCCGCAGTACATGGCGCCCGAGCAAGCGATCGGCAACCACGCGGCCGTCGATCAACGCACCGACGTGTTCGCGCTGGGCGCGATGGTCTACGAGATGATCAGCGGCGCGGGCGCGTTCGCGGGCTCGAGCATCCCCGAGGTCGTCTTCAAGGTCGTCTACGAGGAGCCGATGCGGCTCGAGGAGCGCGTGCCCGGCGTGCCCGCGCACGTCGCGGCCGCGGTGCACAAGGCGCTCGCGAAGAAGCAAGAGGAGCGCTTCCCGTCGGTGGCGGCGTTCGTCGAGGCGCTGACCGGATCGCCGCTCACGACCGTGCGCCGCGGCATCGCGATGGCGCCCGCCGACGGCGCGACGCCGAGCCAGCGCACGCGGCCGAAGGAAGATGCGGCGTTCGCGGCGACGATCGGCAGCGGCGATCACCAGAAGGAGGCGATGGGCGTCGCGCAGACGATGGCAACCGGCAGCGGCGCGGTCGCGGGCACGCCCGGCGCGACCGTGCCGGTGGCGCCGAATCCCGCGACGACGACGACCCCGACGTTGTCGCGTCCGCCGAAGAGCAAGACCGGATTGATCTTGGGACTGGCGTTGATCGTCGCGGGCGCGGCGGTGGCGATCGCGGTGGTCGTGATGCAAGGGGGGAAGAATGGGGCCTCGGGCCTCGGGCCTCAGGCCTCGGGTTCCGGATCCGCGTCGGCATCGGGGTCGGGGTCGGCATCGGCATCGGCGTCGGCATCGGCATCGGCATCGGGTTCCGGATCGGGATCGTCGGGATCGGCGGGCGCATCGACGATCGGATCGGCGTCTGGGATCGGCAGCGGTGCGGCGAGCGCGAGCGGATCAGGATCTGCGATCGCGAGCGGATCCGCATCGGGATCGGAAGCTGGATCCGGATCGGGACATTCGCATCACGGGCACGCGGGCAGCGGCAGCGGCAGCGCGAGCGCGAGTGGCTCCGGCAGCGCGAGCGCGAGCGATGGCGGTAGCGCCGTCGCGAGTGGAAGCGCGAGTGGCACCGACGACGGCGGCGAGGACGCGGGCCCGGCGCCGCTGCGCGCGCTGCTCGCCGATGCGGAGCAGGCGCTCCGCGACGGCGATCCGCAAGAAGCGATCAAGCTCGCGAACAAGGTCACCTCGCAGCAGGCGAACAACCCCGCGGCGTGGGCGCTCAAGACCCGCGCGTTCTGCTCGCAGCAAGATCGCGAGAAGGCGCTCGCCGCGCTCCGTCACCTCGAGAGCAAGCCGCTCGTCCGCAAGCGCGCGCTCCACGCGTGCAAGCAGATGGGCATGGAGCTCGAGTAGGAGATCAGTGCACCAACACGAGCACGCGGCGATCGCCGCCTGCGCGGTGCACGTCGAGATCGAGGAACTGGCCGCTGCGTGCGTCGCGGATCTGCGCGAGCGCCGCGGAGGCGTCGCGCACCGGCGCGTCGTCGATCGCGGCGATGCGCTCGCCAGGGCGTAGGCCGAGCGCCGGCGCGACGTCGCCGCCGGACGCGAGGGCGGGACGCGACACGTCGATGATCGTCGGCAGCGCTCGCACCTGCGGCTCGGGACGCGCGGCGCGCCCGAGCTCGAGCATCACGAGCGCCGCGACCAGCCCGAGGACGATCGATCGGTACAGCACCATGACCCATGGCATTGCAACGCCGCGGCCATCCGCGCGCGCGCGATCTCGCGGCCTTGCGAAACAGTGCCGCGCGACGGCGGTGCCAGAACGGCAGCGCGCCGCGAATCGAGACGACCGCGTGGCGCGCCGTCGCGAAATCCGCCACCGACGCATCGACGACGCAGCGCGCGCGTATCCGCGCGTTCGCACCGGCGCCAACGCGCGATCACGAACCGCGCGGCACATCGGTTGCTGAACCGCTTCGCATGCGCATCCTCCTCGCCTCGCTCGTCCTCCTCAGCGCCGCAGCTCACGCCGATCCGGTCGACACGATCGGCGCCCGCGTCGGCGGCTACGGCTTCCGCAATCCGCAGGCGACCGAGAGCCGCAACGCCTGGGACGACTGCCGCATGAACGGCCTCGGCGTGTTCGCGCGCAAGGACGTCGGCTTCGTGAACGTCGAGGCCGGCGCCGACATCTACTTCAGCGAGTCGTTCCCGATGGCGCCGAACAGCGACGACGCCGCGGAAGATCGTCTGTCCGGCATCGTCACCGTCGCCGCCGGCGCGAAGCTCGTCGACACCAGCCGCTTCCGCGCGATGGCGCAGCTCGGCACCGGCGTCGAGCTCACGCACTTCAAGATGACGATGCCGACCGGCCTCGAGGCCGAGGACTCGCGCGCCCTGCCCGTCGGCTTCGTCGGCGTCACCGCCGAGATCAAGCTCGGCGACAAGACCGCGGTCGGCGGCGCGCTGCGCACGTTCGTGATGGGCAAGTTCGACGCGAACGCGGCCTGCCAGCTCGAGGTCGAGCCCGAGGCGGCCGCGCAGGGCCAGTTCTACCTGTCGTATCGACTGTGATCAGTCGCGGATCTGCTGCGCGAGGTAGTGCGCCTCGCCGAGCTGCGTGATCAGCGAGAGCTGCGTCTCGAGCCAATCCGTGTGCTCTTCTTCGTCGACGAGGATCTTGGTGAAGAGATCCTCGGTGCCGTTGTCGCCGAGCTGGCGCGCGAGCGCGATGCCGTCGTTCAGGAACTTGATGCCCGCGTGCTCGACGGCGAGGTCGCTCTCGAACTGCTCCTTGACCGTCTCGCCGACGCGCAGCTTGTTGAGCCGCTGCAGGTTCGGCACGCCCTCGAGGAACAAGATGCGCTCGATCACGCGATCGGCGTGCTTCATCTCGTCGATCGATTCGTCGCGGACCTTCTTGGCGAGCCGCTCGAAGCCCCAGTTCGCGCACATCTTCGCGTGCACGAAGTACTGGTTGATCGCGGTCAGCTCGTTGGTCAGGAGGTCGTTGAGGAGGCGGAGGATCTCGGGGTCGGCAGGCTTCATCGAGTGACCTTGCCCGACCGTACCTGCGCGATGTTTCCGCCACAACCGCCGCCGCGGCTACAACCGAGCCGCTGCGCGATCTCCTCGTGGCACATCCCGCACCCGGTGCCCGCGCCGCAACGATCGCCGACCGCCTCGACGGAATCGGCGCCGGCGCGGATCGTCTCGTCGACGTCGCGCTCGGACTTGCCGTGGCAGAGGCAGAGGATCATGGCTCGTTGAAATTGAATGTAACTTTCAATTACAGCGCTGTCAACCGTGTCTCATGTACGCAGGATGGGCGCACTTTCTCCCCACTCCGGGACGCACCTATGTAAAGTCCGCGCCATGCGAACCACTCTCGTGTCTCTCGTGTGCGCGCTGGCGCTGGTCGGATGCAACAAGGACAAGAAGGAGGCGGGCGGCGGCTCGGCGAGCGGCACCGCTTCGGCGAGCGACGGCAGCGCGAGCGGCTCGAGCGGCTCGGCCGCGAGCGGCTCGAGCGGTTCGACCGCGCCGGTCTCGGGCGGCCCCGCGGGCATGAAGGTCCTCGATCAGGGCAGCGAGCCGCGCATCCAGCTCGTCTACAAGATCCCGCCGAACTCGAAGCAGAGCTTCACCACCACGATGGACATGTCGATGGACATGGGCGCGGCGATGGGCGGCAAGATGAAGCTGCCGTCGATGCAGATGGACGGCGACGTCGCGTTCGGCGAGCCGAAGGGCGCGGGCGTGCCGTTCACGCTCACGACCAGCAAGCTCGAGTTCGTCGACACGCCGGGCGCCGCGGTGCCCGCGTCGATGATCAACGACAAGCTCAAGGGCGTCAGCATGACCGCGACCGGCACGCTCCAGCCGAACGGTCACCTCGACGACTTCAACATGGACGCGAAGAACGCGCCGCCGGAGATGCAGCAGACGCTCGACGGCGCGAAGCGCACGTACGATCAGATGGTGACGCAGCTGCCCGACGTGCCGGTCGGCAAGGGCGCGCGCTGGCAGATCGTCCAGAAGATCGACGAGAACGGCATCAAGGCCGAGCAGACCGCGGTGTTCGAGGTCGTCGACATCCAGGGCACGACGATCAAGCTGAAGAGCACGGTCGCGCTGTCGGCGCCGCCGCAGACGATCACGACCAACGGCGTGACCGCGGACCTGAAGAAGATGGCGGGCACCGGCTCGGCGGACCTGACGCTCGATCTCACGAAGATGATCGGCCCGACGAACCTGACGATCCACATCGACCAGGAGCTGTCGGCGATGGGTCAGTCGATCGCGATGGCGATGGACATCGTCACGAAGATGGAACCGAAGTGAGCTGAGCGCTCACGGCGCGCAGAGCGCGCCCCACTGGGTGCAGGCGCCGTCCTTGGTGGCGCCGCACTCGTGATGCAGGCCGTCGGCGGCGTTGAAGAGACACTTCGCCGCCGGCGCGCACGTCGCGCCCCACTTGGTGCAGGCGCCTTCGACGACCGCGTCGCAGTGCTGGTAGCGCTTCGACTGCGCGTCGAACATGCAGGCGTCGGCCGGCGCGCAGCGCGCGCCGAAGTGGAAGCAGGCGCCGAAGCCGGAGCTCATGCACGCGAAGTACGCGTTCGCGCCGGCGTGATAGACGCAGCCGAGCTGCGGGCACGCCTTCGCGGGCGCGCTTCCGGTCGGGATCGCGCCGCCCGATGCGGCCCCGCCGCCCGACGCGGAGCCGGAGCCGGCTCCGGACGCCACGCCGCTTCCGCTGCCTCCGCCCGGAGGCGTCGGATGCCCCGCGGGGTGCGAGCACGCCACCGAGGACGCAACGACGAAGCACGCGGCGGCGAGTGCGAGACGCAACGCGTCGGAGCGTAGCGTGGATCATTTCCCGGTGCCACCCGCGTTCGGGTAAGGTCGCCCGCGATGAGGGGCTCGCACTTCGCGATCGCGATCGCATTCGTCTCCGCGTGCGGCGGCAACGACGGCACCAAGCTGCCGATGGCCGACTACTGCAACCCGCTCGGCGTCAATCACTGCATGACGCCGTGGCCGTCGTCGGCGTTCGAGGTCGCCGACGCGACGTCGGCGACCGGCCGGCGCCTCGCGCTGACCTCCGACGCGTTGCCGCACACCGAGAACGACGATCCGATCGATCCCACGATCTGGAACCAAGCCGACGGCTTCTCCGCGGCCGCGCCGATCGTGATGTCCTTCGACGGCGGCGTGTCGATCGCGAACCTCGCCGATCCGCTGCACATCGAGAAGTCGATCACCGCCGATTCGCCGACGGTGATCGTCGACATGATGACGGGCGAGAAGATCGCGCACTTCGCCGAGGTCGACGCGCCGTCGGAGGCGACGCCCGATCACCAAGCGCTCTACATCCGCCCCGCGCAGCGGTTGACCGGCGGGCATCGCTACGCGGTCGCGATCAAGACGAGCTTGAAACGCAAGGACGGCGCCGACCTCGCGCGCCCGCCTGGCTTCCAGGCGCTGCTCGACAACGCGAAGACTTCGCACCCGCTGCTCGAGGCGATGCGCCCGCGCTTCGGCGACGTGCTCGCCGCGCTCGAGACCGCCGGCGTCTCGCAGGATCAGCTGCTGGTCGCGTGGGACTTCACCGTCGAGAGCGACGCCTTCATCCGCACCGACATGACGACCGCGCGCGATCGCGCGGTCGCCGCGCTCGAGGGCGCGACGCAGAATTACACGATCCTCTCCGACGGCCCGGTCGACTCGGTGATCGCGCGCAAGATCACCGGCACCTTCGACGCGCCGCTCTTCCTCACCAACGACGGCGCGTTCGCGGATCGCACGATCCTCGCGCGCGACGCGGCGGGCCTGCCGGTCTTCCAGAAGATGTATCGCGCGCCGTTCACCGCGATCGTGCCCGCGTGCGCGTACACGTCGCCGACGCCGGTCGGCATGTTCGTCTACGGCCACGGCCTGCTCGGCCAAGCCGATCAGGTCGCGTCGGGCGCGGTCCGCGCGACCGCCGGCGATCTGTGCATGGTCGTGGTCGGCACCGACATGCGCGGCATGTCGTCGCCCGACGTCGGCGCGGTCGCGCGCGCGCTGACCAACCTGACCTACAGCGACGAGGTCTTCGAGGTGCAGGTGCAGGGCATCGTCAACCACATCGCGCTCGCGCGCGCGATGCGCACGACGATGGCGCAGACGCTGTTCGTCGACGCCGCCAACGGCAACAAGGTGCTCGTCGATCCGAACAAGGTCTACTACTACGGCCTCTCGCAGGGCGGCATCTTCGGCGCGACCGTGATGGCGTACGACCCGACGATCACGCGCGGCGTGCTCGGCGTCGGCGCCGCGAACTATTCGATGATGCTCGAGCGCTCCGCCGACTGGCCGACCTACAAGGCGATCATGATGGGCGCGTACCCCGATCCGCTCGACGTCGTGCTCGCGATGAACTTGATGCAGACGCGCTGGGACAAGACCGAGCCGTCGGGCATCGCCAACGATCTGACCAAGGGCATCGGCACGCCGCCGAAACAGATCCTCCTGCAGATCGCCGTCGGCGACGAGCAGGTGCCCAACATCGCGAGCGAGTGGGAGGCGCGCAGCGCGGGCTTCCCGGTGCTCGGGCCTTCGGTCGAGGTCGGCTACGGGCTCACGCAGATGACCGCGCCGCTCGCGGGCGGCAGCGCGCTCGTCTACTACGACGGCGGCGCGCCGATGCCGCCGATCACGAACGTCCCCGCGCCCGACACCGGCCAGCACGATCTCACGCGCAACCAGCCCGCGGCGAAGCGCCAGATGGGCGACTTCTACGCGACCGGCATGCTCGTCGACGAGTGCACGGACGCGGGCCCGTGCCTGTGCGCCGACGGCAAGTGCAACTGAGCGATCGCTAGGGTCACCACCACCAGCAGTTGATGATCGCCGAGACGTAGCACTCGAGCTGCACGGAGCCGGTGGTCGCGGCGCCGCCGACGCCGTCGAGCTTGGCGTGGCCGAGGGGCTTCAGCGTGGTGGTGTCGAGCTTCAGCGGCTTCTTGTTGTTCTTCTTCATGCCGCGTCACTAGAGCAGCGCGCGTGCCAGAGGCTGCCGCCGCTCGCTCGCGCACTTGCGCAGCCGTCACACCCCCCGCGAGCGAGACGGCGAGCGAGACATGTCTCGATCAGCGGTACCAGCTGCGGATGCCGAGCAGATACCGGATCGAGCCGACCGGCTCGGCCTCGAGGCCGAAGGTCGCCGACCAGTCGCGCGGATCGTCGAGCGAGCGCGTCGCGGTCGCGACCAGGCGCACGCCGATCATGTAGCGAGCGGAGCCGCGCCACGGGCCCCAGAGGCTCCAGGGCGCGAGGTAGCCCCACGCGATCGAGCCGGTCGCGACGCGATCGCTCGCGCCGGCGCGCACGATCAGCACGCCCTGCCCGTCGTACTGGAACATGTCGAGCTCGTGCGGCACGGCGGTCAGCGCGAGCTCGACGCCGGCGACCGCGTGGAAGCCGCGGAGCTCGACCCACGGTCCGACGCGCGTGTCTCCGGAAGACGTGACGCCGAGCGTGACGTCGGCGCCGAGCGCGCCTTCCCAGCCGCTCGTCATCGCGGGCGGCGGTGGCGTGGTCGTCGATCCGGTCGCGGCGAGCGGCGTCGCGCTCGGCGAAGCGAGCCCGGTCTGCCCGTACGCGAGCCGGATCCAGCTCGACCACTCCCAGCGCGGCCGCTCCGAAACCTCCTCCTCGGGCTCCGGCGGCGGATGCGCCCACGCCGCCCGCGCACATAGAAGGATCGGGAGCACCGCGAGCCGCCTCATCCGGCTCACAACGCGCGATCACCGACAACGATCCAAGAATCGCGCGCGCGCCGGGGTCACGCCGGCTGGCAGCGCTCGCACATCGCGCGGCCGCGCGGCGCGGGGCCGCCGCACTTCGCGCACTTGCTGGGCAGCTTGTCGAGATCGGGCATCGCCGCGACCATGGCCGCGTGCTCCTTCTTCGCCTGCCGGCGCGCGAGCCACCACGAGAGGATCCCGCGCCGATTGCCGGCCTTGCGCAGCCCCTCTTGCCGCGCCTTCTCGACCTGATCGGCGAGATCGACGACGTCGGTGCACTTGCGGCACAGATAGTCGCCCTTCTCGGTGAAGGTCGTGTCGCCGACGGGCACCTGGGCGCGACAGCGAACGCACGCGACCAGCTGCGCCATCAGGACGCCGCGGCCTTCTGCTTGCGCTCGTAGTCCATCCGCGCCTTCTGGATGTCCTGCATCATCCCCAACACCAAGCGCGGATCGGTGAAGACGTTGAGCTTCGGCGCCAGCGCCTTCGCGTAGCGATCGAAGTACAGGAGCTGCTTCGTGATGAGGATGAACTCCTTCGGCATCTTCACGCGGTGACGCGTCGCGGTCTTCTGGATGCCGGGGATGAAGTCGGCGTAGTTGACCTCGCCGAAGCTGAGCTTCAACAAGGGCGAGTACGTCTCGCCGAGATCGCGCACGAAGCCGTCCATGTCGACGGCGCCGGGCTCGGCGCCGCCCATCTCGCAGATGATCTCGGCGAGGCGTTTGTAGTTGCCCGTCGAGAACGCGATCATGTAGTCGGTGACCAGCCAGCGGGCCTTCTCGTCGAAGCGCCCGACGATCCCGAAGTCGAGGAAGCCGATGTCCGACGAGTCGAGCAGCATCAGGTTGCCGGCGTGGACGTCGCCGTGGAAGAAGCCGTAGAAGACGACGCACTGGAACCACGCCCGCAGGCCGGCGACCAGCTTCTCCTCGCCGTCGATGCCGCGCGCGCGGATCTCGTCGTACTGATCGACGCGCACGCCGACGAAGCGCTCCATCACGAGCACCTTGCGCGTCGTGAGATCGTGGTGCGGCACGGGCGCCTTGATGTTCTTGTGCCCGAGCTCCTTCATGATGTCGTTGAACTTGTCGAGGTTCGCGGCCTCCTTGCGGAAGTCGAGCTCCTCGTTGAGCGTCGCGGTGAAGTCGTCGATCACGCCGACCGGGTTCGCGAGCTCGGCGTCCTTCTTCACGCGCGCGACGATCCGCGCCATGAAGCGCATGATCTTCATGTCGCTCTCGCAGCGCTTGATGATGCCGGGGCGCTGCACCTTGACGACGATCAGCGTGCCGTCGTCGAGCGCGGCGGTGTGGACCTGCGCGATCGATGCCGACGCGAGCGGCTTGGCCGCGATGTCGCGCAGGTGGCCGTACTTCTCGGCGCCGAGCTCGTCGACCAGCGTCTGCTTGACGATCTCGAACGGGAACGGCCGCACGCGATCGAGGACCTTCGAGAACTCCTTCACGTAGCGCTCGGGGAACATGCCCGACGACGACGCGATGATCTGGCCGAACTTGATGAAGGTCGGCCCCATGTCCTCGCAGAACATGCGGAGCAGCTGCGGCCGCGTGAGCCGCTGGAACTTCGCGCGGCGACCCGTGATCGCGAGCCACAGCCAGCGCAGGCGGAGCACGTCCGAGATCCACATCCAGAAGTACTTCTGCGCGTAGAGGTTGAAGGCCCAGACTCGACGCGGCACCGGCAGCGCGATCGAGATCAGGAAGAGCCCGCCCAGGACCGAGAAGAAGATGATCCAGAACACCGGCCGCGAGCCTACACCGAGCGCACCGGGGCGAGCGATGCCATACTGCGGCGCGCCGATGTTTCGCCTGGCCCCCCTCGCCGCCCTCGCCATCGCCGCGGGGTGCGAGAGCTTCCCGACCCCCGCGCAGCTCGACCACGCGACCGTGCTCGCGGTGATCGCCGATCCGCCGATCGTCGCGCCGGGCGGGCAGTCGGGGCTGACGGTCTACGTCGCCGATCGCACGGGCCTCATCACGCCCCCGACGACGTGGAGCGTGATCTCGACGTTCCCGAACGTCCCGCCGATGGGCGCGGTCACCGGCGGGCAGGCGGGCACGGCGCAATACACCGCGCCGGACCCGGTGCCGCAGCTGCCGCCGAACGTGCCGCCGGTCGACAGCGTGCAGGTCCAGGTGATGAGCGATCCACCGATCACGGCGGTGAAGCTGGTCGGGGTTCAGGCCGGCATACCATCCGAGAACCCGACGATCACGGACGTCACCGCCGGCGGCGCGAGCGCGCGCACGTCGAGCCCGACGCTCGCGCTCGGCTCGATGATCGAGCTGAAGGTGATCACCGATCCGGCGCCCGACGAGCACTGGTCCTACGCGTGGTACTCGACGATCGGCGAGATCAAGGCGTACCAGTCGAACCCGACGATGCTCGACACCGGCGACGCCGCCATCGACGGCACGATCTTCGTGGTCGTGCGCGACGGCGCGGGCGGCGCCGCGGTCACCTCGATCTATGTGATGGTGCGGTGATGTTGACCAGCGTCCGCGCGGGCCACCTGACCGTGCGCGGGATCTCGGTCGCCGGCGTGTACACGTCGCTGCACGTGCCCGAGCTCGACGTGCTGCTCGACTGCGGCATCGCGCTGCGCTCGTGCGCCGGCGCCGGGACGCTCTTGCTCTCGCACGGGCACGCCGATCACGCGGGCGCGCTCGCCGCGCTGCTCGGGATCCGGGCGCTCAACAACCAGAAGCGGCCGCTGCGCGTCGTCATGCCGATCGAGATCGTCGACGACGTCAAGCTCGCGCTGCAGGCGATGAGCGCGCTGCAACGGTGGCCGCTCGAGATCGACGCGATCGGCGTCGCGCCCGGCGACGAGGTCGCGCTCAAGGGCGATCTGCACGTGCGCGCGCTCAAGACCTATCACCCGGTGCCGTCGCTCGCGTACGTCTTCTTCCGCCGCGTCTCGAAGCTCAAGCCCGAGCACGCCGGCATGTCGGGCGCCGACATCGCCGCGCGCCGCAAGGCCGGCGATCGATCGATCTTCGAGGAGGTCGAGCAGGTCGAGCTCGCGTACGCGACCGACACGCTGGTGCAGGTGCTCGATCGCGAGCCGGCGCTGGCGGCCGCGCGCGTCCTGATGATGGAGTGCACGTTCCTCGACGAGCGCAAGTCGCTCGACGCCGCGCGCGCCGGCTGTCACGTGCACCTCGACGAGCTGATCGAGCGCGCCGAGGCGATCACGAACCCGCACGTGGTCCTCATGCACCTGTCGCAGATCTATCGGCCCGACGAGGTGCGCGGGATCCTGGATCGTCGCCTGCCCGCGTCGCTCGCGCAGCGCGTGATCGCGTTCACGCCGACGACGCACGAGTGGCCCGGGTGAAGGTCATCGAGATCACGGACGAGCTCGATCTGCACCACTTCGCGCCGAAGGAGGTCGCGGACCTCGTCGGCGAGTACCTCGAGGCCGCGCACGAGAAGGGCTTCACGCGCGTGCGCATCATCCACGGCAAGGGCACCGGCGCCTTGCGGCGCACCGTCCACGCCGCGCTCGATCGTCACGCGCGGGTCGCGCGCTACTTCGCGGATCAGACCTGGGGCGCGACGATCGTGGAGCTCGCGTAGCTCACGGCGTCCACGCCGGCCACGCCGGCGCGATCAGCGCCGCGGCGACGAGGACGATCGCGCCCGCGAGCGCGGCGACCGCGGCGAGCGCGTCGCTGCCCGGTTGGCCGTCGCGCCGCTGCGCCTCGAGCCCGAGCGCGAACGCGCACGCGCCGCACGCGACGAGCGCCGCGATCCCGCGCCAGCCGAACGCCCACGCCGCGGCGATCGCGACCGCCGCGGTGACCGCGCCGATCACGCCCCACGAGACCTCGCCGACCGAGTAGCCGGGACGCTCGGCGTCGTCGAAGATCGGATCGCCCAGGCGCTGCAGCAAGACCGCGCTCCAGCGCGCCGCGAGCTCCGCGACGACCAGCGCCGCGAGCCAGCGGCCCGGCGCGATCGACGCGAGCGCCGCGAAGCGCACGACCATCGACGTCACGCTCGCGATCACCGCCGCGCGCCCGGCGCGCCGCTCCGCCCAGCGCGCGAAGCCCGACTCCATCACCGCGCCGCCGACGATCGCGAGCGCGGCGACCGCGGCCGCCGCCGCGAGCAGCGGCGACGCGCCCCACCGCGCGACCACCCACGCCGCCGCGTATCCGGCGAAGCCCGTGATCGCGCCGAGCCCGACGACCCACGGCGCCGACCGCGCGAGGTCCTCGCCGATCGGCGCGTTCGGCCCGACGCGCATCACCGTCGTGCGGCGCAGCGCGACCGACGCCGGGTACAAGGGCCCGAGCCGTCGCATCCACTCGTCGCGATCCCGCACGACGCGAGAGTACAAGACTTTGGGCCTCGGGCCTCGGGCCTCGGGCCTCGGGCCCGGAAAGCGGCCGTTCGCTTCGC
Source organism: Kofleriaceae bacterium (assembly GCA_035493675.1). Taxonomy (GTDB): domain Bacteria; phylum Myxococcota_A; class Polyangia; order Haliangiales; family Haliangiaceae; genus JAIOQA01. The sequence continues at coordinate 2,710 of DATJIA010000106.1, read as the reverse complement.
TCCGGCCGCGTCAGTGAATCGAGCGCGCGGCGAGGATCGAGATCGCGACGACGATGCCGATCACTAGCCGCTTGCTCGTTCTCCGGCGACGACGTGTCCTCTCACGCTTCGCTCCTCTGGCCGAGGCCCGAAGCCCGAGGCCCGAGGCCCGATCTCACGCGCCCCACTCGAGCAGGAAGCGCACGAGCGCGCGCGTGCGCGGCGCGAAGGTCGCGAGCTCGACGTATTCGTCGTGGGTGTGGAAGCCGCGGCCGCGCGGACCCAGCGCGTCGATCGCGGGGACGCCGACCGCGCTGACGGTGTTGCCGTCGGAGCCGCCGCCCTGCAGCGGCGCCTCGCCGTCGCGCAGGCCCTCGGCGCGCGCGTGCAGCCCGTACTTCGCCGCGAGCGAGCTCGCCGCCGCGGTGCGCTCCATCGGCATGCGCCGCACGCCGCCCTCGATCGTGAAGTGCGCGCCGCTCTCGCCGCCGATCGAGAGCGCGATCCGATCGAGCGCTTCCATGAGCGCGATGCCGTCCGGTCCCCGGACGAAGCGGAAGTCGATCTCGCAGTCGCACTCGGCGGGCACCGTGTTGGCGCTGCTGCCGCCGCGCACGAGGCCGACGTTGACCGTCACGCCGGTCGCCGGATCGGTCTCGCGCTGCGCCTGATCGATGAAGCGCGCGAGCGCCCAGATCGCGTTGATGCCCGCCGCGAGATCGTTGCCCGCGTGCGCCGCCTTGCCGCGCGCGGTGACGCGCACCTTGCCGGTGCCCTTGCGCTCGACGACGACCGCGTCGCTGATCCGGCCGGCCTCGAACACGAGCGCCGCGCCCGCGCCGCGCGCGAGCTCCTCGAGCCACGCGCGCGAGTCCGCCGAGCCGGTCTCCTCGTCGGCGACCGACACGACCGCGAGCGGCAGGCGATCGAGCGCGCCGGCGTCGGCGAGCGCGGCGAGCGCGGTGCGGATCACCGCGAGGCCGCCCTTCATGTCGAGGACGCCGGGCCCACGCAGCTTGTCGTCGCCGAGCTCCCAGACCTCGAACGTGTCGGGCGGGAACACGGTGTCGTGGTGTCCGATCAAGATCACGCGCTTCGCCGGCGGCGCGGCGTCCCACGCCGGCGTGCGCCACCACGCGTGATCGCCCGTGCCGTCACCGCGGCGCCGCTCCATCACGAGCCCGCCGAGCGCGAACGCCTCCGCGAGCTCGCCGAGCACGCGATTACAGCCGGGCACGTTGCCGGTGTACGAGTTGATCTTCACCCAGCGCTCGAGCAGCGGCAGCAGCTCCGTGGCGCGGCGATCTGCGGCGGCGAGGGCGTCCATGCCCTCTTATACCGCTGGCCGGCGCCGGCGCGAGAGCCACGCGAAGAACGCGACGTGCACCCACGCGAGCCCGCTCGCGATCAGCGACAGGCGCAGCCACGGCGTCCGGTAGCGCCAGACGATCGTGTGATCGCCGGCGCCGATGCGAACCGCGCGGACCAGCGCGTCGGCGCGGCGGACCAGGGCGTCGTCGCCGTCGAGCGAAGCCTCCCAACCCGGCGCCCACGCGTCGTTGATCACCGCCCAGCCCGCCGGCGCGTGCGCGCAGGTGACGATCGCCTGCTCGGGCGAGACGCCGCGGCGATCGCAGCGCGCGATCACGGTCGCGTGCTCGCCTTCGTCGGGCGCGCCCGCGATCACGACGGTGTCGAGCGGCGTGCCGCGCTCGTCGGGGCCGGGGAACGTCGCGATGACCTCGTCCGCCGCGGACGCCGCGGCGCGCGTGCGCTGCGCGACGTACGCGCGCGGCCGCTTCGCCTGCGCATCGACCAAGACCCAGCGCCCGCGGGCGGCGAGCGGAGGCGCGCGCATCGCGTCGGCGACCGACGACGGCACGATCGCCATCTCGACGCCGTAGCGATCGAACAGCTTGCCGCCGGACAGCCCGGCCGCGCGCCAGACGTCGTCCTCGATCGCGCGCCGCGCCGGATCGGGCGACTCCGCGGTCGCCGCGCCGAACCGCGCCGCGACGTCTCCCGCGAGCGTCGCGTGATCGTCGCGCGCGCGCTGCGCCGGATCGCCGCTGTCGGGATCCATCGTGCGATTGCGGAACACGCGCACGCCCTCGCGCGGCGCGAGCACCGGACGATCGGCGAGCGACGAGCGCGCGATCATCGGCGTCGCGTCGCGCAGCGCGAGCAGCGCCGGCCCGACGACGAGCAGCGCGGCCGCGAGCTGGGGCGCGCCGGCGCGCGGCCACGCGAGCGCGAGCGCCGCGATGCCGCCGAGCGCCGCGATCGACGCGACCGCGCCCTCGTGCCGCGCCGCCAGCGCCGCCGCGATCACGACCGCCGCCGCGCCGAGCACCGCGGCCGCGCGGCGATCGAGCCCCATCGCGAGCCGATCGAGGCCCATCGCGCCGAGCACGCACGCGACGATCGCGAAGCCGCCGACGTGCACCGCCGGATCGATCGCGGTCCACGCGGGCGCCGCGAGCTGCGCGGCGATCGAGACGCCGCCGATCGCGAGGGCGAGCTGCGGGCGGCGGTGACGCGCGCGGACCACGCCGACGATCGCGAGCGCGATCCACGCCGCGCCGAGGTGGAAGCGCGCGTCGCCGGCGGGCGCGAAGACGCCGAGCCACTGGTCCGCGCTCGGCATCGCGACGCCCGCGGACGCGACGTCGCCCGCGCGATGCACGATCGGCACGGCGCAACTGCTCGCGTACTCGACCACCTCGCCCGA
>DATJIA010000105.1:0-7334 GCA_035493675.1 Kofleriaceae bacterium | reverse complement strand
CGGCGCGGTCGCCGGCGGATCGCTCGGCACCGACGGCGGCGCGGCGGGCGGCGAGCCGGCGGTGACGGTCACCGGGAACTTGCACGGATCGACGCCGTCGACGACGACGCGGCAATCGTACGGCCCGGGCGGCAGCGCGGGAAATCGCAGCTGGCCCTGGTCGTTCGTGAAGTCGACGAACGTCAGCGTGCCCTCGGCGAAGACCTTCGCGTTCTTGACCGGCGTGCCGCCCGCGTCCATCACGAGCACGTCGAGCCAGCCCGCGTCCTCGCACAGGTTGATCGTCTCGTGCGTCGCCTCGACCCACTGATCGTATTCGGGGCAGTCGTTGCACTGCGCGCGCGGCGGCGGCGTGATCTCCTTCTCGAAGAAGAAGACCTCGACGCGTCGGTTCTTCTGCTCGTCGACCTCGTCGGCGGTCGGCACCGCGAGGTGGTACTCGCCGCAGCCGTGCTTCTGGATCTCGGTGCCCGCGGGCAGGGTCGTCCCGTCGAGCGCCATGTAGTCCTTCACGAGCGCGCGCCGCGTGTCGGGACCCGCGAAGCCGTCCTCCTTCAGGCCGTGCTCTTGTTGGAAGCGCTTGATCGCCGCTTGCGTGCCGGGGCCCGCGACGCCGTCGACCTCGCCCGCGTAATACGGCGGCTGCCCCTCGGGCAGCGTCTTCAACATGTACTGATCTTCTTTGGTGCCCCACGTCTTCGAGTGCGGCGTGCCCTGGTAGTGCTTGAGCCAGACGTCGACGTCGTCTTGCAGGAACGCCGCGATCGATTCGGCGCGCTCGTCGGAGAGGTACTGGTTGTAGTCCTTCGGCGCCTGCGTATCGCAGTGGCCGGTGACGAGCACCTTCACGCCCGGGTGCTGGTCGTAGATCGTCTTCAAGACGCGGATGTCGTGCATCGCGCCGGGCAAGAGGAAGACCTTGTCGACGTCGAACAACATGCACGCGAGGCGCAGGCGGAACGCGCGCGGCGGCAGCTCGACCGTCGACTGCTTGCCGATCGGGACCGAGACCGGCTGCTTCGGTTTGTACTCGACGGTCACGATTGCCCCGGCGGTGGCTCGTCGATGTCGGGGAACGTCAGCTGCGCGTCGCCCTTCTGCTTGAGGCCGCTGACCCGGATGAAGCCGTCCGACGCGGTCGTGCCGGTCTTCTTGGTGCCGTCGGGGAGCGCGAGCTCGTAGTAGACGTTGGGGACCGGGTTGCCGATCGAGTCGACGACCTGGACCTCGAGCGTGTGCTCGTCGATCGTCGGCGGCGGATCGTTCATCTGCCCCGGATCGTCTTGCGACGACGGCGCGGGCTCCTCGGGATCGCTCGATGACGACGACGAACCGCCGCCGCCCGCGGAGCTTCCGCCGTTCGACTGCGCCGACGATCCGCTGCCGGTCTTGCCCGCCTCGTCGGGGACCTCGGCCGGCTGCGCCTGCGGCATCTGCGGCGCCTGCGCGGCGCCGCCGTTCAGGCTCGTCTGCGCGCCCTGCACCTGCAGCATCGCCGCGCCCTTGAGATCGATCTTGCCGTCGGCGCCGCCCTTCACGTCCGCGGTCGCCGACGAGATCTCCATCTGCGTGGTCGCGGTCATCTCGATCTCTTTGGCGACGATCGTCAGATCGTCCTTGCACGCGATCACGACGTCGCCCTGCTTCGCCTCGAGCGTGATCTTGTTCTGCTTGTCGATCGTCAAGACGCCCGCGCCGCCGCCGTCGGTGATCGAGATCGTGCCCTTGTCGTCATCGAACAAGATCGTCGAGCCGTTCTTCGACACGATGCCGCGCGTGGTGTTCTTGCCGTCGGCGTTGTCCTTGGGCGGCTTGTCCTTGCCGTTCCACATCGCGCCGACCACGAGCGGCCGCGAGATGTCGCCGTGCTCGAACATCACGAGCACCTCGTCGTCGACCTCCGGCAGGAAGAACCAGCCGCGGCCCTTGCCGGCGCCCATCGACACGATCGGCGCCCACGCCGAGTCGTCGTCCATCGAGAGCGAAGGGAACTTCACCTTCACGCGCCCGAGGTGATCGGGGTCCTTGTTGCTCGTCACGACGCCGATCACCGGCTCGTAGACGCGCCCACGCTCCTCCTCCGCCTCGACGATCTGTCGGAAGAGCAGGTCACCGAGCCCGTTCCACACGGACCGGCCGATTCGCCGGCCGCGAGTTGTGACAACGTATCGGCATGACCGCCGAAGAGATCGAGCAGTTCATCCGCGATCAGTTCCCCGGGGCGGCCGGTTTCTCACGCATCGAAGCGTTAGGCGAGGGAACGATCCGCCTCCGCGTTCCGTATCGCGACCGCTACCTGCGCCCGGGTGGGACGCTGTCGGGCCCGACGCTGATGACGCTCGCCGACACCGCGCTGTACTACCTGCTGCTCGCGAAGCTCGGCCCCCTGCACATGTTGACCACGAACCTGAACATCCATTTCCTGCACGCGCCGGCCGCGAAGGACCTGCTCGCGGAAGGCCGCCTGCTGCGGGTCGGCTCGCGCAGCGCCGTCGGCGACGTGCTCATGTACAGCGACGGCTCGCCTGACCCGGTGGCGCAGGCGACCGTGAGCTACGCGGTGATACGCTCGTCCGCGCCGTGACCAAGAGCTACTTGATCGACATGGACGGCGTGCTGATCGCGGGCAAGAGCGTGATCCCGGGCGCGCCCGAGTTCCTGCACCGCCTCGACGCCGCCGCCGCGCGCTACCTCTTGCTCACCAACAACCCGATCTACACGCCCGGCGATCTGTCGTATCGACTCGGCACGATCGGGCTGCACATCCCGCCCGAGAAGATCTTCACGTCGGCGATGGCGACCGCGAGCTTCCTCGCCAAGCAGCGCGGGCCCGGCGGCACCGCGTTCGTGATCGGCGAGAGCGGGCTCAGCGAAGCGCTGCACCAGATCGGGTTCATCCTGACCGATCACAAGCCCGAGTACGTCGTGCTCGGCGAGACGACCTCGTACAACCTCGATCAGATCACGGTCGGCATCCGCTTCCTCGCGGCCGGCGCGAAGTTCGTCGCGACCAACCCGGACGCGTCGGGCCCGACCGAGCACGGCATCGCGCCCGCCAACGGCGCGATGGCGGCGCTGATGGAGACGGCGAGCGGCGTGCGGCCGTTCTTCGTCGGGAAGCCGAACCCGTTGATGATGCGCATGGCGCTCAACCACATCGGCGTGCACAGCGAGGACACGACGATGATCGGCGACCGCATGGACACCGATGTCATCGGCGGGCTGCAAGCGGGCATGGACACGATCCTGGTGTTGACGGGCGTCACGCGGCGGAGCGATCTGGCGAAGTTCTCGTATCAACCGAACCGCGTCGTCGATAGCGTGGCGAACATCGAGCCGTGAGATCGATCGTCTTGGTGTTGATCGTCGTCGGGTGCGGGACCGATCCCGTGCCGATCGGCGAGTACAACGCCCAGCTCGCGTGGGCGGCGTGCGTGCGCGGCGTGCGGTGCGGGACGTACGACTCGATCGAGCGCTGTCTTCGCGCGCCGCCGGCGCAGGGGCCGATCACGCCGTCGATCGAAGCGGCGGTCGCGATGGGCCTCGTCGACTACGACGCCGAGCAGGCCGCGCAGTGCATCGACGAGCGCGCGGCGATCTCGTGCGCGTACGGCGATACGTCGTATCGGTTGGCGGACGACTCGGTCGTGTGTCGCGGCGTCGTGCGCGCGGGCCGCAAGGTGGGCGACGTGTGCGAGATCGACGCGGAGTGCGCATCGCGTCGCTGCGTCAGGCCGTGCGACGTCAACTTCACCTGCGATCCGGAGACGTGCACGGAAGGGCAGTGCGTGACGCCGGCGCCGGAGAGCGGCTGGGGTCAGGACTGCACGCCGGGCTTCAACAAGTGCGCGCCGAGCGCGTGGTGCTCCGACGTGAATCAATGCCTGCCGCATCTCCCGCTCGGCACGCCGTGCACGCGCGCGGAGCAGTGCGACTTCGAGCTCGATTGCCTCGAGGTCTGCCGGCCGGCGCTGCACGAAGGCGACGCGTGCCTGACGCTCGGCGGCGAGCCGAGCTGCGGCGCGGTCGAGAGCCTGTTCTGCGACGAGGGCACGATGACGTGTCGCAAGGCGCTCGGCGCCGGCGAGCCGTGCGATCTGTTCGACAACCACTGCGCGGCAGGTTGGCTCGCGTGCGATCAAGCGACGCGGAAGTGCGTCCCGTTCGCGCGCATCGGCGAGCAGTGCACGCTGCCGCTCGGGTTGTGCGAGGCGGGCGCGTTCTGCGCGCGCTCGGGCGAAGCGGATCCCGGCGTGTGCCTGCCGCTCGTCGACGACGGCTCGCCGTGCACGTTCGACTTCGATTGCGCGAGCGCGCACTGCAACCTCGAGACGCACCTGTGCGCGCCGCCGATCACGTGCTTCTGATCAGGTCCTGAGCTTCGCGACGACGGCTTCGAAGTCGGGCGGCGGCTCGCTGCGCAGGCGGATCATCTCGCCGGTGACCGGGTGCGCGAAGCCGAGCGTCGCGGCATGGAGCAAGAGGCGCGGCGAGTCGATCGGCTTGCCGGCGTAGTCGCGGATGTACACGGTCTCGCCGACGAGCGGATGCCCGCTCTCCGCGAGGTGGATGCGGATCTGGTGCGTGCGTCCGGTCTCGAGCTGGACCTCGAGGCGGGTCGCGCCGCGCAGGTGCTCGAGCGCGCGCACGTGCGTGATCGAGTGCTTGCCCTGCTCGGCGAAGCGCGTCGAGCCGCGCAGCCCGTCGCCGCGATCGACGACGAGCCGCGACTCGATCGTGCGCGACTCGACGCGCCCGTGCGCGACGCACAGGTAGATGCGATCGACGTCGTGCGTGCGCAGCTGCATCGCGAGCGCGCGCTCGCTGCGCTTCGACTTCGCGAACATGAGCAGGCCCGAGGTCGCGCGATCGATGCGATGCACGACATGCAGCGCCACGCTGGTCGCCGGCTTGCCCATCCGCCGCCACGCGCCGCGGATCAGATCCATCGCGGTGCCGGTCTCGCGTTCCTCGTACGGCACGCTCGAGATGCCCGCGGGCTTGTCGATCACGACCACGTGCGCGTCGTCGTAGACCAAGGTCCCCTCGCGAGTCTCGTCGCGCGGCCGCGGCGCGCCGAGCTTCACCTCGATCACGTTGCCCTTCTTGGTGCGCGCGGCTTCATCGGTGATCGCCACGCCGTCGACGAAGATCTTGCCGCGCTCGACCCACCGCTTGACCTGGCTCCACGCCTCGCCGGTCCGCGCCTTCACGAACGCCGTGACGGTCTCGCCGCCGTCCTCGACGGTCCACGGCCCATGCATTCGATGTTGTTAACATCGCGAAAACGCGGTGTATACGTCCCTCTTCGTTGCTAACGTTCAAAAAACGAATATATTGGAATCGTGCTCGCGTATCTCGTGACCTCCAAGGCTCGTCGGCGCTTGCTCGCCCTGTTGTGGGGCGAGAAGGTGAAGGGCACCGTCACCGAGTTGGCCGACCGCGCGAACGTCTCGTTCCCGAGCGCCTACCGCGAGCTGCGCGAGATGGAGCGCTGGGGCCTCGCGGTGAGCACGCACGACGAAAACGGAACGACTTTCGTCGCCGACGAGTCGAACCCCGACGCAGATCTCTTGGTCCGGCTTGCGAAGTCGACCGCGGCGAGTCGGGCGGGACGACGTTCGGGGGACGGCGCCGAGGTGCGCGCACACCTCGCGGCCGTCGGCGCGCCGCTTCGGAGCGCGCCAGCGACGACACCTTCGCCACCGTTACCGCAGGTGCTGGTCGAAGGTCTCAAGCTCGCCCGGCGCGATCCCGAGGTCGCTCGATCGATGCCGGTCTTGTTGCACCGATATCGCGACGAGATGCCGTCGGTCGTCGAGCAGAGCGCGCAACACGGTCTCGGGCACACCCTCGGATTCTTGCTCGCAGTCACCTCTCGTTTGACCGGCGATCGATCGATGGCACGAACGGCTGCGAAGCTCCGCGATCGCCGCGTTCGCCGGCAGGAATTCTTCCTGTTGCCGCCGAGCTCCTCGGGGACGACCTTCCCGCTCGCGCGGGCGTGGGGCCTCCGTATGCGCGTCGATCTCGAATGGTTCGGTTCGTTGTTCGAGAAGCTCGATCGGATTGATCGTCGAGAGCCGAACTGATGCGCCGGTACGCGTTCGACGAGGAGGTGAGGCTCGTGATCGAGCGCGATGCCGACGCGCTGGCGCGGGCGCGCGCGTACGAGGGCGCGGCGATGGTGTTCCCGATGGAGCACACGGTCGTGGAGCTCGAGGCGGGCGAGGCGCGCGTGGCGATCGATCGCGCGCGGTTCGCGGTCGTGCCGGCGAAGGCGCGGCATCGCGTGAGCGCGGCGCGCGGGGCGAGCGCGCATGTCGTGACGATCGTGATCGGCGCGGGCGCGTGGAAGCTCGTCGCGCGCGAGTACGGTGCGTTCGTCGACGAGAGGATCTTCGCGAAGATCATCGGCGAGCTGCGCGTGTTCGCGCGGACGCGCTGGGTCGACGAGCTGGTGCAACGGTACGTCTTCGAGCGTGACGTGTGCGAGAAGCACGCGAGCCGCGCGGCGCGGTTCCTCGAGACGGAGCTCGTGAAGGAGCTGTTCTTCCTGGGCCGCGAGCAGCTGGAGCGGCACACGCGCAGCTCGGTCTTGTTCGAGGGCGGCGCGCTCGCGACGCGCGCGCGCGCGTGGCTCGAGGAGCACCTGTTCGAGGACGTCTCGACGGCGGCGCTGGCGAAGCAGTGCGGCGCGAGCGAGTCGACCGTCTTGCGCGCGTTCCGCCGCGAGATCGGCGTCGCGCCCGCGATCTACGTGCGTCGGCGGCGGCTCGAAGAGGCGCGGCACCTGCTCGAGACGGGGCGGTATCAGGTCACCGAGGTCGCGGCGCGCGTCGGCTACGACAATCCGTCGGCGTTCGCGGTCGCGTTCCGCGCGCAGTTCGGCGTGCCGCCGTCGCGCGTGCGTCCCGAGGTCGCGAGCCTGCCCGCGTACGGCGAGCCGCCGCGACGTCCGCGCCGCCGAGGTTGACGTCCGCGCGATGGCGACGCGCGACCCGCGCGCGCAGCATCGGCGCATGAAGTGGCTGTTGCTCCTCTCGGCGGCGTGCGCCGCGCCCGCGCGCGCGCCGATCGGGATGGAACCGGACAGCCGGACAGCGCCGCCGGACACCGCCGGACACGCACCGGACGCGGCGACCGCCGCGCCGGACAGCTTCCGCGATCAGGTCCTGTACCTCGTGATCCCCGATCGCTTCCGCAACGGCGATCCGAGCAACGACACCGCCGCGCCCGGCTGCTTCGATCCCGCCGCGCCGCAGAAGCTGCACGGCGGCGACTTCGCCGGCCTCGCCGCGCACCTCGACTACCTCACCGGCCTCGGCGCGACC
>DATJIA010000104.1:0-10745 GCA_035493675.1 Kofleriaceae bacterium | reverse complement strand
CGAGGACGGCTCGGTCGATCCGACGGTGCCGCCGGCGCCGGTCATGGAGTACTACATCGTGACGGAGACGACGCGCGTGCCGGCGCAGGTCGCGAAGGCGAGCGCCGAGCGCGTCGAGCAGGACGTGCCGACGATCTTCGTGTCACAGGCGGCCCCCCCTCCGTCAGGTTCTGGTAAGGCGAGCGGTTCGGCAACACCCTGACGGAATGCAGGCAACCGCGGGGGCGGTAGTGCGTACGAACCATGTCGTACGCCATGAAACGCACCGCGATTTTCCTGACGGGCGCGCTGATGACGGCCGCGCTCGTCGAACCTTCGTACGCCTCACCCGCGGCCGCCGCCCTCATCGGTGACCCGTCCGCGGTCTCCGACGTCGCCGAGAAGGCGGTCGCGTCGGTCGTCAACATCGCGACCACGCGGCAGGGCGACGCGTTCGATCCGTTCGGGATCGAGTCGGGCCCGCAGTCCGCGCTGGGCTCGGGCGTGATCGTCGGCGAGCACGGGCGCATCCTCACCAACGCGCACGTGATCGACGGCGCCGACACCATCAAGGTCACGCTCGCGGACGGCAGCGAGTACACCGCGAAGGTCGTCGGCGTCGACAAGCGCTCCGACCTCGCGGTCGTGCAGCTCGAGGGCGACGTGCCCAAGCTGCAGGCGATCAAGTTCGGCGATTCGTCGTCGCTGCGCCTGGCCGAGCCCGTGCTCGCGATCGGCGATCCCTTCGGCGTCGGCCAGACCGTGACGATGGGCATCGTGTCCGCGAAGGGCCGCGCGTCGGTCGGCATCGAGGACTACGAGGACTTCATCCAGACCGACGCCGCGATCAACCCCGGCAACTCGGGCGGCGCGCTGATCAACCTGCGCGGCGAGCTGGTCGGCATCAACACCGCGATCCTCTCGCGCTCGGGCGGCGGTCAGGGCGTCGGCTTCGCGATCCCGACCAACATGGCGAAGCCGATCATGGACGCGCTCGTCAAGGACGGCAAAGTCTCGCGCGGCTACCTCGGCATCGCGCTCGTCGATCTGACGCGGGAGATCGCGCAGAAGGCCAAGCTCAGCGCGACGCGCGGCGTGATCGTCGCGAAGATCGAAGAGAACGGCCCGGCCGCGAAGGCGGGCCTGAAGCTCGAGGACGTGATCATCGGCATCGACGGCGCGGCGGTCACCGACAGCGGCCACCTGCGCAACGCGATCGCGCTCAAGGGCCCGGGCGCGAAGGTCGAGCTCGAGATCCTGCGCGGCAAGAAGACCGACAAGGTCGTCGCGGTGCTCGCCGACTTCCCCGAGCTGCCCGCGCAGCAGGCGCCGCTCCGCCGCCGGCACTGAGTCTGCTGATATCCTGGCGCGATGAAGCTCGGGCTCAGTTGTGTGCTCGTCGCGGTCTCGGTCCCCGCGGCCGCGAAGGGCGACGATCCGAAAGCCGCCGCCACCAAGCTCGTCAAGCAGCAGGTCGCCTCGCTGGCGGCGATGATCGACGAGACCGAGCTGCCCGAGCACGTCTACACCGACGACGCGACGTTCAGCATCGTCAATGACTCGGTCGACGTCGGCAAGAGCGGCGCGGCCCAGCTCGGCGACGCGGTGCTCGGGCCGTGCGGCTTGCACTCGCATTCGCTGAAGGACGTGCGCGCGCAGCTCGCCGCCGATGGACAGACCGCGGTCGTGTCGTTCGCGGTGCACTTCGAGCTGAAGTGCGACGTCTCGGGCGAATACTTCGACCGCGACGAGCGCGCGACCGAGCTCGCGGTGAAGACGAAGGACGGCTGGCGCATCGCGGGCGGCCTGTGGTCGCAGGCGATGGCGAACGGGCCGATCAACGCGGCCGCGATCAAGGGCACGATGCCGGCGCTCGATCCGGTCGCGGACGCCGACGGCGACGCCGGGCTCCGCGCGGCGCTCGACGCGCTGCTCGCCAAGGGCGTCGACGACGCGGCGGCCGCGCGCAAGGAGCTGACCGCGATCGGCAGTGGACCGAAGGAGATCACGACGAGCGGCGCCGCGTTCGCGAAGCCGTGGAAGGCGGCGTGGGTCAGCAAGGCCTTGGCCACCGGCCACGTGCGCGCGGAGGTCGCGCCGAGCGGCACGACCGGCTGGGCGGTCGCGAACGTCATGTTGGCGAAGAAGAAGGGCGGCGACTCGTACGTGATCCCGTTCCGCGTCTTGTTCGTGTTCGACAAGAACGGGGACGCGTGGTCGCTCGTGCACGTGACGTTCGCGGTGCCGTCGCCGAGCTCGTGATCAGACGCGCGCGCGATCATTCGCGCGATGTATCTCGGGATCGTTGCCGGTCTGCTCGTCGCGATCGCGATCGCGTACGTGCGCGCGGCGCTGCGGCGCCGATCGCGCAGCCGCTTCGCCAAGGCGCGCGCCGCCCGCGCGCTCGCCGGTGAAGCCGCGGCCGAGGCGCTGCTCGCCGACGCCGGCTACGAGGTCACCGCGCGCCAAGCGCGCCGCGCCTGGCAGCTGCGCGTCGACGGCGAGCCGCTCGACCTCGAGCTCCGCTGCGATCTGCTCGCGTCCGCTTCCGGTCGAACGTATGTCGCCGAGGTCAAGACCGGCGCCGCCGCGCCGCGCCTCGACACCGCCGCGACCCGCCGGCAGCTGCTCGAATACCAGGTCGCGTACGGCGTCGACGGCGTGCTGTTGGTCGACGCCGAAGCCGGGGCGGTCCGCGTGATCGATTTTCCGTTGGCGATCGCGCCACCACCCGAAACGCAAACGCGGCGAACACCATGGCTGGCGTTCGCCGCGATCATCGTCGGCTTCGTCCTCGGCCGACTGCTCTGATCAGCCCAGGTTCTTGTTCGCGAAGTCCCAGTTGACGAGCTTCCAGTACTCCTCGATGTACTTCGGGCGCGCGTTCCGGTAGTCGATGTAGTACGCGTGCTCCCACACGTCGATCGTGAGGACGCACTTCTTACCGACGGCGAACGGGGTCTCCGCGTTGGCGGTCGTCTCGATCGCGAGGCCGCCGTCGGCGGTCTTCACGAGCCAGCCCCAGCCCGAGCCGAACTGACCGGCGGCCGCCTTCGAGAACTTGTCCTTGAAGTCGGCGAACGAGCCGAACGACTTGTCGATCGCCGCGGCGATCGCGCCGGTCGGGTTGCCGCCCGCGTTGGGCGCCAGCGAGTGCCAGTAGAACGTGTGGTTCCACACCTGCGCCGAGTTGTTGAAGATCGGCTTCTCGCTCAGCTGCCCCTGCGTCGCCTTGACGATCTCCTCGAGCGACATCGTCGCGTACTTCGTGTTGGTCACCAGGTTGTTCAGGTTGTTGACGTAGGCCTGGTGGTGCTTGCCGTAGTGGTAGTCGATCGTCTCCGCGGAGACGGTCGGGGCGAGCGCGTCTTTGGCGTACGGGAGCTCGGGGAGCGTGAAGGCCATGATTTTCTCCTCTGCGGTTTGTCGCTGCGTTTGTACCCCGCGATAGAGTGAAACGCCATGCTCGGCGCCTTCGGACACGTCGCTTCGTACGTCGCGTACGTCGCTCGCCGCGGCGCGCGCCGGACCGCCGATCACGACGCCGCCGCCGAGCACGCCGGCGAGGCTCGCTTCGGCAAGGTCGACGTGCGCTGGCTCGGCACCGCCGGCTTCGCGCTCACCGCCGAGGGCACGACGATCCTGATCGATCCGTACGTGACGCGGCTTCCGCTGGGCGCGATGCTCGGGCGCCGGCCGGTCGCCGCCGACACCGACGCGATCGCGCGCCACGTCGATCGCGCCGACGCGATCCTCGTCGGGCACACGCACTTCGATCACGCGCTCGACGTGCCCGCGATCGCGCGGCGCACCGGCGCGCGCGCGTACGGCTCGACCTCGCTCGAGACCTTGATGCGCCTGCACGGCCTCGCCGATCACGCGGTCGTCGTCGAGCCGTATCGCACGTACGAGGTCGGGCCCTTCACGTTCGAGTTCGTGCCGAGCCTGCACTCGAAGCTCGCGCTCGGGCTCGCGATCCCGTCGGGCGGCGAGCTCACGTGCGAGCACCTCGACGATCTCACGCCGCGCGCGTATCGCTGCGGCCAGGTCTGGGGCCTCCACGTCCGCGGGCCGGGCGCGAGCTTCTATCACCAGGGCTCCGCCGATCTGATCGACGACGCGATCCGGCATCGCGGCGTCGACGTCTTCCTGTGCGGGATCGCGGGGCGCCGCTTCACGCCGCGCTACCTGCAGCGGATCCTGTCGAAGCTCGAGCCGCGGGTGATCGTGCCGACCCACTACGACGACTTCTTCCGCCCGCTCGAGCAGCCGATGGGCTTCTCGATGAACGTGAACCTCGCGGGCTTCACCGACGAGGTCCGCGCGGTCTCGCGCGACTTCGAGCTGCGGACGCTTTCGATATGACGAAGCACTGGTTGATGAAGAGCGAGCCCGAGACCTTCGGCATCGACGATCTCGCGCGCGTGAAGCGCGAGCCGTGGACCGGCGTGCGCAACTTCCAGGCGCGCAACCACATGCGCGCGATGTCGGTCGGCGACGAGGTGCTGTTCCACCACTCGAGCGTGACGCCGCCGGGCGTCGCCGGGCTCGCGCGCGTCGTGAAGACCGGCGTGGTCGACACGACGCAGTTCGATCCGAAGTCGCCGTACTTCGATCCGACCGCGTCGAAGGACGAGCCGCGCTGGGACTGCGTCGAGGTCGAATTCGTCGAGAAGCTGCCGACCTACGTCTCGATCGATCAGATGCGCGAGACGCCGGGGCTCGAGGCGATGATGCTGCTCAAGCGCGGCATGCGCCTCAGCGTGCAACCGGTGACGCCGGCCGAGTACAAGATCATCGTGAAGCTGGGGCGCGTGAAGCCTCGCCGCGCACCCAAGCGGTGAGCCGCTTCGCGCGATCGTCGGGGACGTCGACGCCGAGCTCCGCGTCGCCGGGCTCGTGGCGATCGCTGCCCGCGGTCGCGATCACGCCGAGCTCGTCGGCGATCTTCGCCCAGTGCGCGCGATCCTGCGGCGTGTACGGGCCGTAGTAGGCCTCGATCCCGTCGAGCCCGTCGGCCTTGTGGCGCTTCACGAGCGGCGCCGCGCGATCGCCGAGCTGGTGCGGATGCGCGAGCGCCATCTTCGCGCCGACCGCGCGCCCCATCGCGAGCGCCTCCGCGATCGGCAGGCGATGCCCGGGCGCGTCGCCGGGGCCGCCGTCGTAGAGGTAGCGCGAGAACGCCTCCTTCATCGACCCCACGATCTTCTGCGCGATCATCGCGCGCGCGAGATCGGGCCGGCCGACCGCGCGCGTGCCCGCCGCCGCGAGGATCGGCTCGATGTCGAGCTTCACGCCGCGGTGCACCTTCAGCTGCGCCGCGATCACGCGCAGCCGCGTGCGCCGCGCCTCGATCCGATCGTCGAGCGCGCGCTCGAGCTCGGCCCAGGTCGCGCCGCCGCCGTACGCCAGCACATGCACGGTGCCCGCGCCGTCGTCGCACGAGATCTCGACGCCGCGCAGCGCCGCGGCGCCGAGCGCGCTCGCGATCACGTCGCAGCCGGCGCAGGTGTCGTGATCGGTCAGCGCGAACAGCTCGACCTTGCGCGCGAGCGCGGCGCGCGCGACCGCTTCGGGCGCATCGACACCGTCGGAGCACAGCGAGTGGCAGTGCAGGTCGATGCGCATCGGGCGACCCTAGCAGACACCGCCGCCGTGCGTTAGCCTGCGCGCATGGCCGGTCTCGTCGCGGTGCGCGATCGACGCGAACAGGTGATCGCGCTCCTCACGCAGCGCTTCTCCGACGACGTCTTCGACGTCGACGAGCTCGATCGCCGGCTCGATCTCGCGCACAGCGCGACCTCGATCGCGGAGCTCGACGATCTCGTCAAGGATCTCGACACCACCGCCCTGGTCAAGACGACGACGACCACGCTCGTCCGCGACGATCCGAGCCGCCCCGCCGAGAAGAAGATCTGGTGCGTGATGAGCGGCCTCGATCGCAAGGGCCGCTGGATCGTGCCGCGCAAGATGCGCGTGCGCTGCTTCTGGGGCGGCGGACGGCTCGACTTCCGCGAGGCCGACTTCGGCCCCGGCGTCACCGAGATCCACGTCTCGTGCGTGATGGGCGGCTTCGAGATCATCGTGCCGCCCAACCTCGCGGTCGACGTCGACGCCTCCGCGATCATGGGCGGCTTCGACGAGCGCCACCGCGCGCCCGCCGCCGCCGAGCCCGGCCAAGCCGTGCTCCGCATCACCGGCTTCGTCTTGATGGGCGGCGTCTCGATCCAGACGCGCCTGCCCGGCGAATCGGATCGCCAGGCGCGCAAGCGCGAGCGCCGCGAGCGCAAGCAGCTGCGCAGCGGCGATTAGTTGACGACGATCTGCCTGAGGTCGAGGCCGCCGGCGAACATGTACGAGACGGCGTCGGAGTAGCCGTAGACCTCGATGCCGCAGCCCGCGCCGTTGCACGTGATCGCGTGCGCGCCGGCGGCGACCGAGATGCGCCCGCCCTTGAACATGTTGCTGCCGAACGCCGTGAGCTGGCTCGTCACGTCGCTGCCGTCGATCGACGCGGTCGATCCGGTCGGCACCACGATCGAGACGTAGTTGTTCATGTACTGCGACGGGACGAGGATCGTGTAGTTGCCGCGGAACTGCTCCGACGGCACCGCGATCGCGAGCGACGGATCGCCCGAGCCGATGATCTGGCCGCCGCTCTGGAACTCGACCGACTTCAGGTAGTGGCCGATCAAGATCGGCTCGCTCGCGGTGATCGCGGTGTCGACGCTGATCTCGACCTCGCAGAACTCGCCGACGCCGAGCGTGCCGCACGTGCCCTTGACCGGCGCGGGATCGAACGTCACCGTCGTGCCGGCCTTCTGCGCGAGCACGCGCAGCACGTCGTTCTCGGGCTTCTGCGTCAGGCGCACCTGGCTGCGCGCGATCGCGAACTTCTTCCCCCACGTCGAGGTCGGGAACATCATCTCCTCGAGGTGATCGGCGCAGCACGCCGAGCCGGTGACGCCGTTCGGGGCGTCGGTCGGGATCACGGTCGCCTCGGTGCCCGCGAAGACGCCGAACGTCTTGGTGTCGGCCGACTGGATCACGGTGCCGCTGAGATCCGGACCGTCGATGCCCGCGGTCGCGGCGCCGACCGCCTCGAGCTCGAGGACGTCGAACGCGGCGAGCGTGAACGTCGTCGCCGTGCCCTTCGTGATCACGCCGCCGCCGCCGGTGGTCGACGCGCGCACGTCGGCCGACGGCGTCACGGTGATCATCGTGTCGTCCTGCGGCGCGACGATCGCGACGTAGCCGTTGTAGTCGTTGGTGCCGGTCCGGCGCGTCAGCGTGTCGTAGGTGAGCGCGATGTACTCGACGTCGAAGGTCGTCTTCGGGATCAAGAGCGACGCGTCGTTCGAGAAGACGCCGACGTTGTCGAGCGGGTTGAACTGGTACGCGACGATCGGCATCGTCGAGCTGATCTTGTAGGCCTTCTTGCCCTGCATCGTCCAATCGAGCGATTGATCGGCGAGCCCGAGCTGGGTCGGGAACAGCGACTTCACCTGCCCCGCCGGCACCGACTGCGTCGACGTCTTGCCGGCGCCGTCGGTGATCGTGACGTCGACCGCCTTCGACTGCGGATTCGAGACGACGATCGCGAACGGCGAGTGCTGCGCGTCGAGGCCGCACACCGTCTTCGATTGGCACGTGAAGCCCGACGGGCACGCGTCGCCCGGCTCGTCGCATACGCCCGCGGTGGTGCCGCCGCCCGCATTCGCGAAGCAGACCTTGGTGTTCGTGTACTGCTTCGCGTCCGCGCTGAAGAGGAGGCAGCCGAACAGCTGATCCGGAACGCCGAAGACCTCGAACGCGTTGTCGAGATCGACCGCCCAGTACTCGCACCCGATGTAGCTGCGGTTCGCCGCCGCGTCCGCGCACGGATCGACGCACTTGCCGCTCGAGCAGGTCTGGTTCGACGGGCACGTCATCGTGACGCCGCCGTCGTCGCCCTGCGCGGTGCACGAGTGGACGTCGTTGCCGACGCAGTAGTCGATCCCCGGCGAGCACGCGACGCAGCCGAGCGCCGAGTCGCACGACATCGCGCACTGCTGCGTGACGTTCCACGATCCGTTCATGCACGTCTCGTAGGTCGCGCCGAGACAGCGCGTCTGCCCTTCCGCGGTGCACTCCATCGCGGCGTCGGCGCCGCCCGGTGATGCATCCGGGTGCGTCCCCTTTCCGCCACCGCACGCACAGACGTAGAGCAATAGCAGCGCGATCCGCTTCATGAAGCCTCCCCGGTGCGCACGCTAACACGACGCGCATTCGAGCCTGTGCTGACACTGGCAAACTAGCGTTCGGTTCAATGTCTAAACCAGAATCATGAAACTTTTTTCATGTTTGTTTCGTAGCTATATCAAATAGATATATCTTCATATGCGTCTCCAAACTTGACGACTGTTGGTCGAATGACCAACAAATAGGGCATGCGCCGCCCGCGCAGCCGCGACCCCGAGAGCACCAAGGCCCGCATCGTCAGTGCGGCGACCGAGCTGTTCACGCGCCTCGGGCCGTCGGGCGCGAGCCTCGACGACATCTCGCGCAAGGCCGGCGTGCAGCGCGGGCTCATCTATCACTACTTCAAGACCAAGGACGCGCTCTTCGATCAGGTGCTCGCGCGTCCGTTCACCGAGTTCCTCGAATCGCACCTCGAGTTCCTGCGCGTCGGCACGCTCGACGTCGACGGCCTGTGCGAAGCGACCAGCGGCTTCTTCCGCTTCCTCGCGCGCCACCCCGAGCTCGTGCGCTTGCTCGGCTGGGTGATGGCGATGCGCCACGCGCTGCGCGATCTCCCGCAGCTCGAGATCACGCGCGCGCTGCTCACGCGCACGCTGGCGCGGCTCGAGGAAGCGCGCGCCTCGGGCGCGATCCGCGCGGAGCTCGATCCCGCGCACCTCTTGATCACGATCATCGATCTCTCGATCGCGTGGTTCCTCACGCGAGACGAGTGGAGCGAGAAGCTGGGCTGGGGCGATCGCGACCCCGCGCGGCTCGACGAGGAACGGCTGGCCGCGATCCTCGATCTCGTGCGCGCCGCGGCGCGCCCCCGACAGGGAGAACCTCATGCGTAACGTCCTTGCAACGACCCTCTTCGCCGCCGCGCTGTCGGCGTGCGCCTACGACGCGGGTGGCGTCGATCCGAACGCGACGCCGCTGCGCTCCGAGCTCGGCAAGCGCGCGTTCCTCGACCTCGGCGCCGACAGCCGCATCGGTGTCACCGCCGTCGGCCCCGACGGCCACGTGATGCCCGGCGTCGCGCCCGCGGTCAACGGCGGCCGCGCGGTCCTGCGCTCCACCGACGACGGCTTCGTCGTCGTCGAGGATCTCGACATCAAGCTCGCCGACGTCGACGTCCCCGCCGACACCTTCGGCAAGCCGATCCACCTGACCAACCTCGTGCTGCGCCTCGGCACGCAGATCGACGTCGACGGCGATTGGGCCGACTCCGGCATGAGCGTGACCGGCACCGGCAAGGCGGATCTCCTCCTCGACTGGGCCTGGCGCCTCGACGACGGATCGATCTACCCGCTCGCGACCCAGAAGCTGAAAGACGCGACCTTCGACGTCAGCGCCCGCGAGCTCGACGACGGCCGCCTCACCGCCGCGGTCTGGATGACCAAGCCCGGCGAGCTCCGCAACTTCGCCGACCGCGTGATGCTCCGCGACCTCTCGCTCGCGGTCGTCGCGCAGCGCAACTGAGCGACTGCGCTCAGTCGTAGCGCAGGCCCTCGACCGGCGTCAGCGACGACGCCTTCGCCGAGGGGACCAGCGTCGCGAGGCCGCAGATCAGCATCGTGAGCGCGGCGACGAGCAGGACCTCGTAGCTGCGCACCGAGATCGGCAGGCGATCGATCAGGTAGACCTTGGGGTCGAGCGCGTAGCCGTAGGCCTCGACCAGCCAGCAGGTCACGAGGCCGACGGCGAGGCCCAAGATCGTGCCGACCCCGCCGATCGACAAGCCGACCACCTGGAAGACCTTCGCGACCGAGCCGGAGGTCGCGCCCATCGACTTGAGGATCGCGATCTCGCGCGTCTTGTCGGTGACCATCATCGTCAGCGCCGAGACCATGTTGAAGGTCGCGACCGCGATGATGAGCGTCAGGATGATCACGAGCGCCAGCTTCTGCAGCGTGAGCGCCTTGAAGAGGTTGTGGTTGAGCTCGTACCAGTCCTGGATCACGTAGGGCGGCTCGCCCAGCTGGCGCGACAGCTTGTCGGCGATCTCGCGCGCGCGATCGACGTCCTTGATCTTGAGCTCGACGCCCATCACGCGATCGCCGTGACCGACGAGCTTCTGGGCCTGCTTCAAGCTCACGTACATCAAGCGGCGGTCGTACTCGTCGAAGCCCGAGTAGAAGATGCCGACGACGCGGAACTTGCGGGTCTTCGGCACCTGCGAGTCGGTGCGGAAGACGCCGTTGTCGCTGAACGCGACGACCAGCGTGACGTCGTCGCCGACGTGCGCCTTGAGCTTCTTGGCGAGCTCGCGTCCCATGATGATCGGCGGCAGCTCGCCGGGTTTGAGATCGTCGGTGAGCGCGGAGACCTGCGCGCCGTCCTCCATGTGCTTCTGGAGATCGAGCACCTTGGTGACGCGGTCGGGATCGACGCCCTTGATCGCGACGCCCGACAGCTCGCCGCGCCCGCGCGTGACCAGCATCTCGGTGAAGATGAACGGCTGCGTCGCGATGACGTCCGGATCGACGTTCTGCGCCACGTCCATGACGTGGCGGTATTCGTCGAAGTCGTTCGAGTTCTTCATG
>DATJIA010000103.1:0-16045 GCA_035493675.1 Kofleriaceae bacterium | reverse complement strand
CAAGGCACGTTCCGCGGCTCGACGTTTCCGGGCAATGACTACGCGTGGGTCGAGCTCAACGGCGCGTGGGCGTCCCTGCCCTACGTCGGCGACCACAATAACGGGCAAGTCGCGGTCGCCGGCTCGCAGGTCGCGCCGGTCGGCAGCTCGATCTGTCGCTCCGGGCGCACCACCGGCTGGCGCTGCGGCGTGGTCCAGGCTCACAACGTCACGATCAACTACGCGGCGGGCCCGGTGTACGGCGCGACGCAGACCAACGCCTGCGCCGAGGGTGGCGACTCGGGTGGCTCGTTCATCTCCGGCAACCAGGCGCAGGGCGTGACCTCGGGCGGCAGTGGCAACTGCTCGACCGGCGGCACCACGTTCTTCCAGCCGGTGAATCCGATCCTCGGCACGTACGGCCTCACGCTCAAGACCACGGGCGGCGGCGACGCGAAGGCGATCGTGTCGAACTTCAACGGCAAGTGTATCGACGTGCCGAATTCCAACTTCGCCGATGGTGTGAAGCTGCAGACGTGGGACTGCAACGGCACCGGCGCGCAGAAGTGGACGTTCACGGGCGGCACCGTGCAGGCGGGCGGCAAGTGCATGGACGTCGCGTGGGCGTCGAAGGACGACGGCGCGGTCATCCAGCTCGCGAACTGCAGCGGCAACCTCGCGCAGCAGTTCGTCCTGACCGGCGCCGGTGATCTCGTCAGCGTGCTCGCCAACAAGTGCGTCGACATCAAGGACTGGAACGGCGGTAGCGGCGCCGCGCTGCAGACGTGGAGCTGCGCGGGCACCGCGAATCAGAAGTGGTACGCGCGTTAGCGCGAGTGCCGCAGCGGCAGGGCTGCCGCAGCGGCAGGGGTGCCGCAGCGGCAGGCCGCTCCCGCACGAGGCGATTCCAGCAATTACCATCGCCGCGGGCGGCACGGCCGTTGCTCTTCCACGCCGCGATGACGAACCGGCGTGCGGACCGCTATCGCCTCGACGACGACCAGGACGGAGATCGGAGCCCATCGATCGCGCCGGGTCGCACCACGCTGACCACGTCGATCGCGCCGAGAAGCGCGGCGGCGCCGGCGGCGCGCGCGCCCAACGGCAGCCGCGAGATCGATCTCGGCGGCGCGACGGCGTGGTCGCCGGGCGCGCGCGGAGGCGAGCCGCTCCCCGCCGACCTGCGGACCTCGATGGGACAGGCGTTCGGCACCGATCTCTCGCCGGTGCGCATGCACCGCGACTCGCCCGACGCCACCGCGGTCGGCGCGATCGCGTTCACCTCGGGGCTCGACGTGCACTTCGCGCCGGGACGCTTCGACGACGCCTCGACCGGTGGTCGCGAGGTGATCGGCCACGAGCTCGCGCACGTCGTCCAGCAAGCGCAGGGCCGCACGCGCGCGCCGGTCCAGACTTTCGGCGCCGTCATCGACGTCGACTCGGCGCTCGAGCGCGAGGCCGATGACCTCGGGCGGCGCGCGGCGCGCGGCGAGCACGTGATGTCCGCCGGTCCGCTCGGTGCGCCGAGCGCGCCGGTCGTGCAGTGCATGCGGCACGAGGACCTCGCGGAGGGGCGCTACTACCTCGTGAGCTACGACGGCAACATGCTGCCGGCGCGGTTGGTGCGCTGCCGGCCCGGCGCGTACGAGCTCGTCGTCGTCGGATCCACCAGCGTGATCCACCTCGACAACGCCGACGACTTCATCGAGGAGACGCGCAGCAAGAAGGCCGACGGCGACAAGAGCGGCAAGAGCGACAAGAGCGGCAAGAGCGACAAGGGGAGCGACGACGGCGGCGACTCGTCGAAGAGCAAACGCCCGGACGGCCCACCAGTCTCGAAGCGCGGCCGCACCGGCAAGAGCGTCGGCGGTCGCGGCGGCCGCGGCGGCCGCGCGCGCAACGTCGGCGCGCCGACCGCGGTCGTGATGCAGGATCCCGGCGACCACGCCCCGATCGCGATGGTCGACGATGATCTCGTCCAGGCGTATCGCACCGACCTCGCGTCGACCCGGCGCCATCACCTGCAGGAGCCCGAGGGCCAGCTCATCGCCGACGATCTCGGCGTCACCGCGCTGGTGATGAACCAGATCGCGGGCCCGCTGATCCAGTCGAACTTCCTGACCTACGGCGCCGACGGCGGCACGCCCGGCATCCTGCTCCACATCGGCGGCAACCACTACATCGTGTTGCGACCGGCGGCGCCCGACGATCTCGACGTCGACTTCGTCGATCTGAACGGCGACGGTTACGTCGAGGTCATGCCGACGGTGGCCGACGGCAACTGCTTGATCGACGGGCTCTACATCATCGCGAACGGCGTGCCCGCGCCCGCGCTCGAGATCAACCGCCTGCGCGGCGTCGCCTCGGTCGGCATGAGCCGCCAGCAGATCGAGCAGGTGCTGTCCGCGATCATCGTGGCGATCGCGCGCGGCGAGGCGCCCGGCGGGATCGGCCCCCTCACGCGCGACTACATCGCGCGCGATCCCAACCTGCCCGGCATCCGCGACGATCTCGCGCGGCGTCGCGCCGGGAAGCGCGCCGAGGAGTCGGCGAAGTCGAAGAAGGAGGAGCCGGCGAAGGGGAAGCAGGAGCCGTCGGGCGAGAGGGAGGAGGGCAAGCGCGAGAAGAGCGACCACGGCAGCTCGTCGATGGACATCCGCGTCGACTCCGCGCCGAAGAAGCAACCGTCGTCGGCGATGTCGGTCGGATCCGACGATCACGCGCTCGAGCACGCGGTCACGCGCTACGTGCTCGAGGTCAACCGCTTGGGCGAGGCCGAGGCGCAGAAGAGCGACACGTACCGCACGATCACGGAGCTCTGGCCGCAGGCCTCGCGCGATCCGCTGCCCGACGCGCGCGGCCTGTCGGCGTGGATCTCGGCGCGCGAGACCGCGACGCACGACTACTACGGCAGCGACACCGACTCGGAGCCCGACGAGGACTTCCGCATGCCCGAGGACGATCTCGACGAGTCCGAGGGCGGGTTCACCGAGGAGGACGAGGCGCTCTTGGCGGAGCTCAACGTCGCGATCGTCGGGGCCGAGAGCGCCGGCGACATCGAGAAGATCCTCACCGACAAGCGCTACGCACGCTTCGTCGTCCCGCAGTTCCGCGGCATCGCGTACATGACGAATCGCTTCAGCAAGGCGAAGCGGCGCGAGCACCGCCGCGCCAGCCAGCTCGGCAAGCCGGTCTTCGCCGACGCGGTGCGCCCGCCCGGCATGCCGCGCGAGGAGTTCTACACGGCGAGCCATGGCAAGAGCGGCGACGTGTGGAAGAACGCGCGCCTCTTCCGCGCGTGGTTGGCGCGCAAGCGGCGCCCCGATCCGTTCGTCGATCCGAAGCGCAAGATGAAGGGCGGCAGCTCGCGCGTCTTCCCGACGCCGTTCCACCTGCTGCAGTCCGACTACTCGGAGAACTACACCAAGTCGGCGGAGACCGTCGGCGAGTACCACGAGCTCGGCGGCAAGCCGCGCCCCGACGCGGAGTCGGATCGCGACCCGGCGCGCGACAAGGTGTACGGCGACGTGCCGTTCCGCTCGCACCCGTTCGTGTCGACCGCCGACGAGCCCCGGCACGCCGTGCGCTACGCGCTCGGCAACAAGCCGATCGCCGCCGAGAAGGGCTTCCGCCTACGCCCGCGCTGGCGCCGCAGCGGCAAGGCGCAGCACCCCTACTCGGGCAAGGTCTACGCGTCGTTCCACCCGCTGCGCGACTACCTCACGCCGCACGCGCCGTCGCACGTGTGGAGCGGGCGCACGCTCGGCGCGCTCGCGATCAACGATCACACCTCGAAGGAGGGCGAGTCGTCGTTCCTCGCGGTGCTCAAGCAGCACCGGGTCGTCATCGAGCAGGTCATCCGCTGGCCGTCGCTGACCGCCGACAAGGACAAGTCGCGCCAGTTCGGGTTGACCGAGGAGGAGCGACAGGAGTTCCGCGCGATCCTCGAGCAGCACGCGCCGCACACCGGCGCGCAGCAGGGCATGAAGTCGGACACGCTGGGGCCGATCGTCGAGCGGTTCTTCACGCGCTTGCTCGAGCAGCGTGTACAGGCCGAGGCCGCGCGTCGCGGCAAGAAGCTCATCTATCGCAACCTCAACGGCACGTTCAGCGCGACGCCGCCGAAGTACAAGACGCCGGGCAAGAGCGCGAGCGCGAAGTGGACCGCGCCGAAGACCGATCCGTCGGCCGCCGGGCTGCGCGAGAAGATCATGAAGGGGGAGCAGTCGATCGGTGGCAAGACCGAGGGGTACTTCGGCGACTGGCCGGCCGACGACTTCTACGCCGCGCTCAGCGACGACGAATCCGACGACGGCTTCGCGGCGCCGGCGCGCTCCGACGAGAAACCGTACGCGCGCGCGCTCGAGCACGCGATGCGCACGCCGCAGATCCGCACGTTCGTCGCCCAGGCGCGGACGCTCGTGACCGCGACCCAGCGCGCGCTCGAGCGCATCGCCAACCAGCGGGGCGTCCACAACCAACTGCCCGGCGCGCTCCAGGTCGCGCGCAAGCTCGCGCAGCGCGCGTACTTCAAGGTGTACGCGTCGGCGCTGGGCGGCGTCCACCAGGACGATCTGCTCGCGCGCGACGCGCCGAACCTGCCGCGCAGGCTCCTCGATCTCTTCGCCGCGCCGTTCGGCGGCGAGGCGATCGTGCAGGGCTGGTTGATGGACTGCGTCGCGCAGATCGTCGCCAACCTGCGTTACGAGATCGACGTCATCGCGATGAACTGGGAGATCGCGGACGGCGGCTCCGACGCCGATAGCGAGCCCGAGGACGATCGCCGCGACCACGGCCGCGGCCGCGGAGAGGATGAAGAGGACGAAGAAGACGATCGCGGCGGATCGAGCGGGCTCGGCCTCCCGAAGCTCGGCGGCGAGCGAGAGCGCGCGCCGCAGCGGCCGCCGGCGCCGGACTCCGGCGGCATGTTCGAGTCGTTGTTGTCCGCCGTGAGCTCGTGGCCGCTCGTCCCCGAGCAGCAGGGCGAGCCGCCGGTGCAGCAAGGCGATCCGTCCGCGCACGAGCACGGGCACGGGGACGGGCACGGGCAGGAGCACGAGCACGAGCGCAGGCCGATGGACGAAGGCTCGGACGCCGACGATCTGTGACGACTCAGGCGCCGCGCGCCGCGAGCAGCGTCGCGATCTCTTCGAGCTTCGCGAGGATCTTGTCGTCGACCGAAGGCCCCGGCTCCTCGAGCGCGGCGTTCGCCATCGCGGGGCCGAAGGTCTGCGCGAAGGTCGCCAGCGCGTGACCGGTCGGCGTCGTCGGGAACAGGTTGTCGTAGCCGACCGACAGCGACGTCGACATGTAGAGGATGCCGTCCCACGCCGTCTTGCAGTGCGGGTTGGTGTCCCGCTCGGCGAGCCAGAACGCGATGCCGCCGCCGACGACGGTCGTCATCAACGCGTCGATCGGATCGCGCTTCGCCCACTGGCGGAGCTGCGCCTTGACGTCGTCGAAGCCTTCCTTGTCGTGCACGGCCCACATGCCGAGCGCGACAGGCACCAGCGCATCGAGCTCCATAGGCGATCACGGTAACCGCGCTGCATTCGGTGTCAACGTCGTGCCGTCGAGGGATTGCAAAACTACACCGCTTTGCCGGAATGTCCCCTGGCGGAGAGGTCAGGGGGGACTTACGCATGGCACCAACACAATTGACGGGGGCTGACGTGAATCTGTTGGATGTCGCGCTGCGGTTCCCGACGATCGTGTTCACGATCGCGCTGGGCATCGTCCTCGTCTATTGGCTCTTCGTCGTGATCGGTGCGCTCGACATCGATCTGCTCGGACATGGTGGGCACGACGTCGACATGGACAGCGACTGGGATCTCGGCCTCGGCAACGTTCCGCTGACGATCAGCATCTCAGTCATCGTGCTGGTGGCGTGGGTGGGGGCGCTGCTCGGCTCGTACTACGTCATGGGCGAGTCGAGCGTGCTGCGCTGGCTGCTGCTTCCGCTCGCGCTCGTCGTCGCGCTGCCGCTCGCCGCGCTCTTCGTTCGTCCGCTCGCGCCGGTCTTCGAGATCAAGGAAGGGAAGACCCACGCGCAGTACATCGGCTCGATCTGCACGGTCACCAGCAACACCGTCGACAACGACTTCGGCTTCGCCGACATCGTCGACGGCGGCAGCATCGTGCAGATCGCGGTCCGCGCCGATCCCGCGCACAAGCTCGTGCGCGGCGACAAGGCGCTCGTCATCGACGTCGATTCCGACCGCCGCGTCTTCGCGGTGGAACCTTCTCCTGGAGGAGTGTGAAATGGGTCAACAGCTCGCCATCATCCTGATCGCATCCGGCGCCGTCCTCGTCTTCGGCATCCTCGGCTTGGTCGCGCGCACATGGCGCCAGGTCCATCAAGGACAGGCGATGATCGTGAACAAGATGGGGCGCGACCCCAAGGTCACGTTCACCGGCGCGATCGTGCTGCCGATCGTGAACAAGGCCGAGATCATGGACATGTCGATCAAGACGATCGAGGTCGCGCGCCATGGCAAGGAAGGCCTGATCTGCGCGGACAACATCCGCGCCGACATCAAGGTCACCTTCTTCGTCTCGATCAACCAGACCGTCGACGACGTGCTGCGGGTCGCGCAGACGATCGGCTGCGCGCGCGCGTCGCAGCAGGGCACGCTCGAGGAGCTGTTCGCGGCGAAGTTCTCCGAGGCGCTCAAGACCGTCGGCAAGGTGATGGAGTTCGAGAACCTCTACACCCACCGCCAGGACTTCAAGAACAACATCAAGAAGGTGATCGGCGAGGACCTGAACGGCTACGTCCTCGACGACTGCGCGATCGACTACCTCGAGCAGACGCCGATCGAGATGCTCGATCCCAACAACGTCCTCGACGCGCTCGGCATCCGCAAGATCACCGACATCACGTCGGCCGCCGCGATCGACACCAACCAGCTCAAGCAGCGCCAGAAGATGGAGACCGGCAAGCAGGATCTCACCGCGCAAGAGGCGCTCTACCGCTTCGAGCAGGCGCAGGCCGAGGCCGCCGCGAAGAAGGACAAGGAGATCGCGGTCGCGCAGGCGCGCGAGTCGAACGAGGCGGCGCGCTTCCAGCTCGAGGAGCAGAAGCGCACGGCGATCGAGAAGCAGAAGGCCGACGAGATGATCCAGATGGCCGAGCAGGCCAAGCTGCGCTCGGTGCAGGTCTCGGAGCAGGGCCGGATCCGCGAGGTCGAGGTCGAGAAGGTGCGCGTCGCCAAGGCGCACGATCTCGAGGAGGTCGGCCGCACGCGCGAGGTGCAGCTGAACACGATCGACGCCAACAAGGCGCTCGAGACCGAGAAGCGCGCGATCGCCGACATCGTGCGGGCGCGCGTCGCCGTCGACAAGACGGTCGCCGTCGAGGAGGAGTCGATCAAGGACCTGCGCACCGACGCGCAGGCCAAGCGCGAGAAGAACGTCGCGATCACCGCGGCGGAGGCCGAGGCGCAAGGATCGTTCGTCAAGGACATCAAGAAGGCCGAGGCCGAGACGCAGGTCGCGCAGTCGCAGGCGAAGCGGCAGATCATCCTCGCCGACGCCGCGATGGAGTCGAGCGACAAGGAAGCGCGCGCCGCGATCCGCCGCGCCGAAGGTGCGCAGGCCGAGCACGCCGCCGAGGGGCTCGCGACCGTGCGCGTGCGCGAGGCCGCCGTGCTGGTCGCCGACAAGGAAGGCACCGTCACCGCCGAGAACGTCAAGCGCAAGGCGCTCGCCGAGGCGCAGGGGCGCGAGGCCGGCGCGATCGCGATCGAGAAGGAGGGCGTCGCGTCCGCGGTCGGCGTGCGCGAGAAGCTGCTCGCCGAGGTCACCGCGAAGGCCGCCGAGGCCGACGCGATCCAGAAGCGGATGCTCGCCGAGGCGACCGGCCTCGCCGAGAAGGCGAAGGCGATGCAGCAGCTGCAGGGCAGCGCGCGCGAGCACGAGGAGTTCCGCCTCAAGCTCGAAGCGGATCGCACGATCGCGCTGGAGCAGATCCACGCGCGCGTGCAGATGGCCGAGCAGCAGGCCGAGGTCATGGGCAAGACCATGGGCAACGCCGACATCAAGATCGTCGGCGGCGACGGCCAGTTCTTCGATCGCTTCGTCAAGGCGGTCTCGCTCGGCAGCTCGATCGACGCGGTCAGCGAGAACAGCGACATCGTCAAGCGCGTCGTCGCCGAGAAGATGGGCAACGGCAAGAGCGCGGGCGATCTCAACGCGGTCTTCGCCGCGCTCATGAACAAGGCCGACGACGCGACCAAGACGAAGCTGAAGTCGCTGCTCGATCAGGCGCGCCAGCTCGAGGACAAGGTGAGCTGACGCGATGGCCGACGTCGACGCCGCCCTCGCGGGCGGCAACTACGAGGTCCTGCGCGCGCGGCTCGCCGCCGCGGGCGCGGAGCTCGCGAAGCGCGCCGACGCGCTCAACGCGCGCAGGCGGACGCTGTTCGGCGCGACCGAGCCGCAGCTGATCGCGACCGAGCGCGTCCGGACCGAGAACAACTGCGTCCCGGTCGACCTCGTGCCGGTCGGGACCCACGTCCTCCTCGGCTACAACGTCTTCCTCGGCCTCAAGTCGGAGACGAAGATCGGCGACGTGCTCGCGCTCCACCGCTTCGACGCGGTGGCGGGCGACGGCTACGACACCTCGCCGCTGCCGCAGGACACGCTCGGCGGCTTCCTCACCGGCGGCGAGCTCGCGCGCGACTTCGCGAACCTCTATCGCTACTACCGCGACGCGCGCCTGATCCAGCTCACGCGTCGCGAGACGCAGCTGCTCGCGGTCTTCCAGGCCGGCGCGAGCTGGCGCGACAACAAGGTGCTGCGCTGGCGGATCGAGCCCGACGGCACGCCGGTCTACGTCGACGATCGCGGCGATCGCGATCACGCCGAGCTGTTCCCCAAGCCGTACGACTTCGAGTGGATCGAGGTCACGCGCGACAACCAGGTCTCGGGCAAGCACCCGCACTACAACGTGCTCGACACCGTGTTCGTCGAGTGCGTGCACGGCGATCTCACGATCAAGGTCGAGAACAACACCGAGACCGGCGAGGGCATCTACAGCGAGCCGGTCGACGACGTCAACCAGACGCTCGACGACGCGCGCATCTTCTACGCGCCGATCGGCAAGCCCGGCGGCCTGATCCTGTTCAAGATCCTCCCGTTCCGCGAGACCGCGTGGCGCTACCTCGTGTTCGACACGCGCTCGCACCGCGTGATCCGCGCCGACGGGATCGGGCTCGGGTGCAGGTCGCTCCCTGAAGATCACGGCGTGATCTTCCCCGGCGGCTTCATGCTGGTCGGCGGCGCGTCGAAGCTGTTCGACGGCGATTCCCGCGACTACGTGCTCGAGCGCGAGGTCCGATCGCCGAACGGCGAAGACGTCTTGTACGTCTACTTCCGCGGGCACGACGGCACGTACCTGCTCTATCCGTACAACGTGATCGCGAAGGACGTCGCGGCGCCGATCGCGTGCAACGGCTATTCGCTGTTCAACGACGGGCGCATGGTCGTCATGCGCGGCACGTCGAGCGAGCCGACCCGCGTGCACCCGATGCAGGTGTGGAAGACGCCGTTCACGTCGGCGGAGTTCGCGGCGAGCGCGCCGGTCGACGGCAGCTACCTCGCGAAGGTCGGCAACGCCGATCTCGTGCGCGGGCTCTCGGATGCGTTGTCGATCTCGCGGCTCGCCGCCGTCGACGCGCCGAACCGCACGACGTTCGAGGACATCCTCGCGCTCGCGTCGCGCGCGACCGACGCGTACTACTGGCTCGGCCACGCCGACGCCGGCGATCTCAAGGCCGCGATCACCGACGTGAAGACGTCGGCGCGCCAGATCCTCGACGAGTACGAGAAGGTCAAGGCGCTCGAGGCGGCGGCGAAGAAGGTCCTCGCCGAGACCGAAGCGGCGGTCGCCGAGAAGCTGCGAAACACCCGCAGCGAAGGCTTCGACGCGATCGATCCGTTCTTGGAGGCGCTCACGTCGCTGCGCGCGCTGCGCGGCGAGCTGATCTCGAAGCAAGAGGTGCGCTTCATCGACAAGGCGCGCCTCGCGGCGCTCGAGCAGGAGGTCGCGACCGCGTTCGATCGGGTGACGACCGATTGCGTGGCGTTCCTCGCCAAGGGCGACGCGTTCGGCGCGCTGGTCGCGCGCGCCGACGGGCTCGCGGCGCAGGTCGCGCAGCTGCCGACCGCCGTCGAGGTCAAGAAGATCCGCGACGACCTCGACAAGGTCGCGGGCGGCGTCGATCTGCTGGGCAACGTGATCGGCGCGCTCAAGATCGACGACACGACCAAGCGGACCGCGATCCTCGAGAACGTCACCGACGCGTTCGGTCGCGTCAATCGATCGCGCGCGACCATCGAGGGCCGCTATCGCGAGCTCGCCGGCAAGGAGGCGCGCGGCGAGTTCGGCGCGCAGGTCAAGCTGCTCACGCAGAGCGTCGCGTCGGCGCTCGCGCAGTGCGACACGCCCGAGCGCTGCGATCAGGAGCTCACGCGCCTGCTCGTCCAGCTCGAGGAGCTCGAGGGCCGCTTCGCCGACGTCGACGAGCTGATCACGGAGCTCGCCGCGAAGCGCGTCGAGATCACCGACGCGGTCGGCGCGCGCAAGCAAGTGCTCGCCGCCGAACGGCAGCGCCGCGCGGCGAATCTCGTGAAGGCGGCGCAGCGGATCCTCGAGGGCGTCGCGCGGCGCGGCGCGCAGCTCGCGACCGCCGACGAGGTCAACGCGTACTTCGCGTCCGACGCGATGGTGCAGAAGCTCCGCGAGGTCGGCGCCGAGCTCGCGTCGCTCGGCGACGGCGTCAAGGCCGACGAGCTCGAGGCGCGCCTGAAAGCGGCGAGGCAAGACGCGCTGCGCGGCCAGCGCGACAAGGCGGATCTCTTCGAGGGCGACGGCGAGCTGATCCGGTTCGGCGCGCACCGCTTCCCGGTCAACGCGCAGCCGCTCGAGCTGATGATCGTCCCGCACGACGACGGGCTCGCGCTCCACCTGACCGGCACCGACTTCTACGAGCCGATCACCGATCAGCGCCTCGAGGCCGGACGCGCGTACTGGGCGCAGGATCTGCCGAGCGAATCGGCGGGCGTCTATCGCGGCGAGTACCTCGCGGCGAGCGTGCTCGCGGACGCGCCGATCGAGACGCTGCGCACCGCCGCGCGCGACGGGAAGCTCGAAGAATTCCTGCGCGCCGTCGCGCAGGAACGCTACGACGAAGGCTACGAGCGCGGCGTGCACGATCACGACGCCGCGAAGATCCTCGATCGCCTGCTCGCCATGCGCGACGGCGCCGGGCTGCTCGCGTTCTCCGCCGACGCGCGCGCGCTCGCGCAGCTCTACTGGGCAACCCCCGTTCGTCCTGAGCGAGGCCCCGAAGGGGCCGAGTCGAAGGACGAGATCGAGCGCGCGCGTTGGCATCGCGCCGCGCAATCGCTCGCGCGGCTCGCCGATGCGCTGGGCGAGCGCGGCGCGCGTCGCGCGCTGGGCCGCGAGATCGAGCGCGCGCTCGCGCGCTTCGTCGAGAAGGAAGCGCTGCCGCTCACCGAAACCGCCGCCGCCGCCGACTACCTCGTGCAAGAGCTCGCGGTCGCCGTGCCGCGCTTCGTCACCAGCGGCGCCGCGTCGGCGCTCGTCGACGCGCTGCGCACCGAGCTGTCGATGCGCGGCGGCGCGCAGGCTGCGTTCGACGAGGATCTGCAGGTCCTCGCCGGCGCCCCGGCCGCGTCGCTCGCGCTCGCGCGCGCGTGGATCGACGGCATCGCCGCGAAGAAGCCCGAGCTCGCGTCGGCCGCGATCGAAGCGGCCGCGATCCTCGCGACGCCGAAGCTCGCGCGCCTGACGTCGTCGGCCGTCGTCGAGGCGAACGTCGAGGGCTTGCTCGGCCGCCACCCGCGCATCGAGGCCGGCGCGCTGCGCCTGCGCCTCGACGAGCTGCTCGCGCGCCTCGATCGCTTCCGGACGATCGACGTCCCCGCGTTCCGCGCGCAGCGCACCGTGCGCAGCGAGATCGCGAGCCGCGAGAAGAAGCGGCTGCGCGTCGACGAGCTCAAGCCGCGCGTGATGTCGTCGTTCGTGCGCAACCGGCTCATCGATCAGGTCTACCTGCCGCTGGTCGGCGCGAACCTCGCGAAGCAGCTCGGCGCCGCCGGCGCGAGCAAGCGCACCGATCAGATGGGCATGCTGCTCCTCGTGTCGCCGCCGGGCTACGGCAAGACGACCTTGATGGAGTACGTCGCCGCGCGCCTCGGCCTCGCGTTCGTCAAGGTCAACGGCCCCGCGCTCGGCACCGGCGTCACGTCGCTCGATCCCGCGCAGGCGCCCAACGCGACCGCGCGCCAGGAGATCGAGAAGGTCGGCCTCGCGCTCGAGATGGGCACCAACGTGATGCTCTACCTCGACGACATCCAGCACACGTCGCCCGAGCTGCTGCAGAAGTTCATCTCGCTGTGCGACGCGCAGCGCAAGATCGAGGGCGTGTGGCGCGGCGTGACGCGCACGTACGATCTGCGCGGCAAGAAGGTGTGCGTCGTGATGGCGGGCAACCCGTACACCGAGAGCGGCGAGACGTTCCGCATCCCCGACATGCTCGCGAACCGCGCCGACGTCTACAACCTCGGCGACGTGCTGACCGGCAAGGGCGACGCGTTCTCGCTCAGCTTCCTCGAGAACGCGCTGACCTCGAACGCGACCTTGGCGCCGCTCGCGACCCGCGATCTCGCCGACGTCTACAAGATCATCCGCATCGCGCGCGGCGAGCCGGTGCCCACGACCGAGCTGTCGTACGGCTACTCCGCCGTCGAGCTCGGCGAGATCGTGGCGGTGATCAAGCACCTGTTCGCGGCGCAGGACACGCTGCTCAAGGTGAACGCGGAGTACATCCGCTCGGCGGCGCAGCAGGACGCCTATCGCACCGAGCCTTCGTTCAAGCTGCAAGGCAGCTACCGCAACATGAACAAGATCGCCGAGAAGGTCGTCTCGGCGATGACGCCGGCGGAGCTCGAGGCGGTGATCGACGATCACTATCAGAGCGAGTCGCAGACGCTCACGACCGCCGCCGAGCACAACCTGCTCAAGCTCGCCGAGCTACGCGGCCGGCTCACGCCGACCCAAGCGGCGCGCTGGAACGAGATCAAGACCGAGTACGTGCGCACGCGCCGGATGGGCGGCGCCGACGATCCGGTCGGGCGCGTGGTCGGCACGCTGTCGGGGCTCGGCAGCGAGCTCGGCGCGATCCGCGGCGCGCTCGGTCCGCTCGGCAACGGCTCGCCGCTCGCCGCCGAGATCCGCGAGCTGCGCGAGGCGCTGCTCAAGATGATGCTCAAGCTGTCGGTCGAGCTCGCGTCGCGCGAACCGTCGCGCGACGAGGCTCCGGCGCCGCCGCCGACCGATTGGATCGCGCCGCTGTTCGCGCAGCTCCGCCGCATCGAGCAGTCGCTCGCTCCCGCGGTCGCGGGCCAGCGCGAGGACGACAACGAGCTGCACAACAAGATGGTCCAGATCATCGAGCTCCTCGAGACGCTCGACGCCCGGCTCACGCCGACGCCGTGACTCACCCTCGCCGGGTGAGAGTATGCTCGTACGTGGGGATGGAGCTGACGGCCCAGATCGTCGAGGCGCTCGGAGTGCCGGTCGTGGTGCTCGACGAGCACGGTGCCGTCGTGCTCGCGAACCAAGCCGCGCGCGATCTGCTCGGCGCGACCGACGGCATGATCGGCGTGCCGTTCGTGCAGCTGATCCCCGCGCGGTTACGGGCGTGCGTCGACGAGCTCCGCGCGCGGGCGCGCGTGCGCGATCGCGCGCCGATGCGGCTCGCGCTGCTCCACCGCGGCAACGTGGAGATCGAGGTCGACGCGGTCGCGAGTGGGGATGCCCCGCTGGTGCTGTCGTTCACGCCGATCCACGACGACGCCGAGCCGGGTCCGCGCGCCGGCAGCTATCAGCTGATCTTCGAGCACGCGCCGCTGGGGATCCTGCACTTCGACGCGCACGGCGTGATCACGGCGTGCAACCAGAACTTCGTCCGCATCATCGGCTCGAGCCGCGCCGTGCTGATCGGGCTCAACATGCTGAGCCTGCCCGACCAGAACATCGTCGCGTGCGTGACGCGCGCGCTCGCCGGCGAGCTCGCCAGCTACGACGGCGTCTATCGCTCCGCGACCGCCGACAAGGCCACGCCGGTGAGCGTGTTCTACGCGCCGGTCGTCGAGAACGGCACGGTCACCGGCGGCGTCGGCATCATCCGGGACGTCACCGCCGAGGAGGTGCTGCGCACGCGCCTCGCGCAGGCCGATCGCCTCGCGTCGCTCGGCACGCTCGCCGCCGGCGTCGCGCACGAGATCAACAACCCGCTCGCGTACCTGATGTCGAGCGTCGAGATGGCGCTGCGCGCGATCACGCGCGACGGTCGCGCCACCGCCGCCGCCGATCACCTCCGCACCGCGCTCGACGGCGCCGAGCGCATCCGCCGCATCGTCGGCGATCTGCGCATCTTCTCGCGCGCCGAGCAGGCCGCGCGCGTGCCGCTCGACGTCCACGGCGTGCTCGACGCCGCGGTGAACCTGTGCGGCAGCGCCGTCAGGCACAGCGCGCGCATCGTCAAGCGCTACGGCGACGTGCCGCCGGTGTGGGCCGACGAGGTCCGCCTCGGGCAGGTCTTCGTCAACCTGATCGTGAACGCGGCGCACGCGATCCCGGAGGGCACCGCCGACGATCATTGGATCGCGATCACGACCGCGGCGCGCGGTGACGATCGCGTCGCGATCGAGATCTCCGACAACGGCGCCGGCATCCCCGCCGACGTCCTGCCGCACGTGTTCGAGCCCTTCTTCACGACCAAGCCGGTCGGCGTCGGCACCGGGCTCGGCTTGTCGATCTGCCACAGCATCGTCACCGATCTCGGCGGCGAGATCTCGATCGCGAGCGAGGTCGGGCGCGGCACCACCGTGTGCGTCGTCCTGCGCCGCGCCACCGCCGCCGCCGCGCCCGCGCCCGCCGTGACGCGGGCCGCGGCGTCGCACCGCTTGCTCCTCGTCGACGACGAGCCGCACCTCCTGCGCGCGCTCGCCGCCGTCTTGACCGAGCTGCACCACGACGTCGCGGTCGCGACCACCGGCGCCGAGGCCCTCGCGATGCTCGACTCCGACGACGCGTTCGACGCGATCGTCTGCGACGTGATGTTGGCCGGATCGACCGGCCTCGAGCTCTTCGACGAGGTGCGCCGCCGCCACCCCGCGCTCGCCGCGCGCTTCGTGTT
The DNA here is from genome assembly GCA_035493675.1 of Kofleriaceae bacterium. GTDB lineage: Bacteria > Myxococcota_A > Polyangia > Haliangiales > Haliangiaceae > JAIOQA01. The sequence goes on along the minus strand of DATJIA010000103.1, from coordinate 836 downwards.
CATGACCGGCGGCGTCTTGTCGGCGGAGATCTCGCGCGCGCTCACCGACACCGGGCGCCCGCGCATCATCAAGCCGTTCACCGCCACGCAGCTCGAAGAGCTGCTCGCGACGCACGGTCTCAGCCGCTGATTCGATCGAAACGCGCCATCGCGCGCGCGCGACGAGCGCGACGCTCGCGCCATGCGATCGATCACCTCGTGCGTGTCGTGCGTCTTGCTCGGTTGCGCCGGCTCGCCGGCCTCGCACACGGCGATCGACGCCGGCGCGACCGGCGCGCTCGACGCGCCGCCGTTCGACGTCCCCGACGGCGGCTGCGCCGAGACGCCGGCGTGGACCGGCCACGACGACGTCGCGCCTTCGCAAGCGCCGCCGGCCGGGCTCGCGCGCGAACAGGTGCCGCAGTTCGTGAGCTTCGGCTTCGACGACAACTTCCGCAGCGACGCGATCCTCTGGATCTTGGATGATCTGATCAAAGGCAAGACCAACCCGCCCGGTGCGCACGACGCGTGCACGTCCGACGGCACGCCGGTGCACGCGAGCTTCTATCTCTCGACCACGTACATCACGACCGACGGCGCGACCGAGGACGAAGGCGCCGTGCGCGCCGCGTGGCGCCGCGAGTACACCGACGGCAACGAGATGGCCGATCACACGCACCTGCACGCCGACGGCACCAACTTCAGCGTCGATCAATGGAAGGCGGAGATGCAGACGTGCATCCAGTGGCTGACCGATCCGTCGAAGGGCGTCGGCGTGCACGCCGAGGAGATCATCGGCTTCCGCACGCCGTTCCTCCTGTACTCCGACAAGACGTATGTCGCGCTGCACGATCTCG
>DATJIA010000102.1:0-6365 GCA_035493675.1 Kofleriaceae bacterium | reverse complement strand
GCGAGGCGCCCGATCGCGTCGCCGGCATCCTCACGCGCGGCGACGTGCTCGCCGCGCACGAGCGGCGCTTGCACGCGCAGCGGATCGCGCGCGCGTCGATCGGCGTGCGCGATCTCGGCAAGCCGATCGTGGCGCTCCGCTCCAAGATCGGGCTGTGAGCGACGCGGCCGCGCGCATCTTCCGCCACGGCTGGGAAGCGACGGCGTTCCAGCTGCTCGGGCCGGGCTTCGCGCACTGGCTCGACGGCGGCGACGGCGTCGTCGGCTACGCCGACACCGGCGGCGCGTGGGTCGCGGGCGGCTCGCCGGTCGCGCCGGCCGCTCGCTTGGCGGAATCGGCGCGCGCGTTCGTCGATGCCGCGCGCGAGGCGGGACGGCGCGCCTGCTTCTTCGCCGCCGACGCGCGGCTCGCGGCGGCGACCGGTTGGCGCGCGGTGCGGATCGGCGTCGAGCCGTCATGGGATCCGCGTGGCTGGGCGTCGGTGCTCGCGCGCCACGCGAGCCTGCGCTATCAGCTGCGGCGCGCCGCGCACAAGGGCGTCACGATCCGCCGGCTCGATCCGTCCTCGCTCGCCGATCCGTCGCCGGCGCGCACCGCGGCCCAGCACGTGATCGATCGGTGGCGCCGCGCGCGCCGCATGCCGCCGATGCGATTCCTCGTCGAGATGTCGCCGTTCGAGCGCGCGCCCGATCGCGGCTACTGGCTCGCCGAGCAGGGCGGGGCGCCGGTCGGCTTCGCGATCGTCTCGCCGGTCCCCGCGCGCGACGGCTGGTTCGTCGAGCACGTGCTGCGCGACGGCGCCGCGCCCAACGGCACGGTCGAGCTCCTCGTCGACGCGATCCTGCGCGACGCGCTCGCCGAGGATCGCGCCCGCGTCACGCTGGGCCTCGCGCCGCTCGCCGGCCCGCTCGGACCCGTGCTGCGCGCCGCGCGCTTCCTCGGCTCGCCCTTCTACGACTTCCGCGGCCTCGCCGCCTTCAAGAACAAGCTCGACCCCGATACATGGGATCCCATCGATCTCGTGATCCCGCCGGGCATCCCGCGCTGGCTCGCGTTCTGGGACACGCTGCGCGCCTTCGCCGGCGGCCCGGTCGTGGGCTTCGGCGCGCGCGCGGTGTGGCGCCTCGTCCCGCGCGGCGTCGCGAAGGCGGGGCGGTGGTACGCCCGCGCCAGCGCGCCGCGCTGATCACGTGAACGTAGACCACGTTGACGACTACGTCAGGATTCCCGCGGCGGCTCCGGCTCGAGCACGGTCAACGCGATCGCCATCGCCTTCTTCGCGCGCGCGACCATCGCCTCGTCGGTCTTGATCTTCTGGTAGGCCTTCAAGACCTGCTCCTGATAGCTCGCGTTCTCGCGCTCGAGCGCCTCGATCTCCTCGCGGAGCTGCGCGATGCGCTGGTCGCGCTCGGCGACCGCGGCGGCCTGCGCGCGCAGGCCGTCGTCGCGCTCGCCGATCGTCTTCTTCGCGTTCGCGAGCTCGCCCTCCAGCCGGCGGATCTGCTCGCGCGCCGACGACAGGCCGCGATCGATCTGCTCGCGCTCCTCGCGCAGCGACGCGATCGCGCCCGCGTGCGAGGTCGCGAGCTCGTCGATCGCGCGCGCCCGATCGCGCTCCTGCTCCTCGCGCAGCGACGCGAGCGCGGCCGCATGACCGCCGCGCGTCTCCTCGAGCTCGTTCGCGTGCGCCTCGTGGATCGACGCGACCGCGGCCTCGTGCGCCGCGCGCGCCTCCTCGAGCTGCGCCGCCGCCGCCGCGCGCGCCTGATCGATCGCGCGTCGCGCCTCGGCCTGCGCGCCCGCGAGCTCCTCGGCGTGCTCGCCGCGCAGCCTCTCGATCGACGCCGCGAACGCCGTGTTGGCGTCGTCGACCGCGCGGATCGCCGCGGCCTTCGCCGCCTCGAGCTCGCGCGCGTGCCCGGCGCGCGTGTCCGCGAGCTCCTTCGCGTGCGCCGCCTGCGCCGCCGCGGTCGCGCGCTCGTGCTTGCCGCGCTCGCCGGCGAGCGCCGCGTCGCGCTCCGCCGCGCCGGTCTCGACCGCCTCGTCGCGCTCGCGGGTCAGCCGCGCGATCGCCTCGGCGTGCGCCGCGCGCAGGCCCTCGAGCGTCTCCTCGTGCTGCGACGACAGCGCCGCGAGCTCCGCCGCGCGCTGCTCCTCGACGCGCGCGACCCGCGCGTCGCCCGCCGCCGCCGCGCGCTCGATCGTCTCGCGCAGCCGCGCCTCGCCCTCGGCCTTCGCGGCCTCGACGAGCGCCTGGACCTCGGCGAGCGCCGATGCGTGCGCCGACGCGAGCTCGCCGCGCTTCTCCTCGTGCGACTGATCGCGCGCCGCGAGCTCTTGCTCGTGCGCGGACCGCACCTGCGCGATCACCGCGACGTGCGCCTGCTCGAGCTCGGCGCGCAACGCCGTGAGCGCCGCCTCGTGCTCGGCGCGCGCGGCCACGAGCGCCGCCTCGTGCTCGCCGCGCAACGACGTCAGCGCCTCTTCGCGCTGCGACGACATCCGATCGATCTCGGTCTTGTGCGCGCGCTGGAACTCGCCGGCGGCGCCCGACGCCTTCGCCGACTCCTCGGCCGCCTTCTTCTCGGCCTCCGCGCGCGCGGCCCGCTCCGCGGCGAGCGCCTTCGCCGCGGCGTCGGCCTCGGTCTTCGCCTTCGCCTCGAGCTTCGCGAGCCGCTGCGCGAGCTCCGCCGCCTCGCGCTCGGCCGCCTTCTTCGCGGTCTCGGCGCCCTCGGCGCGATCGACGTCGCCGATCAGCCGCTGCTCGAGCTCGAGGTTCTTGCCCTCGAGCGCGGTCTTCGCGTGCTGCAGCTGGCGCAGCTTCTCCTTGGTGTCGAGGAGCTGGCGATCGCGCAGCCCGATCTCGTCGCGCAGCTCGAGCAGCTCCTTGTCCTTCGCGGTGATCGCCTCGCGCAGGTTCAAGAACTCGCGCTCGCGCGACACCACGCGCGCGCCCGATCCTTCGCGCGACTTCTCCAGCTCCTGCTTGAGGCGCGCGTTGTCGCGCTCGAGCACGTGCATGCGCTGCAGCGTGCGTCGATCGTGCACGCCCGATTGCTCGGCGTCGGCGCGCGCGGCGATCTCCTCGAGGCCGAGATCGAGCCCGCCGTCCGAAGGCGAAGGCGGCGCCGCGGCCGCCGGCGCTTCGACCGGCGGCGGGATCGTGTCGAGCGCGCGCTCGGGCGGCGCGACGTCGGGCAGCGCCGCCGGCTCCGGCAGCGGCTTGACGTCGTGATCGATCACCTCGGGCACCATGCCCTCGAGCTCGGGCTGCGGCTCCGGCGCCGGCAGCGGCGCGGGCCCCGACGACGCCTTGTGCGGGATCGGCTCGGGCACGCCCTCCGACGGTTCTTCCGTCACCTCGGGCTCCGGGGTGGCGGGCGGCGGCGCGGCCTTCGCCTCGGCCGCAGCCGCGGCGACCGCGGGATCGTCGCCGAGCCCGGTCAGCGCATCGAACGCCGCCTCGGTCTCCGCGTCGATCAGCGCGTCGATCATCTGCGGCGCGCCCAAGGACGTCTTGTTGTTCTCGTCGTCGGCGAAGTCGCCGATCGCGTCGTCCTCCGACAGCTCGGCGCCGACCAGATCGCCCTCGACCTCGTCGACGACCATGTCGTCGTCCGCCAGATCGAGCGGCATGTCCTCGACCTCGACCGGGATCGACAGATCCGCGTCGGCGGCGTCGCCGAGCCCGATCAGGTTGTCCATCTTGCCGATCAGCTCGGCCGAGCTCATCGAGCGCTTGTCGATGTACTCGTCGGCGTGGACCTTGAGGCGGCGATGATTCGCGAAGCCCTCCGGCGACACCGTCGACGTCACGAGGATCACCGGCAGCTCGGCGGCGACGCCCTTCTTCGCCTTGTTGCAGAGCGCGTAGCCGACCTTCTCCGGCTCCTCGACGGCGATGAAGACCGCGATCGGGTCGACCTTGGCGACCTGCGAGAGCGGGTCGCCGCTCGGGGGCACCGCGACGATCTCGAGCCCGTACGGGCGCAGTTGGTCACCTAAGGCGCGCTGGAAGTCACGATCCGTATCGATGAGCAGGATGCGGCGTTGGCTCATGTCCCCTCGCGCCGATCATACATCAGCGCGAGCTCACACCCGAAATCGGGGCCTTACTGAGCGACGCGGCCGCGGCTGTCGTGGACCCGGCGCACCAGGTCGCTGTGCACGACCATGCCGGCGAGCTGCTCGAGCGAGAGGTCGCGCGAGGTGAACGCGTACGCGTAGCCCTCGCGGTCGACGAAGATGACGAGGTTGTTGCCGTCGCGGCGATCGACGCCGAGCGTGGTGCCGTCGACGTCGACCTGCTGGAGCCCGCTCCAGTCGATGCCGTGCGCGTCGAAGGTGAGCGCGCGGAGGTCGTACACGCGATCCGGTGTCACGACTTGATAGAAGAGCTGAGCCGCGTCGCGGCCGTCGATCGACGTGAGGCGCGCGCCCGCGAGCTGCACGCCGCCGTCGTCGAAGCGCGGCGGCGTGACCTCGGGCGCGTAGCGGCGCACCCAGCCCTCGGTCGAGGCGCCTTGCACCTCGAGCGGCGCGACCCGCGTGTTCTGGCGGATCGCTTCCTGCGCGAGCGCGCCGGCGGCGCCGCCCGGGCGATTCGCGATGAAGACCGCGAGCGCGGCGACCGCGGCGACCGACGCCGCGCCGGGGAGTAACCACCGGTTCACGCGCTGGCGCGTCATCGCGCGCGACGCGCTCGCGTCTTCGGTGTCGAGCGCGCGCACGAGCCGCGCGCGGAGCAGGTCCGGCGCGGGCGGCGGCGCCAAGCGTCGCCGCAGCTCGGCCATCGACGCGCGATCGCGGTCGAGGCGCTCCTTGCACCCGCCGCAGTCGTGCAGGTGCAGCTCGAAGTCGCGCAGCTCTTCTTCGGCGAGCTCGTCGTCGAGGTAGGCCATCGCGAGCGTATCGATGCTGTCGCAGAGCTTCGTCATGAGTCCTTGATTCAGCTTCCTTTGCGCGCCCGATAGCTGGCGAGGTCGATCGTGTCGCCGCCCTCGGGTGCCGGGTCCTTCTTCTTCACGTAGCCGCTCTCGACGGCGAAGTCTTGCAGCGACTTCTCGAGGAGGCGGCGTCCGCGGAACAAGCGGCTCATCACCGTGCCCACCGGGCACTCCATGATGTCCGCGATCTCCTTGTACGAGAGGCCCTCGATGTCGCACAGCACGACGGCGGTGCGGAACTCGTCGGGCAGCTGATCGAGCGCGCGCTGCACGTCATCGCTGACGCTGCGCTCGAGCAGGAGCCCTTCGGGGCTCTTCTGCGTGTCGGCGCCCGCGTGGTGGAGCACGCCGTCGGTCGCCTCTTGCTCGGCCTGCGCGGCGTCGAGCACCTCGCGGCTGCGCTTCTTCTTCTGGTACTCGTTGATGAAGGTGTTGGTCAGGATGCGCAGCAGCCACGCCTTGCAGTTCGAGTCCTTCTCGAACGTGTCCCAGAACCGGTACGCGCGGAGCAGCGCGTCCTGGACCAGGTCCTCGGCGTCGCGCGGGTTCCGCGCGAGCCGATAGGCCGCGCCGTACATGGCATCGAGGTGCACGAGCGCTTCACGCTCGAACTCCGCGCGATGCTCCTTCCGGCGGGCCAACATGTCCTTACGAGACATCAACCGGGCGTGTCCTGCGGGGCATTCCCGCGCCGCAAGTATGCGAGATCGCCTTGCTCTCGCCAAGGTTGTCTGGACAGTTCGGCTGGACGATCAGCCGCGCGGACCGGTCGAACCCGGCGCTGTCGCGGACTTGCGGGCGGTACACGGCTTGCTGAAGCGCCGCTCGGAGGTAATCGGAGATGAAGAAGCGATTCACAGTGGCAGCCGTCATCCTGCTCGCCGCGGCGACGGCGTCGGCCGGCGTGCGCGGCTCGTGGAGCGTCGTGATCGGGTCGGGCTGGGCGGGCGGCGCGCTGGGCACCGCGCACAACTCGGCCGACTCGATGCAGTACCTGGAGATCCAGACCCGCAAGAGCTCGGCGAGCCTGTACGCGCGGGACGCGACCGGCAAGAGCGCGATGTGCACGACCACCGATCCGGCCCTCGTCGCGAACGCGCGCGCGGTCAACAGCGACTCGTACGTGATGTTCTATTGGGACGGCGCGGGCGCGTGCACCGAGATCTTGATCGAGACCGCGTCGCAGACGGAGCCCAAGGCGCCGTGACCAAGCGCCTCGCGATCGCGGCGGTGATCGCGGCCGCCGCCTTCGCGCTCGGCCGCGCGACCGCGCCCGCCCCGACGTCGCCCACGGTCGTCGCCGCGTCGGTCGCGCCGGCGCCGGCGGCGGCGTACGTCGCCGGTCCCCCGTGCGTCGCGCGCCTCGGCGACGACGACCTTCGCCGCGTGCGCGACGAGGTCGTCGCGGCAGGCACGCCC
>DATJIA010000101.1:0-29386 GCA_035493675.1 Kofleriaceae bacterium | reverse complement strand
CGAGATCGCGATGACCGGTGACCCGCGCGCCGCCGCTGACATGGATCGCGGCGCGGCCGAGGACGATCGCGGCGGGCGCGCCCTCGCCCAGCGCTTGCGTGGACGCGACCACCCACGGATTCCACCGCCCGTCGAAGCGGCGGAGCATCAGGTGTCGTTCGCGATTGATGGTGAACAGGTAGAGCGAGTCGGGCGGGTTCCCGCAGATCGCCGGCGCCGACGCGTGTCGGCCGCCGAGCAGCGAAACGGACCAAGGCATGAGTTCCTCCTCCAGCGCCCGTCTGCAGTCGCCGCGCCGAACGCGTCATCACGCACTTGCGCGCCCGCCGTTGCACACGACGCTCGTCACGCGAACGCGAAGTGCAACGCGCTGCTCGCGACGTGAAGCGTGAGGTGCCCGAGCGCGCGAGACCTCGAACGGCGCGCGCCCTGCAGAAGCGCCCATGCGAAACACGATCAAGCACAAGAAGCTCTCCTTCTCGCTTCAGACCGTCCGCGTCGTCGATGCGCACGAGCTGGCGCGCATCGCGGGCGCCTCGCGCCTGGAGCGCGCACGGCGATCCTAGCCCCGCGGGCGTCCGCCGTAGACGCGCCCCAGCGTGCGGATCAGCTCGTCGATGTCGACGGGCTTGCCGACGTATTCGGCGCCCGTCGCGGCGCGCGCCTCGGCGATGCCGGCCTGGTGCGCGAGGTAGCCGGTCATGAAGACCGCGGGCACGCCGGGGAGGCGCTCGCGGAGCCGGCGCAGGAGCGACACGCCGCTCATGCCCGGCATCTCGACGTCGAGCACGACTAGCTCGGGCGGCGTGGCGTCGGCCTGCTCGAGTGCCTGTGCACCGCTGGTCGCGGTCGCGACGACGAAGCCCTCGTCGCGCAGCAGCTCGCCGAGGGCGAGCGCCGCGGCGGCCTGATCGTCCACGATCAGGAGGCGCAGGCCGCGCAGGCGCGCGCGCGTGTCGTCGTCGATCCGATCCGCCGCGACGACGACCGAGGCGTCGCGGAGCACGTCGACCACCACCGGGATCTCGAAGAAGAACGTCGAGCCCTTGCCCGGTGCGCTCTCGACGCCGATCCGGCCGTCGTGCGCCTCGACGATCTTCTTGCTGATGAAGAGGCCCAGCCCGAGACCCTCGCGCGTCTCGGTCGCCCGCGCGCGCCGGTACTTGTCGAACACGTAGGACACTTCGTCGCGGGTGAGGCCGGGGCCTTCGTCGATGACGGACACGACGGCCACTTCGCCGCGGAGCTCGAGGCGCACGATGATCAGCGAGGCCGCGCGTGCGTACTTGAGCGCGTTCTGCACGAAGTTGACGACGACGCGCTCGATGCGGACGACATCGATCCACGAGGTGACCGCGTCGCGGACCTCGAGACGAACGCGCCATCGATCCGGCGTCGAGACGGTGCGCTCGAGGACGTGCTCGAGGAACGTCGCGAGCGCGATCGGCGCCCTGTGGAGCGTGACCTGCTCGGTCTCCAGGTACGACATCTCGAGCAGCTCGCGCACCATCTTGTCGATGAAGATCGCGTTCTCCGAGATCAGCTCGGCGGCCGCGCGCTCCTCGGACAAGCCGCGCTCGTCGAGGCGATGCGCGAGGAGGCGCGCCTGGAGTCCGATGACGGCCAGCGGGTTCTTGAGATCGTGCGAGATGTACCCGAGGTACTCGTCGTGGAACCGGTCCTGCTCGCAGCGCGCGGTGACGTCGCGGACCACCGTGACGACGGTGCCCGCCGCGCCGGGGCTCGACGTGATCTCGACGGGGACCTCGTGGCCGTCCTTGTGGCGCGCGCGCAGCTCCGTCCCCGATCCGATGACGCGCAGCTCGATGCGCCGCCCGCGCAGCTCGTCTCGCGTGAACCCCAGCATCGCCTCCAAGCGAACGTTCGCGTGGAGGATGCACCCGCGCCGATCGACGACCACCACCGCGTCGGGGATGGACTCGAGCTCGATCCGCGTGCGACCCGAATCGATCGTCGCGTTCCGAGGCTCGATCGGATGGTCGCCCGTCATGCACCGACCCGCCGCGGTCGCGCGGACGCCTCGGGGCCGAGCGGGACGAGCGGCACGCCCGCGAGATCGCCGACCACGTTGATCAGCTGGGCTCCGGCGGGCACCACGACCTTCGCGTTGCTCGCGAGGGCGCGCTCGACGGTGATGAGCCGGCGCAGCAGCTGCGCGTTGCCCGTGAAGTAGCGATCGGCAGCCTCGTTGACCAGCTGGATCGCCTGGGCCTCGCCCTCGGCCTCGAGGATCTTGGCCTGCTTGACGCCCTCGGCGTGCTTGATCTCGGCGCGCCGCGCACCGTCGGCGATCGTCTCGGTCGCCGTCGCGAAGTCGACCGCCGCGACCTTCTCGTTCTCCGCCTTGACGACCTTGTTCATCGTCTCCTGCACGTCCTGCGGTGGATCGATCTCCTTGAGCTCGGCGCGCACGATCTCGAGCCCCCAGTGCTTGGACTCGGCGCGCAGCGTCTGCTGGAGCATCGTGTTGATCGCGCCGCGCTCGCTGTTCGCCGAGCGGAGCGTCAGCGTGCCGATGATGTTGCGCAGCGTCGTGCGGGCGAGGTTGACGATCTGCAGCCGGTAGTCGAAGACGTTGTACTGCGAGCTCTTCACGCTCTCCTCGTCGCTCTTCACCTTGAAGTACACCTGCGCGTCGACGCGCGCGTTGAGCTTGTCGCTGGTGATGATCTCCTGCCGCTCCGCGTTCACCATCACCTCGGTGACGTTGACGCGGAACATGCGGACGATCATCGGCGGGATCCAGTGGAGACCGGGCTCCGCCATCCGTCGGTACTTGCCGAAACGCTCGATCAGCGCGCGCTCGGTCGGCCGCACCACCCGCACGCCCGCCATCGCCCACACGATTGCGAGCGCGCCCACGCCCAACAACACCACGGCCGTCGACATCTCGTCCTCCTTCGCAGCGCGCGACGCGCAACCTATGCGGGGATCGAGCAAGAACGGGGCCGCGACGCGAGCCTCGCGGCGGCGATCTCGACGACGTCGTCGACGAGCGGACGACTGGGGGCGCGCCACCCGGAGCGCCAGCGCCCACTTCGCCGCGCTCACCGTGAGAGGACATCCCAGCGCCCGTTCTACGCCGACGTGGACGCCGGCGGGTCGCCGCGCGGGAGGACGATCTCGAAGCGCGCGCCACGTCCGAGCTGGCTCGTCACGGCGGCGGCGCCACGATGAGCCTCGACGAGGCCCTTGACGATCGCCAGCCCGAGGCCCGCGCCGCCGCGACGCCGCGCGCCCTGGCGGTACTTCTCGAAGACGAGCGGCAGCTCGTCGTCCGGGATGCCGGGGCCCTGGTCGGCGACGACGATCACGAGCTCGGCGCCGCGAGGGACCGCGCTGACCTCGATCGGGGCGCCGCGCGCGTGGTTGAGCGCGTTGCGGATCAAGTTCGAGAGCACCTGGTGCAGCCGATCGGCGTCGCCGATCATCAGCAGCGGCCGTTCGGGCACCGAAGCCGTCAGCTTCGAACGCGCGACCGCGGCGGCGAGCTCGTGATCGCGGCACACCTGGCGCACGAGCTCGCTCAGGTCGACCGGCGCCAGCTCGAGCGACAGGCGACCGCTCTCGATCTGCGCGACGTGGAGGAGATCCTCGATCAGGCGCTCGGACCGCGCCACCGAGCGCTCGATCGATGTCACGCAGGTCCGATGCTCGTCGGGTGTGAGCTCGGTGCTCAGCAGGTCGCAGCTGAGCCCGATCGCGTGGAGCGGTCCGCGCAGGTCATGCGACACGATCGCGAGCACCTCGTCCTGCGCGCGGCGGCGCGCGGTCTCCGCCAGCTTGCGCGACGTGACGTCGACGATCGCGAGCGCGCAGCGCGGTGGACCGTCGACACCCTCGCGCAGCACGACGCCGTCGATCAGCGCGTCGACCTGAGCGCCGCCGGCGCCGGCGATGATCACGTCGCCGCGCGCGTGCCCCGCGGCGAAGACCTCGTCGACGAAGGTCCGGAACCGGGCGCGCGCGGCGTCGTCGAGGAACACGTCGATCGTGCCGCCGATCAAGCCGGCTCGCGCCGTGCCGAGGATCGCCTCGGCGGCGCGGTTCACGTCGACGATCGTGTGGCTCGCGTCGAGGGTGACGTACGGCGTCGGCGCGCGGTCGTAGAGCGCGCGGAAGCGCTCCTGCGCGACGACCAGCGCGTCGTTGCTGCGGCGGAGCTCGTCGTTGGCGGCGACCAGCGCGCCGTTCTGCGCCTCGAGCTCCGCCTCGTGGACCTCGAGCGCGTGGAGCAGCCGGCGAGGATCTCCCGTCGGAGCGGTCCGGCGCGATCGTCGCTTCGAGCTACTCATCGTCGTGCCCTCCGCAGGAGTCGCAGTGCATGGCACATGCCGCGCGCGGCGAGCGCGAGCGAGCGCGAGCGGTCTTTCCGGGCGAAAGGGCTCGCTTCACCGCGCACACCGTCCTGGGCCGCACACCGTCGACAACGCGCAGGTCCTGCATCGCCGCAGCCGCAGTCCACGTGGTGGCCCGCGTCGCGAACGCGGTGCGCGAACCGTCGCGGGCACGCCGCGCATCGTCGCGTGCCGCGTGGCACGCGTGATGCTTTACGGGAGACGTGGAGGTGTGCCCATGCGGCCACTCTTGCTTCCGAAGTTGATCTTCGCGGCGGCGCTCTCGACAGGTTGCGCCGGCACGCTCGGCTACTCGACGTCCGCGTCGGGTGGCGTCTACGGTCCCGAGCTCGTCGAAGCCGGGCCCGGCGTCCAGGTGATCGCCGACTACGACGAACCGATCTTCTTCGCCGACAGCTTCTACTGGCGGTACGACCGCGGCGTCTGGTTCCGCTCGACCTCGTACACCGGCGGCTGGGGCTACGCGCAACCGCCGGCGGCGATCGTGCGGATCGATCGCCCGCAGCGCTACACGCACTATCGCCCCGCGGGTTGGACGCGCGGCCGCGGCCAGCAGGTGCGTGATCACCGCGACCAGCGCCAGCCGGCTTCGCGCGGGAACCGCCGACCGCCGCGACGATCACGATGAGGATCTCGAACAGGAGAAACAGCCGTCGACCGGGCGGCGACCCGCGCCAAGGCCGGGCTCGACCGTGTGGCTCGCCGGACGCGGTCGCGTTGACTCGATTTCAAGGAAGGACGGACGTCATGATGAATCTACTCTTGGTAGTCGCCGTGGTCCTGGTCGTGATGTGGGGCCTCGGGATGGCCACGTCGTTCACGATGGGCGGCGTCATCCACGTGCTGCTCGTGGTCGCGATCATCGCGGTCTTGGCCCGCGTCATCATGGGCCGCCGGGCGGTGTGATGCGCGATCTCGAGATGGAGCGTCCGCAGTGGTGGACCGATCGAATCCAGGCCGCGTGGGACCGATCGCGTGAGGCCGCCGAAGCCGACTGGCGCGCGCGGGGACATCCCACGACGCCGATGGATCGGTCGATCGTCGAGCTCGCGCTCGCGTTCGGCCATGGTGCACGCAGCGCGTATCCGCACATGACCACGTGGGCCGCGGCGCGCCCGCAGCTCCGCGCGGACTGGGTCCGCCTCGGCCACGTCGGGTCCGCCGCGTGGGATCGGGTCGTCGCGATCATCCGCCACGAGTGGGCGCGCGCGGCCGGCCCGAGCGGCGACGCCGTCCCGGAGCCGGACCCGGACCACGACCTCACGCGCGTGCGCTAGGCGCTCACGAGGAGCGCATCGAGGGCGACCCGCTTCATCGCCGCCAGAGTATCGCGCGGCGTACCGCGCGGCCACTCACGGCGGCGGCAGCGCGACCTGCGTCGCCGCGATCGCGCGCGCGGACGCGACGGCGGGTTCCACCGGTCTCATGGTCGACGTGCATGTGAGCGCGCGACGCGGATGACCGACATCGCGACGACCGTCGCGACCGCGACGATGTAGATGTTCGTCATCCACGGACGCGCCGTGTCGGTGCCGGCAAGGAGGCCGTGCGCGGCGGCCAGGACGAACACGACGAACGAGGCGTAGTGGAGGAGGCGCCAGCGCGCGACGCCGATGCGGCGCCGTACCGAGAAGCTGGCGTGCACGATCCACGCGAGCCACAGCGCGAGGACGCCGAGGCCGACGGCAAACGGCCGGTACGACGAGAGGAACGGCACGAGCGCGTCGAGGAGGTCGAAGCGGACGAAGCGGTCGCCGGCGAGCGCGAGCGCGTGCAGGGCGGCGAGCGCGAGCGCGCTCGCCGAGAGCCAGCGATGGAGCTCGACCGATCGCGCGCGCGGGATCCACGCGTCGGCGAGCCCGGTCGAGAGGAACAGGCCGAAGGTGACGTCGAGCGTGAGCGCCACGAACGCGGTGACGCCGGCCGCGCGCGACGCGATCCAGAACCACGGTCCATCCGAGCGCGCGAAACCGGCAACGACGCCGGCGCGCGCGGCGATCGCGTCGGCGAGGATCAGGACCGCGAGCGCGACGAAGAATCCGAGCACGATCGGTCTACGCATCGTCGACCTCCGCCAGCTCCAGCCGGCCGATCAGCTCGACCGCGCCCGTGTCGTGGACGAGCACGGCGCCGAGCTCGGAGCGCGCGTGGAGGAGCTCGCGCGCTTGGTTCACGCCGAGCAGGAACGCGGTCTTCGCGAGCACGTCGGCGAGCTCGGCGGTCGCCGCGACGACCGTCACCTGCGCGAGATCGGACGTCGCGGGACGACCGGTGCGGGGATCGATCAGGTGATGCGCGACCTCGCGCCCCACACGCCATCGGCGGCGATTCGCCGCGCTGGTGGCGACGGCGCGCGAGCGGAGGCGCAGGCTGACCAGCACGCGGGAGGCGTCGTGTGGATCCTCGACGTCGACGATCCAGCCGGTGCCGTCGGGGCCGTCGCCGCGCAGCACCGCGTCGCCGCCGGCGTCGATCGCGAATGGAGGCTCGGCGAGCGCCGCGGCCTCGTCGGCGGTGCGTCCCTTGACGAGCCCGCCGAGATCGATCTGCATCTCGCGCGGCCGCGTGACGGAACCGGTCGCGTCGTCGAGCAGGACGTCGGCGAAGCGCGCGCGCCGCGGCGGCGACGAGGGCGCGGCGCGGTCGAGCGCGCCGGGCGCGAACGACCGATCGTATCCGAGCGCGCCGAGCTCGGCGCCGATCGCCGGATCGAAGAGGCCGTGAGTCGCGAGCGTATACGCGCGCGCCCGGCGCAGCACCGCGAAGAGCTCGGGCGAGACGACGAGCGGTCCGTCGGCGCGGTTGAGGCGCGACAGCTCGCTGTCGGCGCGGAACCGGCTGAAGCGGCGCTCGCTCGCCTCGAAGATCGCCGCGACCTCGGCGGCGAGCGTGCGCTCGACGACGTCGTCGCGTCCCGGCGCGACGACGGTGACGTCGGTGTTCATCGCGCGGAAGGTCTGCATCACGAGCTCCGCGTGCGGATCCGGATCGGGCGCGCGGGGCGCGGCGTCGCGCGGACGCGCGGCGCCGGCGCGACGACGCTCTGCGGCGCGGGCGCGGTCCGGCTCGCGAGCACCCACCCGGGCGGAATGGCGATCGATGGCCTGGCCGCCGCCGGGAGATCCTCCAGCCAGACCGTCGGTGCCGACGGCGCGTTCGCGGGCGGCTCGGCGGGCGGCTCGCGGGCCGGCGATGACGCCGCCGATGGCGCGGCCGCCAGCCAAACTCCGGCGTAGACCGTCGCGAGCGCGGTCGCGAGATACGCGCGCCACTCGAGCGACGACCATCCGATGCGAGCGCCCGGCTTGACGCGCGCGCGAGGAGGATCAGTCATCGTCGCCCTCCTCGTCGCGATCGTCGCGATCGTGATCGTGGTGATGATGACCGCGCTCGAGATCGTCGTGATCCTCGTGCGCGAAGCGGGGAGGATCCGCCGTGTACGTCAGGAGCGAGTCGTCGATCGCGCTCGGCGGCAGCGCTTGCGACTCGGGCGCAGCCGTTGCGCTCGGCGCCGGCTGGATCGGGACCAGCACGGTGGTCGGCGGCGGTGCCGGTTCTGCGAGCGGCGGCTGTGCCTCGGCGACCGCAGGCGCGCTGCGATGACCGATGTAGCCGGTGATCGCACCCATGGTGGTGGCGATCGCGATGGTGACGGCGCCGGACGCGATCGCGATGGCGATGATCGTGCGGCGAGGAACGTTCGGGGACGGTTCGGACACGGAGGGCTCCTTTCGAGGCTCCTCCGTGGATGCGTCACCGATGCGCCGCGGTCCATACTACGGATGTGATGCGATCGCAGATCCGCGTGGTTGGATAGCGTGCATACGACGGACGACAGTCGCGAGCGCGTCGTCGCGGCCGGCCTCGCCGTGATCTTCGCGGCGATCGCCGCGCTCGCGGTGCTCGATCTGATCGCGGACCTCGGTGAAGGGACGAGTGTGCGGCACGCGTTGATCGAGGGCGGCAGCGCGGCGGTCGCCCTCGGCGGCGCCATGTGGATGACGTCGCGCCATCGCGCGCTCGCCCGCGAGGCGCGCGCGCTGTCGCGACAGGCCGACGCGCTTTCCCGCCACCTCGAAGCCTCCCGCGCCGACGCCGCTCGGTGGCGTGACGAGGCGCGCGATCTCATCGCGGGGCTCGGCGCCGCGATCGACCGACAGCTCGATCAATGGGCACTCACGCCCGCCGAGAAAGAGATCGCGCTCCTGCTCTTGAAAGGCCTCAGCCACAAGGAGGTCGCCGAGGTGCGCGGCGTCAGCGAGGCGACCGTCCGGCAGCAGGCGCGCTCGATCTACAAGAAGGCGGGACTCGAAGGACGCCACGATCTCGCCGCGTTCTTCCTCGAAGATCTGCTCGGACCGGCGACGCCCGCGCACGACGAGGCTCAGCCGAGCGGCGGTCCCGTCAAGCGGAGCGAGAACGTCGGGCCGCCGGCGTCCTCGCGATGAGCGATCGAGCCTCCGTGCGCCTCGCACACGAGCCGGCAGAAGTAGAGGCCGAGGCCGCGCTTGCCGCGCGCGCGCCGCTGCCGCATCGAACGCCGATTCCGCCGCGGGCGCGGCGCTGTCCTTCCCCTTCAGCCGGCGACGATGACGAGCGCGAGCGTGACGTTCAGCGCCGCCGCACCGTACTCGCGCGCACGCCGTATCGTATCTCGTGGGCGCTCACGGCGGCGGCAACGCGACCTGCGTCGCCGCGATCGCGCACGCGGACGCGACGGCGGCGTCGGCGCTCGCGCCCACGAGCCAGCCGCGCACGCAGACGTACTGCGGATCGTCGGTACCGGTGAACAGCGCGCCGCCGGTGTGCTTCATCGCGCCGAGCGCCTTGTCGAGGATCAGGCTGTCGTCGATCGCCGCGGCGGCCGCGACGTTGTCGGCGAGCTCCTGCGCGGTGATCGGCAGGCCGCGCAGCTCGTCGGAGCGGCGCAGGCCGGTCTCGGCGTAGAGCCGCAGCGGGCGATCGAAGTGGCCGTGGCAGTCGAGCGTCGCGCAGCGCGCCTCGACGATCGGTTGCACGTCGCGATCGTACGCGGCCTGATCGAGCGCGCGCGGCGCGTTCGTGGTCCCCGGCGAGGGCCCGCTGCACGCGACGAGCACGATCGCGACGAGCGCGCGCCTCACGGCGTCTTCTCCAAGAAGATGCGCCCCGCCGACGACGCGCCGGCATCGGGTCGATGGCACTCGGCGCAGCTACCCCATTGATGGACCACGTTGCGCATCGGCTGCTTCACACCGCCCATCGAGATCTCGACGTGCACCGGATAGGTCGGCGCGTCGTTCGTGTAGAAGTTGCCGGTCGCGTTCGACACCTCGGTGAACACGCGGCCGGTCGCGTCGGTCATCGTCACCGTCACGCCCGCGACGCCGTTCTCGTCGGCGGCGCGGCGATAGATCGTGCCCGCCAGGCCGAAGTCGTGGCAGAGCAGGCACGGCGAGCCCGGGTTGTGCTCGGGGCCGTGGGGTCCGATCGACACGACCGCGTCGCGCTCCTGGTCCTCGGGCGTCTGGCCGATGCACGCGATCAGCACGCACGCGCACGCGAAGCACGCCGCCGCCTTCACAGGTCCACCTTCACGCCCGCGCCCGCGAGGATCGCGAAGCGGTGATCGAGGAACAGGTAGTCGAAGTACTTCGTGTACATGACCCCGGCGGTCGCGTACCAGGACCATCGATCGTACTGATCGTGGAAGCCGAGCTCGGCGGTGTTCGCGACGAAGTGCGAGAGATCGCGATCGACGGTGCGGTACCGCGGGATCGCGCCGTCCTCGACGACGTAGGTGCGCCGCCAGAAGTCGGCGGCGGTCTGCTCGTAGAGGCGCTCGGTGAGCGACCACTCGCGGCGATCGCGCTCGCGGCGCACCGACAGCTCCCCGGTGTGCGAGCGGATGCCCCAGTCGTCGAGGTAGAGCCGATAGTCGCCGCGGATCGCTCCGCCGATCAGATCGACCCAGCGCACCGCGCGCACGGCGAGCGCGTTGCGCAGGCGCAGATCGGGCACCTCCTCGGCGGGACGCTCGGGCAGGCGATAGCGACCGAAGGTGTCGAGGCCGAGCGTCATGCCGTCCGCCGACGCCGCCGCCACGCCGGCCGCGTCGAACAGCGGCACGTAGCGATACGGCTTCTCGAGATATCCGGACTGCGCGGTGAGCGAGTACGCGACCCGCACGACGGTCTTGTCGTCGATCACCTGCGAGAGGCTGAGATCGGCGGCGTGCGTGACCAGCGTGCGCTGGAAGATCGCGAGCGGCGTGCCGCTGCGGCTGACGAGATCGTAGGTGAGGTCGTAGCCGCCGTCGATCGTGGTGTCGGTGCCGAGCCGGTGCTGCAGGCGCAGGCCGGCGCCGTTCGACAGGTAGTCGGGCTCGTGCGAGAAGCGGTAGCGCGCCGACGGGATCCACGTGCCGTGCGCCCACGAGCCGCCGACGTCGGCCTCTTCGCGTACCTCGGTGAAGCGCGGCGTCGCCTCGGTGATGACGTCGACCGACGCCGCGGTCACCGCGTCGACCAGCGCGCTCGCGTGGACCTCGCTGCCGTCGTCGTCGAGCTTCGCCTGCGCGCCCGCGGTCGTGCTCGAGACGATCACGTTGTCGGTGTCGGTGTAGACGAGCGTGTCGACGCCGACCTCGGTCGGATGCTCGGCGTCTTGTGCGCGCGCGCGTCCGGCCAGCGCGCCGAGCACGAGCGCCGCGAGGATCAGTTGCAGCCGCAACCGCCTCCTCCTCCGCCGAAGCCGCCGACCGATCCTTCGCGCGTGACCAGCACGTGCTGACGGAGCGCGTCGGCGCGCGGCTCGGGATCGAGCGACATCACCGGCTTCGCGAGCGTCTCGCGCTGATACGCCGGCACGGTCTTGCACGCGGCGAAGAGGGCTACGAGGAACAACGTCGCGCGCATCTCTCTATGACTGTGGCCGTGCTCGCGCGATCGTCAACGCATCGTGAGGCGCTTCTTTCGCTGGGCGACCTCTTGCGCGGCGTGATCGAGCACGCAATGGAAGTCGTCGGGCGCAACATATTCACTGACGCGCCCGAGCTCGTGGCCCTGATCGTCGAGGAAGATGACCGCGGGCAGCGTCTCGGCGCCGTACTTCTCCTGGAGCGCCGCGTCGGCCTCGGTGCCCTTCGACACGTCGAGCTTGAGCGGCACGAACTCGGCCGTGATGCCCTCGGCGACGCCGTCGGCGGCGAAGGTGTGCTCGAGCTCGTTGCAGGCGCCGCACCAGGTCGCGCCGAAATCGATCATCACGCCCTTCTTCGCGGCCTTCGCCTGCGCGAACGCGGCCGGCTCGTCGTTGCGCACCCACGGCAGCTCGCGCGTGACCGCGAGGAAGTAGCTGACGATCGAGAAGCTGCCGGCGACGGCGAGCGCGACCGCGGCGGCCTTGCGCGCCTTGATCTTCGGGCCGTCGTGGAACGAGAGGTGGATCGCGCCGAGCCCCAGGCCGAGCGCGGTCACCGCGACCGCGCCGAGCAAGAAGCCGACGTCGTGCGCGCCCCATTCGCGAATGGCGGGCACCAGCGGGCGCAGGAAGTAGAGCGCGACCGCGAGCAGCGCGACGCCGCCGATCGACTTCACCCACTCCATCCATCGCCCGCTCTTCGGCAGCGAGATCGCGAACGCGGCGAGCACGAAGAAGAGCACGCCCATGCCGATCGCGTAGGTGAACAGCAGCGAGCCGCCGATCGCGACGTCGTGCGACTGCGTGACGAACATGAGGAGCCCGCCGAGGAACGGCCCGGTGCACGGCGCGGCGGTGAAGCCGCCGACCAGCCCCATCGCGAACGCGCCGCGATAGCCCTGCCCGCCGACCGACGACAGCTTCGCCTGCCACGACGCCGGCAGGTTCAGCTCGAACGCGCCGAACATCGACGCGGCGAGCGCGACGTAGAGGATCACGATCGGGATCACGAAGCGCGGATCGGCGAGCAGCGTGCCCGACTTGGTGCCGAGCAGCGCGAAGACCACGCCGAGCGATGCGAACGTGAGGCCCATGCCGAGCACGTAGAGCGACGCGAGCGCGATCGCCTTCCAGCGCGAGACGTTCTTGCCGCGCGCGCCGAAGATGCCGAGGACGATCGGGATCATCGGATAGACGCACGGCGTGAGCGACGTCGCGAAGCCCGCGCCGAACGCGGTGATGTACGCGGCCGACCAGCCGTGCTCGCGGACCTCGGCGAACGAGCCGCCGCCGCCGTCGCTGCAGGTGGCGGCGAACGCGATCGCCGGGATCGCGATCACCGCGATCGCGATCACGAGCTGGAACGCACGACGCGCGCGCATCCCGGTCACGCGCCCTTCATCAGCTCGTCGATCTTCGCGGCGAGCTTGTCCTCGTTGCCCTTCTCGTAGCCGTATTCGATCAAGCGCACGACGCCCTTCGGATCGATCAGGAACGTCGACGGCATGTGGTCGGGGTCGTACTTCTTCATCGCCTCGCTCTTGTCGGCGGGCAGGTACACCGGGAACAGGTGCTTCAAGCCCAACGACTGGACGAACGACTTGCCCTCGCTCGGATCGTTGTTGATGTTGACCGCGACGAACAGGACCTTGCCGGCGAACTTCGGCGCCACCTTGTCCCACGCGGGCAGCTCCTTGTGGCACGGCGCGCACCACTTCGCGCCGAACGTGTACAGCACCCACTTGCCGGACAGCGCGGACAACTTGAACGTCTTGCCGTCGGCGGTCTTGGCGCCGTCGAGCTCGACGAAGCGATCGCCTTCCTTCACGCCGGCGTGCGCGCGCGGCGCGGCCGACAGTGCGAAGGCGATCGAGAAGATCGGGATGAGCAACAGGATGCGATTACGCATGAGCGGATATTCACCTCCGAGTGCGCACTGACCACGATGGCCGCGCTCGCATGGTTTGACATGCGATCAACGCATCGGGATGTACGGTTCGCAGGTCTGTGAGAATCGTGCACTAACCTGACGGTCTTCTGACAAGTGCGCCGGATCCGCACGCGTGCTGCGAGAGCGACTGTCATGCTCGCGCTCGCGACGCGCGCGAAGTATTCGTGTTCTCTGCTCGCATGAAGCGAGCCGTCGAGTTGATCGAGATCTCGCGACGCGAATTCTGCGCGGGGTGTGCAGGGCTCGTACTCCTGGCGAGCTGCGCGCCGAGCACGGCGCCGCCGGTCGCGACCGGGCCCCTCGGCGATTCACCCGACGCGCCGGATCAGGATCCACCCGATGCTTCGGATCCCGACGCGCGCCCGGGAACGCCCGACGCAAAGCCGGCGCCCGACGCCAAGCCGGGCACGCCCGACGCGAAGCCGCTGCCCGACGCGCACCCGACGCCCGACGCGAACAGCGGCCCGACGTGCTCGTCGACGCCGACCGACTGCGGCGCGCCGCCATCGAGCTTCGCGTCGGGCTCGCCGAAATTGATCGGCAGCAAGTTCTACGTCGTGCGCGACAGCGGCGGCCTCTACGCGCTGTCGTCGAAGTGCACGCACGAGGGCGCGACCAACAACGTCTCGAGCGGCGTCTTCCTGTGCCCGCGCCACGGCGCGAAGTTCACGTTCGACGGCGACGTCATCTCGGGCCCGGTCTTCACCGGCCTCGTCCACTACGAGATGTGTCTGCTCGCGAACGGCAACGTCGGCGTCAACACGAGCAAGACCGTCTCGCAGTCGACGCGGATGTGATCAGCCCGCGGGCAGCGCGAGGCGGAGCGATCGTGGAGACACGAGCACCTGCACGAACATGGTCTCGGCGACCCGCACCTCGCGGCCGGCGGCGCCCGACAGATCGGCGACGATCCGGTGCGGCGCGCAGCGGAAGCTCGCCCTGGGATCTGCGCTCGGCGTGAGTGATAGAGTCGCGCGGGAGAATGAGGAAGGCGGTCCCACCGTCGTCGCCGTCCGCGCGCGCGTCGCGCGCGCGGCTCGAGGGCGAGGCAGATCGCGCGACCTCCCACGCGCGTCGCGGCACGCGCGTTCGCCCGAACGAGCTGTCGCCGGCGCTCCCCGCGCGCGATCTCGGCGGCGTCGGCCGGCCGCTGCCGTGCGGTCTCCGAGATCGGCTCGAGCGCGTCTTCGGCGCTGATCTCGCGGCGGTCCGCGTTCACCAGGGCCCCGCCGCCGCGGCCGCGACGCGCGGCATCCGCGGTCTCGCCAGCGGGACGCACGTGCACCTCGGCGTCGGCGAGGCCGTCGAGGCGCCTCACACCTGGCCGGTGCTGGTCCACGAGATCGCGCACGTGCTGCAACAGACCGGCCGGCCGGCCGCCGACGGGCGCATCGCCGCGACCGATCGGTTCGGGTCCGAGGAGCCGCTCGCCTGGGACGCGCCGTTCTCCGCCACGCCCAACGCGTTCAGCGATCAAGAGCTGCTCACCTCCTGGTCGGCGACCGCGCAGGCGCGCGGCGACAGCGCGTCGGTCGATCAGATCGCCGCGCTCTCGAACGCGCTCGGCGCCGCGGCGTCGCCGACGGCGTTCTGGAAGGAGCGCGCGCAAGCGGTCCTGTCCGACCGCGCGGATCCGGCGTTCGCGTCGGGGATGACGCTGTCGCTCGCGCTCGGCGACCTGGCGCCGCTCGCGCGCTCCGCGCTCTACGACGGCCTGAAGGTGCACAAGCAACTCTCCGCCGCCGTCCGCATCCTCGAGCGCTACGACACGATCGAGGCCTACGTCCTCGAGCCCGAGGTCTATACCCGCTACGTCACCAAGGTCGGCGTCGATCACGTGCTCGATCGGATCGCCGAGCTCTGGGACAAGCTGCCCTTGCTCGGCGAGGCGCGCCCGAACAAGGCGCTCGCGCTGACCGTCGCGTACTTGTTCGGCACCTTCGCGCAGGTGCAGCCGCTGCCGATCCACGACGACGACGACGCGACCAAGCGCAGCCTCCTCGTCGACGATCTCGACGCGCTGGTCTCGAAGGCGCGCACCGACGGCACCTACGCGGCGGGCGAGCTCGTGATCTCCGCGCTCCAGACGATCTACACGCTCGAGCAGTATCGCGTGTCGGTGCTCGCGCCGCCGACCGACGGTCGCCGCCTCGCGATGACCGACGACGCCAAGCTCGACGAGCGGATCACGGTCGCGTCGAACGTCGTCGGCTGGGCCAAGGCGGTCGCCGACAAGGCCGACGCGATCCGCGCCGACACCGCCGTCATCCCCGGCATCGCGGAGGCGCGCTACCTGCTCGTGCGCGACTGGGCGCCCGCGCTCGGCGCCGCAGCGGCGTACGTCCTCGACGCGTGGGGCCTCGGCGATCTCGCCGGCGCGGTCGCGCGCCACGCCGACGACAAGCGCGCCGCCGCGCGCGGGCTCGACGACATGACGTTGCACGGGATCGGGTACAGCAAGCCCGAGCCGTTCCCCGGCCTCGCGAAGGATCTGCTCGGGCACGCGAACGCGCTCTACGCGCGCGAGACCGACGGCTCGCTGCCCGGCCCCACCGCGTACCGCGCGCGCATCGACACCGCGATCTCGTTCGTCGACAACAAGATCCTCGCGATCCAGGGCGCGCTCGTCCTGCGCGCCAGCGGCGCGTGGAACATCAAGGATCATCCGATCCGCTTCGACGCGAGCGGCCTCGGCGATCAGGGGGTCTATCTCGCGCAGGCGACCTGGTTGATCGCGCGACTGACCGCGTACCGCGCACAGATGGACGGCTACACCACGGCCGCGGACACCGACTTCAAGAAGGCCCGGGAGGATCAGGTCAAGGCGCTCGGCATCACCAACTGGGCGGGCGACGACGTCCGCGTGATGCACCGCGCGCACGTCGCGATGACGCTGATCGAGATCGCCGACGACGCCGGGCTCGACGATCTCGCGGAGCGGCTGCGTCCGATCCTCACCGCCGACGAAACGCTGACCGCCAAGACCAAGCAGACCGACGACGTGCTCGCGATCGCGCAGGACTGGACCGCCGATCGGAACGCGCCGATCTCGCAGCTCGCGAAGGACATGCAGGGCTCGCCGATCCAGTACCTCGAAGAGCTCTCGCCCGAGCAGCTCGTGCTCTTCTTCCAGGGCGATCGCTACCGCCGGATCAGCGACCGCATCGACACGTTGCTCGGCGGCAGCGAAGGACAACGCTTCGCGCTCGATCAGGTGCCGATCATCAACCAGGCCCACGACGCCGAGCAGGACTCGGACCTGCAGCCGCTGCGCTTCAAGATCCCGCCCGACGGCTTCCTCTACCTCGGGATCGACGGTCGCGAGGTCACGTCCGCGACCGAGCCGCTGCGCACGCCGATGTGGCAGCTCATCCAGCAGCACCCGATCACGCGCGTCCTCGTCGAGCCGTGGAAGTACTGGCTGGTCCCCGTCAACCAACGCGACCCGGATCTCGTGCTGTGGCGCATCCCGGATCTGATGCGGATCGCGTCGCGCCTGCGCGGCGTGAAGGAGGTCGACGATCTGCTCGCGCACTACGCCGCGGTCGATCCGCAGGCGGGCGTCACGCCGCCGACCTCGGACGAGCTCGCGAAGATGGACGACGCGACGTGGTGGACGTGGTGGGTGCGGCTCACGACGGCCGATCCGAGCAGCTGGGCGATCGCGCTCGAGCGCAAGCGCGCCGGCGAGCTGAAGACGATCCCCGAGATCAACGCGCGGCTCGCCGAGCTCGCGACCACCGACGTCGTCGCGCCCGAGCCCGTCCCCACCGAGCAGGACCTCGCCGGCTACGACGCCGACACGTGGATCAAGTGGTTCCGGCGGCTCGCGTGGGATGTCCCCGCCGCGGTGTGGGAGGAGCGCAACAAGAAGTTCCGCCACGTGACGACGATCGACGACACGATCGCGCGCTTCTCGTCGCAGGACGCCGGCTCCAGCGCGACCGCGTTGACCGCGATCGACGTCGATGCACTCGCGGACGATTCGTGGCTCGCGCTGTGGTCCCGCGTGATCGCGGTCGCGTTCTCCCGCCGCAGCCAGCTCGGCGACCTCCTCGCCGCGGTCGGCTTCACCGGCACGCTCGAGAAGGAGAAGGTGCAGTCGGCGAACCAGATGCAGGATCGCCAGCGCGCGGCCTTCGTCCACGAGCGCGAGCGCATCTGCCGCGTCTACGTGCTGCCGCTGCTCGACGCGTACGTCTACAACGCGAACATCGGCGACAAGGCCCAGATCAAGGAGCTCAACGATCGGAAGGAGGAGGAGCGGCTCGCCGCCGAGGACGCGCTCGACGCCCTCTACAACGGCCTGCTCAACCGGATCCTCGACGACGAGCGCGCACCTCATCAGGCGGCCGCCTTGCTCCGCATCGCGCCGAAGCTGCGCGACAAGCTGGTCGTCGAGGACGACGGCAAATGGAACATGCGCGGGTGGGACCTCGGCGTCGCCGTCACGTGGATGCCCGTGATCGAGGAGACGCTCGGGTTCCTCGCGAAGTCTCCGGCGCTCGATCCGTGGCTGCGCGACGACGAGCGTCCGGCGTCGACGTGGATCCAGACCAACCTGCCCGATCTCCAGCACACGTACGACGGTCTGCTCGAGGCGATCACCGCGAACCAGGAGAGCTTCGGCATCGACGCGTACGGTGGCGACGGCACGATCGAGAACTCGGGCTACGTCACCGAGCTCGACATGTCGCGCCAGTTCGGGCCCGGTCACTCGATCCGCATCGACGGCATCACGTGGGAGATCCTCGGCGTCTTCGAGACGTTCCGCTACCACCCGTCGGTGAAGCGCGGCCGCGCGCTGAAGCCGATCAAGAAGTCGATCCTCAAGATCAACGGTCAGGTGCAGGACTTCGACGGCACCAAGGAGCTGATGCGTGTCTCCAAGGACGGAGACACGATGGTGATCAAGAACGACGACGCCGGCGACGACGTGCTGCGCGAGCTCGCGTTCGCCGTCATGCGCATGTCGACGATCGAGCAGCTCCAGGAGCTCGCCGACACGCTCGAGTCCGGGATGATGTTCGCGGTCGGGCTCGCGCTCGACATCCTCGACCTGATCCCCGTCGAGGGCGAGGCGGCCGAGGTCGCGCGCATCATGTCGATCGTCAAGCTCGTGATCGCGAGCAAGGACTGGATCGATCTCGCGGTCGCGTTCATCCAGGACCCGGGCAAGACGCTCGAGACCGCGTGGGACACGATCAAGGACAGCTTCTCGCTCGAGGGCGTCCTCACCAACCTGCTCCTCAACCCGAACCTCGACTTCCTCACCAAGATCCGCTCGCTGATCCCGGCGCACGGGACCCCGCACGCGAGCAACAGCCGCATCGGCCGCGTGCTGCGCCGCCTCGAGGCGCTCGGCCGCGGCATCGCCGGCGCGCTCGGCCGCGTCGTCTCGTTCGGTCACGACATCCGCGACGACGTGCAGGCGTTCGTCCTCGAGCACCTCCTGCTCGCGCGCGTGCTCGGCGTGGTCGCCGACAACATCCGCATCATCGACGACATCAAGGACGTCCTCAGCGGCGACAAGCCGATCGACCAGATCGTGTTCGGCTTCATCAAGGATCGGTTCATGGGGATCGTGGACGCGATCGGCGCGATCCGCGTCCCGCTCCAGCTCTTGACGATGGACGACGTCGTCGGCTTCGCGCTCGATCTGGTCGCGAAGGAGCTCGGCGGCAAGTACGCGCTCGCCTACGACGTCGTCAAGGCGGTCCTGCAGCAGCTCGGCGCGTGGGACGACGTGACCAAGACGATCGCCGACGGCATCGTCGGCGCCCTGCACTTCGACCCGACCGTCGAGCTCGGCAAGTGGCTCAACTTCATCGACGTGCTGCTCAAGCCGTACCTCGAGACGGCGCAGGGCTACGTCTGGGACCTGCTCTCGTGGATCTACGACGCCATCCCGTGGCACGACGATCACCTCCCGAAGCCGAAACCGATCTCGATCGAGAAGGAAGGCGATCAGTTCCTCGACACCGCCGCGATGCCGCGCACGGGCAGCGGCCCCGAGCCGGGCTTCGCGCGCATCGAGCTCGCCGGCGGCCGGCCGCTCGACGACGACGCGCGCGCCGGCTTCGAGCGCCAGTTCGGCCAGGACCTCTCGCACGTGCGCGTGCACACCGGCACCGACGCGATGCGCGCGACGCGCGCGGCCGGCGCGCGCGCGCTGACCACCGGCAGCCACATCCTGCTCGCGCCCGACGTCACGCCGGACAGCGACACCGGCGATCGCGTGATGCGCCACGAGCTCGTGCACGTGCTGCAGCAGACCGGGCCGCGCCCGTTCGGCAGCGCCGGCGTCGCCCAGACCGGCGAGCCCGGCCGCGGCTTGCGGATCGATCCCGCCGCCGAAGAGACCGCCCATCGCGTCAGCACGCGCACGACGCCGGCGTACATCCCGCCGATGCGCACGCGCGGCTACCAGCCCGACATGCTCACCTTCGGGCAGCGCTTCGTCGACTACCTCACGCACCTCGAGCGCGCGAAGAAGGAGATCCAGCGGGTCGAGGCGACCGGCAGCGGCACCGACGGCGTGCTGATCGCGAAGGAGGTGCGCGACCACGTCAAGAACGTCGGCCCCGGGCTGACGAAGTGGATCGAGGACTTCGGCGAGTCGAGCATCCAGGACAGCGAGCGCAAGACGTTCGGTCCGGTCGCCGACAAGATCAAGGCGTGGCTCGAGCAATGCGCGCCGATCATCTCGGACGCGATCGAGGACCTCGCGGAGCAAGCGAGCGAGACCGAGAAGCTGCGCGACGACTCGAACGAGAGCCCGATGAAGCACCTGAAGGTGGAGACCTTCCGCATGAAGTTGATCCGCTTCATCGCGGGCGCCACCGGCTGCGACATCGCGATCGACTTCGCGAAGAACCCGGACCAGTCGTTCAACACCGCGGCACCGATCGAGCACGCGGAGCTACGCGCGATGAACCTCGCGCTGATCCCCGAGGACAAGGCCGGCAAGCCGCTGTGGGACGCGTTGATGTCGACCTTCTCGACCGACAACGCCAACCTGCGCGCGAACGTCCGGATCCTGATGTTCGCGCGCGGCTACACCGACGGCACGTGGGACGAGAACAGCTTCGCGCTCGACGGGAAGTTCATGCAGCAGATCAACACCGCCGCGGGCAAGACCGCGGGGATGACGCTGCCCGACGCGAAGTCGTTCTGGTACGGCAAGGGCACGCCGCCGAGCTCGTCCACCAAGTGGGCCTTGTGGATCGGCGAGCACCGCGACGGCACCCACCACGGCTCGCCGGATCGTCAATCGCACCACACGACCCAGTTCCTGCTCGTGCAGTACTTCGAGATGGACCACAAGAAGCGGCCGTTCCCGGAGCCGCGCACGGCCGACGTCGTCGGCGTGCTCGAGAACGAGCTCGGGCTCACGATGGATTCGTCCAAGACGTACGTCGACCGCGTCGCGAACATCACGGTCGGCAAGCTCGACGAGAGCGGCCGTCGCGGCGGCGGCATGCCGGCGATCCTGATCGCGGCCGTCACGCATCGACGCGGCGTCGGCCTGCACATCGCGCCCATCGTCCAGGAGGTCGATGAAGAGGACGAGCAGCCCACCCAGGGCGGCACCGTGCACCAGTGGTTCAAGGACGCGCTGTCCGAAGAAGCCGGGCCGACCGCGGACGGCTATTGGCAGGCGGTCGACGCGATCAAGAACGCCAAGAACGATCCGGTCTTCACGAACGCGGCGGTGCCGTCGCCGACGAACGATCCGCTCGACTGGCTGCGCGCCAACGCGGGCAAGCTGTCGACCGCGATCCCCGCCGCGATGAAGAAGGTCTACGGGAGCATGAAGGACGTGATGTTGCCCGCGCTCCTGCCCGCGTTGCAGCAGCTCGAGACGACGTGGTACCAGCAGCTCGCGATCGCGCAGCAGAAGTCGATCACGTCGGGCGACTATCACGTCACGGACACGATGATGACCGACGTCGCCGAGAAGGCGAAGGACAACAACCACCTCATCATGGAGGAGCGTTCCAATTGGGCCTGATTCCCGCGCTCGACATCGAGGGCCTCTCCGCGCTGACGTCGAAGCGGTGGCCGATGGGCATCGGCGCGGGACGGCCGCGCGCGATCGCGAGCACCGGCGATCCGGTGTGGAACGTCGAGCTCGCGTGGCTCGATGATCGACGGCTCGCCGAGCGGAGCGTGCGGATCGGCGACAACCCGGTGCAGCGCCGCGAGGTCTACCACTGGACCGCCGAGCGTCTCGATCGGATCGAGATCTTCGACGAGGATCCCGACGAGGGGCCGGTCGAGGAGCTGCGGTGGACGTGGTCGGGCGATCGTCCGATCGAGGTGCGCCACGAGCGCGGGCCCGGTCGATCCGAAGGTCCGGTCGAGACCTGGCGTTGGTCCGACGACGGCCGGCGGCTCGAGATCGTGGAGGCGGCGCGGCAGCGCGTGATCGTGCGCCGCGAGGTCGCGCTCGACGAGCACGGGCGCATGAGGCGCTCGGTGTCGGAGTGGGACGGCGCGCGCATCGTCGTCGAATGCGAGTGGTCGAGTGACGGCCGGCTCGTGCTCGCCCGCGAGCTCGGCGCGCCGGGATCGACCGGCGAGCACGTGATCCGCTTCCGCTGGGACGACGGCGGACATCTCGTCGCGCAGTCCGACGATCAGCGTGGCGGCGCCGACACCTGGCGCTACGCGTACGAAACGACGTCTTGACAGTCGAGGTCATCCGGTCGACCGTTCCCGGATGCGCTCGGTCTGGGGCCTCGTGATCGCGCTCGCCGCGTGCAACGGCGTCGCTGCGACCGACGGCACCGACGAGGAAGCCAGCGTCAGCGTGTGCGCGGCCGGCGCGACGACGGTGCACGGCGTCGACACCTCGTCGGAGGTCGTCGACTGGCAGGCGTTCGCCGCCGGTGGTTGGGACTTCGGGATCGTGAAGGCGACCGAAGGCGTGACCTTCGTGACCTCGCAGTTCGAGACCAACTGGAAGGATCTGAAGGCCGCGGGCGTCGTGCGCGGCGCGTACTGCTTCTTCCACTCGAGCCCCGACGATCCGGTGACCGAGGCCGACTTCTTCGTCGACGAGATCGACAAGGCCGGCGGCGTCGAGCCCGGCGACTTCCTCGCGCTCGATCTCGAGGTGCTCGACAACAACACGCCCGAGGTCGTCGCCGCCGATGCGCTCGCGTTCCTCCAGCGCGTGAAGCTCGACACCGGCATCACGCCGATCATCTATACGTCGCCGCGCGTGTTCGACACGCTGCTCGGATCGCCCGCCGGCTTCGACGGCTATCCGCTGTGGGACGTGACGTGGAACGGCGGTCCGCCGAAATGTCCGAACATCCCCGCGTCGTGGCCGAACTGGGCGTTCTGGCAGTACGCGGGTGATTCGATCACCGCGCCCGGGTTGCCGGGCAGCGCGAACGACGGCGACGTCTTCAACGGCTCGCGCGACCAGCTGGTCGCGTTCGGAAAGTCGCTCGGACCGCCGCCGCTCGTCGACGAGGGCACGCCGGTCGGGCTCGGCGATCCGAACCTCGGGTCGCCCGAGAACGGGATCGTGGTCGCGGGCGGATGCAGCGCGAGCGGCGCGAGCGGCGCGGGCTCACCGGCGATCGCGCTGTTGTTCGGGCTCGCGCTGCGCCGCCGAAAACGGCCATAGCTTCGATCGAAGCGCGCCACGGCGGTGGGGCGCACCGACGCACCGTCCGGACGTGAGGGGTCACGCGGTGATCGTCGTCGGGATCGTGGGCTGCGCGCAGGGGCTGCCGATGGAGCCGCCGCCCGATGCGCGCGGGGATGCGACCGCGATGATCGACGCGAGGATGTCGATCCGCCCCGACGCGCCGCTCACGATCGCGGACGCGACCCCCGACGCGATGGTCGACGGCCGCATCGTCGACGCGCCGCCTCCTCCGATCGACGGCGGCATCGTCACCGCCGTGATCTTCGCGAACGATCAGACCTCGCTCTACAAGATCGATCCGGCGACCTACAGCGCGACGCTGGTCGGCGCGTTCGGCTGGCCCGCGCAGGTCGGCACCGACGCGATGGCCGACATCGCGATCGATCCGTCGGGCGCGGTGATCGGCGCGTCGACGACGAAGCTCTACAGCTGCCGCGCGACCGACGCGAGCTGCACGCTGCTCGGCAGCCTCGCGCACGGCGTGAACGCGCTCACGTTCGTCCCCAAGGGCGTGATCGATCCGAACCACGAGACGCTGGTCGGCGCGAGCTCCGACGGATCGCTCTACGCGATCGATCCGTCGACGGCGGCGATGACGTCGCTCGGTCACTTCTCGAACGGGCACGCGTCGAGCGGCGATCTCGCGTACGCCGGCGGCAAGCTGGTCGCCGCGGTCAACCCGGGCGGCGCCAACGACAGCCTCGCGAAGGTCGACACGAGCAACGGCGCGACGACGATCGTCGGCACGACCGGTCGGCCGTGGATGTGGGGCCTCGCGACCGCCGGCGGCACGCTGGTCGGCTTCACGCTCGGCCGCGACATCGTCACGATCGATCCATCGACCGGCACGACGACCAAGGTCGGCACCGGCTCCGCCGATTGGTACGGCGCCGCCGGCCGCTGATCAGCGGTGCGCGCCGTACATCTCGGCGATCGCGTCCGGATCGAACGTCCCGCACACGCGATACATGATCTTGTCGCGCAGCGTGTCCTCGCCGTCGCTCACACCCCACAGCCGCTCGGCCGTGCGCGTCTCGACGTCGACGAGGTAGCCGGGCTGCGCGAACAGCTGCTTGTTGTCGGTGCAGCACTGCTGTCCGTCGGGGCAATCGTCGTTGGCGCACGCGTCCCACACGCCGACGCGCCCGATCACGCCTTCGCGATCGACGTCGATCCAGTGGTACTTGTCGCCGTCCCAGTCGCTCATGTCGACCGCCGCCATGTCGACGTGGTCGTAGAACGGATCGGTCAGGCCGCGGAACTCCATCACGCTGCCCGCGTTCGGATCGTCGGCGAGGTTCGAGTTGTTGTAGCCGGTCAGCGTGCCGACCTGCCACGCGCCGCAGTTGGTGTCGCTGTGGTCGGCGTCGGGTTGATCGGGATTGGAGCCCGACGCGTCGCCGTTGCCGCCGGTGCGCGCGTCGCGCGGCAGCTCGCGTTGCGCCGCACACCCCACCAGGACCATCGCGATCACGATCTTCATTTGCAACCTCCGTAGGCGACGTCGACCGCCGTGCGCGCGAGGATCCGCTGCGCATCGGGCGGAAGGATCTTCGCGGGGCCCTCGGCCTCGTCGAGGACGATCATCCGGCGCAGGTTGATCCCGCGCGCTTCGATCGCGAGGTGCTCGGGGAGCGCGCCGCCGCCGACCGCGGTCGCGCGCAAGATCCGCACATCACCAGGGAAGAGGCTCACGTAGTTGTCGCTCCAGAGGATGGGCAGGACGTCGTCGCCGTGCGCGTCGATCGCGCGCAGCTGCACGAAGAACGCGAGCTGATCGGACGTGTTCTCGAGCGTGAGCTCGGCGCCGCCGTCGCGCCTCATGCGTGCCGCGAGCTGCGCCTCCGGCAACCGGCGCACCGCCGACAGATCCGCGTGCTCCGCGGTCGGCGTGTGCAGCCAGTACGCCTTGTCGTAGTCGATCACGTCGGGCTTGCGCGGCAGCCAGTAGAAGTTCGTGCTGACGATCTCGCCCGCGCGCTCGAGGCGCAGCTCGACGAACGTCACGTCGCGCTCGAGCGCGGGCAGCGTCATCACGTGGGTCTTGCCGTCGGCGGCGACCGCGACGCCGCGCGCGATCTTCTCGCCGTCGAGGGTCCGCACGCGCACGGTCAGGTCCCCGAACGCGCGCGCGTGCTGGTTCGTCACGACCACCGATCGATCGTCGTACGAGTACTGCACGTGCAACGGCTCGCACGCCTTCTGCGTCCCGAAGAAGCCGCCGCCGGGCCGCAGGTAATGATCGTAGAGGTGCCAGATCATCGACGGCCACGCGTTGTTCAACATCCACTGGATCACGCCGGTCGCGCGGTACTTGTTGCGCGTGTACGCCTCGAACATCGCGCGCTGGCCTTCGTAGGTGACGAGCTGCGCGAGCTGCGCGAACTCGTCGGCGCTCGACGCCTCGCCGTAGCGCGCCGCGAGCGCGGCCGCGAATCTCCCGACGGTGTGGAACTCCTGACCGCCGGCGTGGAAGTCCCACACCGCGTCGATCGGCCACAGGTGCTCGCGCGGCAGCATGCGCGCGAGGCTCTCGATCGGCGGCACCGCCGCGCCCGGCGAGATCTCGGTCGCGAACCCGAACGCGCCGCCGCGGATCGTGTCCTCGTACCAGTAGCTCGGCGGCACGTACTCGTACGGACCTTCCATCTTCAGGCCGCTCTTGCCCGTCACCTCGGTCGGCTTGTTCGCCGCGCTCGACTGGTGCGGATTCGGCCAGCGCTCCTCGGCGAGCACCGCGAGGTAGCTGCGCTCGACGCGCGGCGGCGGCGGGAAGTCGCTGCCGTACCACCACGACAGCATCGACGGGTGACGCCGCACGCGCCGGATCTGGCTGCGCAGCGACTCGGCGCCGACGACGTGGTTCTCCTCGCTCCAGCGATCCCACTTCTCCCAGCAATCGCAGCAGCACCAGCCCGCGATCACGAGGATGCCCTCGCGATCGCACCACGCGAGGAAGTCGGTGCGCTCGAGCGCGCCCTCGAAGCGGATCGTGTTCAAGCCGAGCTGCTTCACGTACTCGAGCTGCGCGAGATCGCGATCCGGCTGACGCCGCAGCATGAGATCGGTCGCCCACCCGGCGCCGCGGACGAGCAGCGGCTTGCCGTTGATCTGGTAGAGCGCGTGACCGTCGGCGGTGAGCTCGCTGGTCGCTTCCCGCAGCCCGACCTCCAACCGCGCGGAGTCGGACAGCGCGCCGCCGGCGTGGACGTCGATCGCGAGCTCGTAGAGGGCGGCCTCGCCCATGTAGCGCGGCCACCAGAGGCGCGGTTCGTCGACGATCGTCTCGATCGAGAACGGCTTGTCCTCGCGCGGCGCCAGCTCGATCGAGGTCGCGATCGAGCGACCGTCGAGGTTCGCGCGGATCACGGCGGTCTGCGCGCGATCGCTCGCGTTGCGCACGTCGCCGGCGATCGTCACGCGCGCGCGTCCGCCGTCGAGCTTGGTGATCACGAACGGATCGCGCAGCGCGACCGGTCCGCTCCAGCGCAGCCACACGTCGCGCCACACGCCCATGTTCTTGTCGGGCGGCGACGGATTCCAGTCGACCCAGGTCAGCGCGAGATCGCACGGCGACGGCGCGGTGATCTCGATCGCGATCGTATTGATCCCATCGCGCACGACGCGATCGGTGACGTCGAGCTCGTGCACGCGATACGCGCCGACCAGGTCGGCGAGCACGGCGCCGTTCAGCCAGACGCGCGCGCGGTAGTTCACCCCGTCGAGCTGCAGGCGCAGATGCGGGCCGGCGTCGGCGGGCACGCGGAACTCTTTTCGGAACCACCACGCGACGCCGAACGGGCTGTCGTCCGGCATCGGGTGATTCGAGAAGTTCTGCGCGGGCGGTCCCTGCCCGGGGATCTCGCGCAGGTTCGTCCCGTGATACGGGTCGGGATAGACGCCGCGATCGACGAGCGTGCCGAGCACGGTCGCGGGGATCGAGGTCTCGTACCAATCGCGCGTATCGAAGCCGGGCTTCGACAACACGTCGCCGTGCTGCGCGACGCGCGCCGACGACGCGATCGCCCATTGATCGTCGAGCGCGATCATCGGACGCACACGAGCGCGAGCACGAAGCTCGAGCTGTAGAGGATGTCGGGCTCGATCACCGCCCACCACCCGTTCTTCCAATCTTCCTCGGGCGCGAAGTGTCCGTCCCACAGATCGGTCTCTTGCCAGTGCCACAGCGCGTGCGGCGGCAGGCCCGATCGCAGCGGCTGCGGGTTGTCCCAGAGCAGCGCCTTCGCGGGCGCGTTCGGCGCGAGCACGTTCATCTCTTGTCCGTTCGGTCCGCCGATCAGGAAGCCCGGCGGCGGTGGCTCTCGATGCCCCCACTCCATGTGATAGAAGCGCGGCGGTCCCTTGCCGACGCGCGTGACCATCGAGTAGCCGTTCGGGTTGCGGCCGAGCACCCAGTGGATCTGATCGCGCGCGGCCTCGAGGTACCAGCTCTGCGACGGATCGAGCTTCGCCGCCATCGCGAGCAGGTGGACCTTCTCCATCAGCTGCGAGTTCGACGCCCAGTAGTAGTCGACCGGCGCCTGCACGCTCGCGTAGCCGTCGACCTTCTCCCACTGCGCGCGCATGAGCGCGGCCGACGCCAGGATGCGCGCGCGCGCCTCGGCGCGCAGCGCGGCCGGCGTCTTGTCGTCGGTGGCGAGCGTCCACAGCGCCCACCGGCTGACGTTCGCCCACGACACCTTCACGATCTCGTCGGGCTCGGTGTCCTTCTCCTTCAGGAGGGTCTTCGCGAGCTCGAGCGCTTTCGGATCGCGGAACGTGCGCCACGCCTCGGCGGCGGCGAGCAAGCGCGCGCCGACGTCGGTCTGATCGGGCTCGTCGTCCCACAGCGGCTGATCGGCGCCCTTGCCGTCGGCGATCACGCGATCGGGGTGCTCGTCGAGCCACGCCCAGCCCTTCTTCGCGGCCTCCTTGCATCGCGCCGCGAACGCCGCGTCGTGATCGGCGTAGATGCGCGACGCGAGCGCGAGCACCGCGACCGCCTTCGCCGTCGCCGCCGTGCTCGGCCCCGCCACCCACCGCACGCTCGTGTCCTGATCCGCGGGCACCTCCGGCGACGAATCCATCACCGCCTCGCGATGACGGAACACGCCGTTCGGCTCCTGCATCGACAAGATCCACACGAGGCCCCACTTGGTCTCGTCGAGGACGTCCGGAATCCCGTTGCCCGACTCCGGGATGTTGTCGCTCTTGTCGTCGAACGCGTCGGGCGCCCACTCGTACGCGAGGAGCAGCGCGTACGCGGTCGGCGCGGTCGACGGCACGTACATGTCGTAGTTGCCCGCGTCGTGCCAGCCGCCCTCCATCTTCCACTTCTTCTTCTTGTCGGGGTAATCGAGCAGATCCCACCCGACGTCCTTGTGCACGTGCGACGGCTTCGCGCGCTCGTAGGTGTCGCCCTCCCACGTCGCGTACGGCTTCACGAGCGCGGTGCGCGTGCGCTGGAAATAGAAGCTCTTCAGTCCGGCGACCAGCGCCCGGTCGTACGGGTGATCGGCGATCACGAACGGATCGGACTTCGCCGCGCCGTCCTCGATCGTGTAGCGCCCGGGCGTGTCGAGCTCGAGATCGATCTGCCACACCGGATCTTGCGACGCCGGATCGATCCCCTTGTCTCGTGACCGTTCCAGCGTCAGCACGACCTTGCCGTGCTCGTCCTTCACCACCGCGTGCTCGGGCTTCGTGTTGAAGACGACCATCTTCTTCCATCCGCGCGGATAGCCGACGGTGTCGACCTTGATCGCGGGGACGTTGACGCCGGGCATCGCGGGGCTGGGCACGGGCTTCGCCTGATCTCGGCCGAGCTCGACCGTCTTGATCGGACCGCTCGGCGTGCGTGCGGTCTGCGTGCACGCACTGCTCGCACTCACGACGAGGATGGACAACGTGCTGCGCACGTGCATGTTGCCAACTTGCATGGTCTTCGCGCCGCCGTCGTGTTCGTTCTGGTCGCGCGCGTGGCTCTTTTACATCCACGACGTCGAAGCGCTCCACGCGACGAACGCGCGCAGCCGCTGCCAGTAGAAGCGCGCGACGCGCGGCGGCAGCGGACGGCGGATCGCGCCCGCGGGCGGCTCGACGTCGTCGAGCCCGACCAGCACGAGCAGGTACGGCAAGCCTCCGGACGCGATCACCTGCGGCAGCAGCGGGCCCGCCGCGCACAACCGCGCACGCATCGCCTGCGCGAGATCGGTGATGAGGATATCCGGATCGACGAGCTCGATCGCGTGCGTCAGCGCGGCGCGCTCGAGCCGCGCGTCGACGCCGCCGACGACGGCGCACCACTTCGCGACGTCTTGGTACGCGAGCAGATCGCGGTGCGCGGCGGCGTCGCGCAGCGCCATCGTCGCGGCGGCGACCAGTTGGGACACATCAGCGGGGCGTCTCAGTGGAAGTGCGTTCGCTTGGGCAACCATGTCCCGCACTGTGCGCGATCGCCCGAATCCGCTGCGCCCCGTTTCGAGCACG
>DATJIA010000100.1:0-20257 GCA_035493675.1 Kofleriaceae bacterium | reverse complement strand
CTCGTCGTGCTCTCGGGCGACGATCCGGTGATCGAGGAAGATCTGCTGTCGCCGCGGATCCGCCACCACGCCGCGCCGGCGATCGAGGAGACCGCGGCGCCGAGCTCGCTGCCCGACGCGGTCGAGGCGCTCGAGCGCCGCATGATCCTCGAGGCGCTCCGGCGCAACCGCTGGAACAAGACGCGCGCGTCCGCCGAGCTCAAGGTCTCGCGGCGCAACTTGATCCGGCTCGTGCAGAAGTACGGGCTCGAGTCGCCCGAGCGCTAGCTACTTCTTCTTCGCGTTCTTCTCGAGCTTCTCTTCGATCCCGTCGACCTCGACGATCGACTTGTTCGACGCGGTCGCCTGCACGATCGCCGGGCCGCGCTTGAAGCACCACGCGATCTGCTGCGACACGAGGTGCGAGAGGATGATGATCTGCTCCTGCGTCTGCGCGCCGGGCGCGGTGTTGCGCGGGTGCGCGAACGCGTCGGAGATGATCTGGATGTTGCCGGGCGAGTAGATGTCGCCGTGCTCGACGTGCTCGGTGTTCCTCAGGAGCGAGAGGACGTTGTGCTTGAGCTCGTCGGTGCGCGCGATCTCCTGATCGGCGAGCGCCTTGCGGCGTTCCGGATCCTGCTCGGCCGACTGCAAGATCTTCGCGGCGGCGAGGTGCTCCATCGACCTCGCGATCATGCCGGCGTCGCGTTGCAGCTCTTGGAACGCGCCGCGCACGAGATCCGTGTCCCAGCCGATCACCGCCTCGCTGTAGAGGTACTGCGCGCCCTTCACCAGCATGAACGGGCCGGTGATGGCCATCGAGGCCGCCGAGCCCCCGGCGAGGAACGCGACGCCCGCCGCGATCTCGACGCCGGCGCCGATCTTGTCGTCGCGCGACGCGTTGTCGTCGAGCAGGACCGTGATGCCGTGGACGATCTGCACGACCGAGAGCACCGAGCCGATCCCGTTGCCCAGCGTCTGCGCGAGCTCCGAGCACTCGACGGCCATCATCTTGTCGCCGACGAGCTTCATCAGGTTCTCGCCGATCGAGAGCGTCCCCTTCATCGCGTAGGACGTCCACGAGACGACCTTCTTCACGAACGACGCCTTGTCGGTGACGTCGGAGGCCTTGGCCTTGATCGTGTCGATGTGGAGGTGGAGCTCCTGATCGCTCATGCCCAGGAAGCTCTCGCCGAACTGCAACAGCTCCAGCGTCGCGCCCAGCTGCTCGATCTGCTGCTTGTGGATGCCGGCGGCGTCGCCCTTCTGCTTCGCGGCGGCGATCGCGCGCAGCGCCGACGCGCGGACCGACGGCAGCACGCCCTTCAGCGCCTTCGCCTGCTCGTCGGGGTGCTTGTCGTCGGGCATGTCCATCGCCTGCTGGTCCTTGCCCGTCCCGAAGACGATCGCGTTCTCGACGCGATCGTAGGCCTCGGTCTGCAGCACGCCGTTGCGCAGGCTGTTCATCCGCCCGTTGATGTCGCCGTACTCGTCGCCGACGAAGTGCGCGGTGAGATCGGTGAACGGCTTGAAGATCGGATAGACCTCGTCGAAGACCGCGCGGCGCTCGCGGCCCGCGAGCGCGTGTTGATGGCCGGATTTCCCGTCGCCGTGCACGACGCGATAGAGCTTGTGCATCGCGTCGACGTACTTCGACGGCATCGACTCCATCATGTAGTTGCTGTCGCGGAAGACGCCGGCGATCGCGTAGCAGACCATCGGTCCCGCGCTCTCGAACTCTTCGTGCGCCTTCGCTTCGGCTTTCGGATCCTTCTTCGGCGGACCCTTGAGCTGCACCGCGGCGCCGCCGCCGGCCCCGCGCGCGCCGAGGAGATCGGCCGCGCTCGTCCCCGCGACCACGCGATCGGCGACCGCGTCGGCGTGCCGCTCGTACTGATCGCCGTCCGCGCCGACGCCGCCCTTTAGGTGCACGCCCTGGCGTTGCTGCACGACGTGCGCCGCCTCGTGCGCCGCGGTGTGCAGATCGGGCGCGCCCGCGAACGCGACGCTGTTGCCGGTCGCGTACGCCTTCGCGCCGATCTCTTCGCTCGCCGCCGTCGCCGCGCCGCCCGTGTGCGCGCGGATGCCGTGCACGGTGTCGGCGTGCTCGGCGCCGAAGCTCGACGCGATCTGATCCGCGAACGGCATCGCCGCGCCGCTGCCGCTCACGCCCTGCGCAGCGAGCCGCTGCACCTGCGTCTCCTTGCCGGGGACCGGCGCCTCGTCGGCGTCGGCGCTCGGAGCCTGACCGTTGCTTCGTCGTTGGATGCGCATGAGGGCTCAGCTCTCGATGTCCGGCTTGACGCGCTCGCCGCCGAGCTGCTTGTCGAGGATCAACTTCGCGACGTCCTCGTTGCTCAGCGGACCTTCCGTGTTCGCGTGGGCGATGCGATCGAGCACGTCGGATTTCGGCGACGACCCGTAGTACTGCCCCGCCTCGTTCCTCCCGACGACCGCGCCCTTCTCGTGCTGATCGATGATACCGATGACGTTCATCGCAAGCTCTCGCAAAGTGCGCAGCGCGACGGTCTCCGCGAAATCCTTGCTCGTGACGCCGGGCAGCAAGGCGCGCTTGATCTTCACATTGCCCGACTTCTCTTGGAGCTCGAGCCGGAGCACGCCGGCAACCTTCTCGGGCCCTTCGCCACCTTCCTTGTGGACCGTCCCTTCACGGTGCGAGCCGAACTCGTCGTGATGCGTCTCCATGCGCGTGGTGTAGGTGGGCGTGAGGTTGGCGGCGCCACCGGCGACCAGCCCGCCGAGATTGGTGCCCGCTTTCGCGAGCTGCCCCACGTCGGACTTGTCCTTCGCATTCGTGCCGAGACTCATGCGCGCGAGCAGGTTGTTGTACTGCTGGAACGAGTGGATGTACTGCTGCTTCTCGACCTCGCCGCTCTTCGCTTGCTCGGTGATCGCGCGGTCGAGTGACATCGCGTAGCGCACGCCGGCCGTCTTCTCCTTCTTCTCGAGTGCGTCGACCTGATGGCGCAGGTGCGTGCGGTGGAAGTTGCCGTCCGCGTGCGCCTGCAAGGCGAGCGCGGTCATCTCGACGCCGAGGAAGATCGACGGCAGCCCCTTCTTGGGCGCGCCTTCCTCGGCGTCGCCCTTCTCGCCGCCCTCCTTCTTGCCGCCTTCGCTCTCGCCGATGTGCGCCGCTTCGATCGTCTTGTTGAGGCTCTCCTCGACGAACGTCTTCGCGAACTCCTTCACGCCTTCTTTCACCGCCGCGTTCGAGATGTGCTCGAGGAACTTCGCCTCGACGGCCCCCGCGATGCCCGCCGCGATGCCGCCGGTGAGCGACGCGAGCGCGATCTCGACCGCGGCCTTGAGCAGCGCATGCCACCACGGCGCCGGCGGCGGCGGGTCGACCTTCTGCGACTCCATCATCACCTGATGGACCGCGGTGCGACGCTGTTCGGTCAGCATGTCCCACGCGCCGAGCGCCTGCTCGACGGCGTTGTCGGCGAGCGAGTGATCGTCGGACTTCGAAGGCTGCGGCCCGGAGTCGGCCTCGTCGCTCGGGTCGTGGACGTTGACCTCGACGTTGGCGGGCGACACCGAGAAGTGATCGAGCGCCTCGAGCATCAGGCGTCCCTTCGACGCGCCGGCGTGCACCGGCGCCAGCACCGTGCGCAAGGTGCCCGGCGCGACGAGCTTCGCGGGCTGCTTCTGCGTGAAGTCATTGCCCTCGAGCCTGAGCTTCCCCTCGCCTTCCTTGATCGCGAGGTCGTCGTACTGCGTGGTGACGATCAAGTCGTCGCCGAGGTTCATCTCGTCGAGGACGGGGCGCTGTCCCCACTTCGCGCTGGTCGAGTCGAGCCCGACATGCGCGACCTTCGGCAGCGGCACGTCGATGTGGACGTCGGGGGCGTGGTGCTCCTTGACCTGCGAGGACGAGACATCCGTCGTCCACAACGAGGTCTTGAGCGTGCGATCGCCGAACGCGCGTGCCTTGAACGTGGAGGTGCCGCTCGTGCCGTGCTGCTTGTCGATGCTCTTCACCAGCTCGGGCTCGCTGGTCTTGCGGCCGTCGAGCTGCTGGGACCACTCGTACTTCATGCCGCTGCGCGGTGCGTGGCTCTCGTTCGAGATGAAGTACTTCTGCTGGAAGACGGAGCCGAGCGGCTGTTTGCGATCTTCTTCGAGCGGATCCATCCCGATCACCGCGTCGAAGTCGTGCGCGGTCTGCTTCTTCGGCTTTCGCTCGGGCGCCCAGTCGTCGTCGGGGTGGAGCTGCACGGCAGGCGCGGCGCTCGCGCCGCCCGCGTCGCCGAGGAGCGACGCCGCGCTGAGACCGGCGCTCACGCGATCGGCGACCGCGTCCGCATGGCGCTCGTACGGATCGCCGGCTTCGCCGACGCCGCCCTTGAGATGCACGCCTTGTCGTTGCTGCACGACGTGCGCGGCCTCGTGCGCGGCGGTGTGCAGATCCGGCGTGCCCGCGAACGCGACGTTGTTGCCGGTCGCGTACGCCTTCGCGCCGATGTCTTCGCTGGCCGCGGTCGCGGCGCCGCCCGTGTGGGCACGGATCCCCTGCACGGTGTCGGCGTGCGCGGGACCGAAGCTCGACCCGATCTGATCCGCGAACGGCAGCGCACCTCCGGATCCGCTCACGCCCTGCTCGGCGATGCGTTGGACCTGGGTCGCTTTGCCCGGAGTCGATGACTCGGCAGAGGTCGAACCAGACTCTCGATCCTCGACGTCGCCGCGCAGCTGGAGGTCCATGCGGCTCTCTTCCGCAAAGCCGGGGCCACCTCGACGGAGCGCGCGCATGCGGAGTTGGCCGGTCGCGCGGTGGACCACGCGTGGTCCAGGTGGACCGCGTCATGGACCGGAATGGCAGAAGCATCACGCGCGTTTGGTCGAGGACAAACCAGCCAGGGAGCGAACATGAACATGCAAGTCGCATCGGAGAAGCCCGACATGCTGCCGCCCGCGCGAGTCTCGCGTTGGGCCGGCGTGCTCGGCATGGCGGCGATCGCCGCGGGTGTCGTCGCGTCGACGTGGATCGCCGCGAGCACGTGGCGCGCGGTCCGCATGAAACCGGAGGTCCGCACGATCGACGTGACGGGCAGCGCGAAGCGCCGGATCAAATCGGATCTGATCGAGTGGTCCGCGACGATCGAAGCGACCGCGAAGGATCGCACCGACGCCGCCAAGCAGCTGCGCGAAGAGGAAGCGAAGGCGGTCGAGTACCTGCAAGCGCAGGGCGTGAAGCCCGACGAGATCCGCCCGTCGTCGGTCAACTTCCAGCAGCTCTTCGACACCGTCTACGAGGGCAAGGGCCAGGACCGGATCGAGAAGCAGGTACCCGCCGGCTACTCGGTGACGCAGACGATCGTCGTGGCGTCGACCGACGTGAACCGCGTCGAGCGCGTGTCGCGCGAGATCTCGTCGCTGCTCGATCAGGGCGTGAGCATCACGTCGAATCCGCCCGCGTACTTCTACACGAAGCTCGGCGAGCTGAAGATCGAGATGCTCGCGGAGGCGGCGAAGGACGCGCGCACGCGCGCCGACAACATGATCAAGCAGGCGGGCGGCGCGTCGATCGGCGAGCTGCGCTCGGCGGACATGGGCATCATCAACATCAACCCCGCCAACGTCACGTCGACCAACTACGAGGGCAACAACGACACGACGTCCCTCGACAAGGACATCATCACGATCGTCCACGCGAGCTTCACGCTGGAGTGAGGCTGGTCGCGACGGCCTCTTCGAGGTGCGGGTGCGTGAACGCGAAGCCGAGCTGCTCGAGCGCGCGCGGGATCACCTTGCGGCCGTGCAAGAGGTACTCGGCCAGCTCGCCGGCGGCGGCCTTCACCGCGAAGCCGGGGACGGGCAGCCAGCTCGGGCGGTGGAGCGCGTGCCCGACCGCCTTCGCGACGTCCTTCGCGCGCGAGGCCTCGGGCGCGACGAGGTTGATCGGCCCCTTGTAGCGCGGGTCGTCGATCGCGGCCGTGTACGCGGCGAGCGCGTCGTCGCGGTGGATCCACGAGAACCACTGCGTGCCCTTGCCGATCTTGCCGCCGACGAACAGCTTGAACGGCGTCGTCATCTTCGCGAGCGCGCCGCCGGGCCCGAGCACGACGCCGGTGCGCATGCGCACGACGCGCACGCCGAGCTCCTCGGCGCGCACCGACTCGTCCTCCCACGCCTTGCACAGGCGCGACAGGAACGTGCCGCCGGCCGGCTGCGACTCGTCGAACTCTTCGTCGTCGTCGAGC
Source organism: Kofleriaceae bacterium (assembly GCA_035493675.1). GTDB lineage: Bacteria > Myxococcota_A > Polyangia > Haliangiales > Haliangiaceae > JAIOQA01. The sequence goes on along the minus strand of DATJIA010000100.1, from coordinate 14,054 downwards.
GCGTCGTCGACCCAGTCGTAGTAGTCGGCGCCGCTCGCGGTGATGATCGCCTTCGGCCGGCGCGCCGGCTCGAGCGCCGCGATGCCCTCGACGATGTGGCGCGCGGACTCGACGCGCGAGTCGCGGATGATCTGCTTCACGCGCGCGTCCCAGCGCTTGGCGCCGAGGTTCTCGCCGGCGAGGTGCACGACCGCGTCGACGCCGGCGAGGTGCTCCTGCCACGGGCCCTCGCCCTCGAGATCCGCTTCGATCACGTCGAGGCGATCGTCGAGATCGCGATCGCCGAGCGCTTGCTGCGCGCGCCCGCGATCGCGCGTGAACGCGAGCACGCGATCGCCGCGCGCGATCAACTTCGAGACGAGCGGCCGGCCGAGGTAGCCGGTCGCGCCGGTGATCGCGATCGTCTTCATAGGACCGCCGGCGATCCTCGCCCGGGAGACGCCGGCTGCGCGATCCACTTGGCCACCAATTGCTTGGCGGTCTTGCACGCGGTGAGCAGATCGTCGCCGAGCGCGAGGCGCGCCGCGATCGACGTCGACAGCGCGCAGCCGGTGCCGTGGACGTCGAGGCCGCGCACGCGCGGCGCGACCAGGCGATGCACGGCGCCCCCGGCGATCAGGAGGTCGACCGCCTCGTCGCCGCCCAGGTGCCCGCCCTTGATCAGCGCGGCCGAGACCCACTTGTCGACCAGCGCCTTGCCCGCCGCGATCGCGCTCTTCTCGTCGGTGACCGCGATCCCGGTCAAGCGATGCGCCTCGTCGGTGTTCGGCGTGAGCAGCGTGATGTGGCTGGCGAGCGCGGCCATCGCGTCGAACGGGTTGCCCTCGAACAGCGGACCGCCGCCGCGCGACGGCGCGAGCACCGGATCCCACACGATCGGCGCGTTCGTCATCGCGAGCGCGTCGCCGATCACCTGCGCGATGCGCGCGGAGCCGACCATGCCGATCTTCCCCGCCCGGATCTCGATGTCGCCGAGGAGCAAGCGCAGCTGCGACTCGATGATGTGCCCCTGCATGTCGTGCATGCCGAGCACGCCCGCGGTGTTCTGCTCGGTGAGCGCGGTGATCACGCCGACCGGGCGCACGTGGTGTCGCTCGGCGACGCGCACGTCGGCGATGAAGCCGGCGCCGCCCGACGGATCGAGCCCGCTCACGATCAGCACGTTGGGCGGGATGTCGGGGGCCTCGCGGTACGGCATGCGATCCTCAGCCGTCGAACGCGGCCAGCCCGGTCACGTCTTGTCCGACGACGAGCGTGTGGATGTCGTGGGTACCTTCGTACGTGTACACGCTCTCCAAGTTGAGCATGTGGCGGCCGCACTGGTACTCGTCGGTGACGCCGTTGGCGCCGAGGATGTCGCGCGCGTCGCGCGCGATGTCGCGCGCCATCGCGACGTTGTTGCGCTTCGCGAGCGAGATCTGCGTCGGGAGGAGCTTGCCGGCTTCTTTCAAGCGGCCGAGGCGGAACGAGATCAGCTGCGCCTTCGTGATCTCCTGCACCATGTCGACCAGCTTCTGCTGCACGAGCTGGTAGCCGGCGATCGGGCGCGAGAACTGGACGCGATCCTTCGCGTACGAGAGCGCCTCGTCGTAGCAGGCGAGCGCCGCGCCGACCGCGCCGTAGCAGATGCCGAAGCGCGCCTGCGTCAGGCAGGAGAGCGGGCCCTTCATCCCCGAGACGCCCGGGAGGACCGCGTCGTCGCCGACGATCACGTCTTCCAGGTGCAGCTCGCTGGTGATGCTCGCGCGGAGGCTCCACTTGCCGTCGATGTGCCGCGCGGTGAAGCCTTTGCTCGTCGTCGGGACGAGGAAGCCGCGCACGACGCCGTCGAGCTTCGCCCACACCAGCGCGACGTCCGCGATGTTGCCGTTGGTGATCCAGCGCTTGGTGCCGTTGAGCTTGTAGCCGGTGCCTACTTTGACGGCGGTGGAGAGCATGCCGCTCGGGTTGGATCCGAAGTCGGGCTCGGTGAGCCCGAAGCATCCGATCGCGCGGCCCGCCGCCATCTCGGGGAGCCAGCGCTGCTTCTGCTCTTCGGAGCCGAACGCCCAGATCGGATACATGACGAGCGACGACTGCACGCTGCAGAAGCTGCGGATGCCGGAGTCGCCGCGCTCGAGCTCCTGGCAGATGAGGCCGTACGCGGTCGGCGACGTGCCCGCGCAGCCGTAGCCGGTCAGCGAGCTGCCGAGCAGGCCCATCTCGCCGAACGCGGGGATCAGCTCGCGCGGGAACGTGCCCGCCGACCAGTGCTTCCCGATCGTCGGCATGATGCGCGCGTCGACGAAGTCGCGCACGGTGTCGCGCACGAGGCGCTCCTCGTCGGAGTACAGCTCGTCGATCGCGTAGTAGTCGAGCCCGCGGAACGCCATGCCCGGCGGTATACTGCGCGCATGGCGGCTGCGGCAACCCGCGCGTTGGTCGCGGCTGCTGTCATCTTCGTGCTGGCGCCCGCGGCGCACGCGGGGGCGGCGGAGCAGCTCGGCCGCGCGTACGAGGCGTACGACCGGGGTGACCTCGACGGCGCGGCCGCCGTGCTCGCGAAGCTCGACGACAAGAAGCTCGTCAATCGCGACTACGTCTTGTTCTTGCGCGGGCAGGTCGCGCTCTTGCGCGGCGACGGCGCGCTCGCGCGCACCTCGTTCACCGCGCTCGCGAAGATGAAGGGCTCGCGGTTCGCGGGGCTCGCGCCGTGGCGCCTCGCCGACGCCGATTGGATCGCCGGCTCGCGCAAGAAGGCGGCGGCCGCGTACGCGAAGCTCGTCGCCGGCGCCAACGCGGGCGACTACGGCGACGTCGGCACCGCGCGTTATCGGATCGCGATCACGAAGTCGGGCGCGGCGGAGAAGACCGCGCTGCACGCGTTCCGCGTCGACTATCCGCGCCATCCGATGGAGACCGCCGCCGAGGAGATCTTGGTCAAGCTCGGCGGCGACGACGCGCTCGCGCTCAGCGACGACGAGCACATCGCGCGCGCGCAGCACCTCACCGACGCCCATCTCTGGGACGACGCGGTCGAGGAGCTCGCGCTCGTCTCGGACACCGCGACCGACGATGTGAAGACCAAGCGCGACTACTGGCTCGGCGAGACGCTCTTCAAGATGCGTCGCCGCTACGCCGATGCGGGCGCGCTCTTGCTCGCCGTGTACCCGAAGATGGGGAGCGACGCAGCGGAGGCGATGTTCCACGGCGCGCGGGCGCTGTCGCGCGCCGATCGCGACGACGAAGCGATCGTCTGGTACCGCAAGGTGGTCGCGACGTACCCGCGCTCGGCGTACGCCGAGGAGGCGTCGTACTTGAGCGGGTGGCTCGAGTTCAACCGCGGTCGCTACAAGGACGCGATCGCGCCGCTCGAAGCATCGCTGAAGGCGTATCCGTCGACGAAGTTCAGCGACGACGCGCTGTGGTTCCTCGGCATGTCGCACTACCTGCTCGGCGACTTCGCGCAGGCGCGCGCGAAGCTCGAGCAGCTCGCGAAGCATCGCGGCGCGCTCGAGGGCGGCAAGGGCGCGTACTGGGTCGCGCGCTGCAAGCAGCAGCTCTCGGATCGCGACGGGGCGATCAGCGACTTCCGCGCGATCGTCGCGAAGTATCCGTTCTCCTGGTACGCGCTGCTCGCGCGCGCGCGGCTCGACGAAGCGGGCGTGAAGGTGGGCCCGTTCGGCGACACGACGCCGGCCGCGCGCGGCGCCGCGGTGTCGACCACGCTCGATCCGAAAGCCGAGAAAGATGATCTCATCACGCGCGTCGACGAGCTGCTCGCCGCCGGGCTCACCGTCGAGGCGGGCGAGGAGATGCAGCGCGGCGAGAGCGCGTACCTCGGGCGTCATCCGCGCGCCGACGCGTTCGCGGTCTTGTTCGACCGGTACCATCGCGCGAACAACTTCGCGCGCGCCTACGATCTCGCCGACGCGCGCGGCGACGCGGCGCTCGCCGGGCCGCCCGACGGGCCCGCGCGCGTGTGGTGGGAGAACGCGTATCCGCGCGCGTATCGCGCGCTGGTCGAGAAGTACCAGGCGCTCGGCGCGAACCCCGACGGCTATCTCTATTCGATCATGCGCAAGGAGTCGGGCTTCGATCCGCACGATCTGTCGTACGCGGACGCGCAGGGCCTCTTGCAGATGATCCCGGCGACGACGCGTCGCGTGGCCGCGGCGCTGTCGCTCGAGTACGCGGCGGGCCGCTTGTACGAGCCCGAGTTCAACGTGCAGACGGGGAGCTGGTACATCGGGCACCTGCTCGCGAAGTTCAAGGGCCAGATCCCGATCGGCGCCGGCTCGTTCAACAGCGGGCCGCGGCCGGTGATGAAGTGGCTCGATCAGAACGGCGATCGATCGATCGACGAGTTCGTGGAGCTCGTGCCGTACGTGCAGACGCGCGAGTACATGAAGAAGGTCGCGGAGAACTACGCGCGCTACGTCTATCTCTACGGCGGCGTCGTCTACGATCAGCCGCTCGCGGTCGACAAGGCCTACGTGAAGGACGACCTCACGTACTGATGCTAAGGTTCATCGCATGTCGAAGCTGAAGGGCACGATCCAGCACACCGATCTCGAGGGCGGCATGTGGCTGCTCGAGGCCGACGACGGCGAGAAGTACCAGCTCTCCGGCCACACCAAGGGCCTCGAGGCCGGCAAGCGCGCGGAGCTCGACGGTCAGGTCGAGCGCAACCAGATGAGCTTCGGCATGGGCGGGACGATCTTCACCGTGCGCTCGGTGAAGATGCTCTGATCCCAGGGCTCCGATTGCCCTGAGCGAAGGGCGAGCGCCAGCGAGCCCGCAGTCGAAGGGCGGATGACCGCTACTTCGCGACCGTGATCTCGGTGCCATCCGCCCAGCCGCTATCGGCGGGGCACGCGATCGACACCTTCGCGCCCGCGACCGCGCTCACGCTGCAGTCGGCGGTCTGATCCGGCGCCTTCTTCGACGCGACCTTCACGGTGTCGCCGGTCTTGTACGTGTTGCCGGCGATCTCGAGGTCCGCGGTCAGCCCACCGCCGCCGTCGAGGGTCGCGACGACATCACCGGCGTTGACCGGCGTGCCGCGCGCCGACGACTTCTTCACCGTGCCCGCGGACGGCGCCTTGATCTCGAGGTTCGCGAGCTCGCCCGCGAACTTCGCGCGCTCTTCGGTGCGCTGCTGGATGCGCTGCTGGCGCTCGGCGATCTTGGCGTCGTACTGCTTCGCGAGCGCCTCGTTGCCGGCCTTGCGCGCCGCCTCCGCGAGCTCGGTGTTGCGCTTGATCTCCGCCGGATACCGCTTCTGCAGGTCGTAGTCGATCTCGGCGACCTTCGACTCGGTGCGCGGCGACGCCGTCAACCGCACGACGACCTCGCCCGCGGCGACCTGCGTGCCCACCGCCGCGACGACGGAGATCGTACCGGCCTGCGCCGCCTTGAGATCCGTCGCGCCCGCACCGCTCGCGTGCAACACCGCCGTCGGCGCCGCCGGCGCCGACCCCGTGCCCGATCCCGTGCCCGCGCCCGTGCCCGATCCCGTGCCCATGCCCGCGCCCGTGCCCGGCGCGGATCCGCTCGCGACCGCCGAGCCGCTGCCCGCGGTTCCGCTCGCGACCGCCGAGCCGCTGCCCGACGCAGATCCAGATCCGCTGCCGCTCACTTCGCTCGTATCGTCCGCGCTCGTCGCGGCCTTCGGCTTGTTCAGCACGAACTTCCACACCGCGAACGCGCCCGCGCCGAGGATCACGAGCACGAGCAACACGATCAAGACCGGGCTCGTCCCGCGCTTCTCGCTCGCCGCCGGCGACTTCGACATCGCCGCAGCATCGGCCGCCGCTACTGCGGCCGCGGCCGCATCGGCCGCGACCTTCGCCGGCTTCGACTTGCCGACCGCGACCGGCGAGCTCGGCAGCTCGACCGGGGGCTTCGCGCTCGCGAGCGGCGGAATCATCGGCGCCGACACCGGGATGACCGGTTCCGGCTGCGCCTCCATCGGCACGACCGGTGTCCGCTTCGGCGCGACGGCTGCCGCCTGCGCTTCACGCGCCGCGGCCTTCGCGGCTTCCGCCGCCTGCGCGATCTGCTGCTCGCGCTCGCCGAGCTGCTCGAGCAGCTCCGGCGGGACATCGACCGCCTTCATCACCTGCGACGCGCGGACCGCTTCCTTCACGTCGTCGGGGCGGATCGCGAGGTGCTCGCTGAGATCGACCGAGACCTCGTCGTCGTCGAAGTCGCCGGCGGCCTGCGGCTGCGGCAGGTGCGTCGGACCCTCGTCGTCGTCGATCGAGGTCGTGCGGCGCAGCGACGGCGACACCGGCTCGCCGACGTCCGCCGGCGGAGGCGTCGGCGCCTCGAACTCCAGCACTTCGCCCTGCTGCCCCGCGCCCGCGGCGCCGAGCCCGACGTCCATCGACGCCATCGGCGCCGCCGACGCGCTCGCGCGCGCACCCGCGCGCCCGAGCTCGACATCTTCCGCACGCACCGCTTCGTGCACCGCGCTCGTCGACGGCACGTCCCAGCCGCGCGTGAGCGCGCCCGGCGCGCCGAGCTCGACATCGCCGCCGCGCACCGGCGCCGGCGTCGGTGCAACGACGCCCTTCTGCACGAGCTCGTCGCCGAACATCGGCGCCGAGACCGACGCCGTGCCCTCGAGATAGCCGAGATCTCCGAGCGTCGCGACGACGCTCGCGATCTCGTCCGGCGACGGTTGGATGCCGAGCTCTTCGCGCGCCCAATCGGCGAGGCCGCGCAGATCGCGCTCACCGTCCATCGCGCAGGCGATCGAGTACTCGACCTCGTAGAACCGGAACGCGTTGCCGGTATCCGGATCGATCACGTCGATGAAGCGCTGCCCGTCCTCGTCGATCGGCTCGGCGACGAGGTCGGTGCGGAAGCGCGGGCGAGACGACGCGGCGGTCGCCACCATGTCAGCTCCCCTTTCTCAGCTCGGTGAGGACCAGCTTCGCGACCGCCTTCAGCGTGTCGAAGACGCCGGTGCCCTTCGTCGCGACCGCTTCGAACTCCGGCACCTTGGTCGGGTTCAGGACCTCGTGCAGCTCCTGCATCGGGGTCGCGTTCGGCAGATCGCGCTTGTTGTACTGGACGCAGTAGGGAAGCTTGTCGAGGTCGTAGCCCTGCTCGGCGAGGTTGGTGCGCAGGTTGTCGAGCGACTCGATGTTCGCCTCCATGCGCTCCATCTGCGAATCACCGACGAAGACGACGCCGTCGACGCCCTTCAGGATCAGCTTGCGGCTCGCGTCGTAGAAGACCTGGCCGGGCACCGTGTAGAGGTGGAAGCGCGTGCGGAAGCCGCGGATCTCGCCGAGCGAGAGCGGCAGGAAGTCGAAGAACAAGGTGCGCTCGGTCTCGGTCGCGAGCGAGATCATCTTGCCCTTCGCCTCGGGATTCGTCTTGTTGTAGATGTACTGCAGGTTGGTCGTCTTCCCGCACAGACCCGGGCCGTAGTAGACGATCTTGCAGTTGATCTCGCGCGACGAGTAGTTGATGAAGCTCACGCGCCAGGCCTCAGTCGTTGAAGAGGTTGTCGATGTCCGCGTCGGTGATCTCGGCGAAGACCGACGGCTGCGAGCTGGACTCGCTCTTCTTGACGAGCACGTCGATCACGCTCGTGAGCTCCGTCGCCGCCTTGCGCACGCGGAGGCGCACCAGGCCGAGCGAGCTGCGCTCGTCGAACAGCACGACCAAGATCAATCGCTGCGCGACGATCGAGATGTGCACGTTGGTCCGCTCGCCCTCGTGGAACTGGCCGGCGAACTCCTTCTCCGCGAGGAGCTGGGCGATGCCGCCCGTCGCCGCGACGTTGCCGGCCGTGAGGGAAGAGAGCGACGTGACGTCGAGATGCTCCACCTCACCCGCCTGCGCGATCGCTTGACCGTTCTTGTCGATGACGAGGACTGCCTTGGCGTTCGAGTCCTTGTGGAGCGTCTCGCAGATCCGAACGATCTGGTTCAGCTCCTCTTCGTACATCACCAGGTTGTTGCCCATCTCGACGAGGCTCCTTGGACAGGGCGCAAGCCCTGCCCCGCGACCTCGACGGTACCACCCGGATCGAGATTCGTTCAACCAATCCGCCCGAGTATCGAGCCCCGAGCAACTCTCCCGTACCCCAACCTACAGCGTCGAGCGGTGCGCCAATGCGCGCGCGAGCGTGGCCTGGTCGCTGTACTCGATCTCGCCGCCGACCGGCAGCCCGGTCGCGATGCGCGTGACCTTCACGCCCATCGGTTTGATGAGCCGGGCGAGGTACATCGCGGTCGCCTCGCCCTCGACCGACGGCGAGGTCGCGACGATCACTTCCTTGACCTCCGCGAGGCGTCGCATCAGCTCGGCGACGCGCAGATCGTCGGGGCCGACGCCGTCGAGCGGCGACAAGAGCCCATGTAGGACGTGATAGCGGCCCTGGTAGTGACCGCCGCGCTCGATCGCGATCAGATCCGACGGCGTCGCGACCACGCAGATCGTGTCGGGATCGCGGCGCGTGTCCTTGCACATGGAGCACGGATCTTCGTCCGTGACGTTCATGCACGACGAGCAGAGCCGGGTCTTCTCGACCAGCTCGACCAAGGCCTGCGCGAGCGCGCGGACCTGATCCTCGGGCGCGCGGACGAGGTGGAACGCGAGGCGGGTCGCCGTCTTCTCGCCGATGCCGGGCAGGCGCGCGAGCTCGCCGACGAGGCGCTGGACCGGATCCGCCACGCGCGCTCTAGAACAGGCCGGGCATGCCGGGCATGCCGCCCATCATCTTCGACATGCGCTCCTTGCTGATCTCGCGCACCTTGGCGTTCGCCTGGTTGATCGCCGCGGTGATCAGATCCTCGAGCATGCCGATGTCGTTCGGATCGACGACGGTCTTGTCGATCTTCACCTTCACGACGTCGTGCTGACCGTTGACCGTGACGGTGACCATGCCGCCGCCCGACGCGCCGTCGACGGTCATCAGCGCGAGCTCTTCCTGCGCCTTCTGCACGTCGGCTTGGAGCTTCTGCGCCTGCTTCATCAGCGCGCCGAGATCGGGCATCTTGCCGCCACCGCCAGGGAATCCGCCTTTTCCGTTAGACATCGGTCTTGATCTCCTTGATCTGCGCGCCGAAGGTCTCTAGCACGAGCTTGGTCGCGGGGTGCTCGCGCGCCTCGCGTTCGCGTTTCTGGCGATCGGCCGCGGCCTTCTCGCGCGATTCCTCGACGGCGCTGCGCACGGGGGCCGCCGCGGCGGCCTGCGCGTCGAGGAGCTTCACCGTGATCGCGAGCGTCTTGCCGGTCAGCTCTTTGATCTGATCGCGGAGCGCGGTCGTGTTCTTCGGCTCCGCGACGAGCTCGCCGGCGATGTGCGCTTCCTCGGGGAAGCCGAGCTCGAGCGCGGTGTCGGACTGCGCGAGCACGCGCGCGTGCTGCAGGTAATCGGACAGCCGCGCGTTCTTCGCCTCGAGCGCGCTCAGCACCGCGGGCCAGTCGAAGCGACCGTTCACCGGCCGCGGAGTCGGAGCCGGCGCTGGCTGCGGTTCCGGTTTCGGCGTCGGCGTCGGCGTCGGATTCGGTTGCAGTTGCGGCGTCGGTTTCGGCGTCGGCGTCGGTTGCGGGATCGATTTCGGTTGCGGCGTCGGCTTCGGCGCCGTCCCCGGCGATGACAGTCGATGCTCGAGCTCGCCGAGCCGCTGCATCAGATCGCCGAGCGGCACGATCGGCTCGAGCGTCGCGAGATCGATCAACGCGAAGTCCAAGACCAAGCGCGGCTGCAGCGTCTTGCCGAGATCATCGGCGCACTTCAGCATCCGCTCGAACATCTGCGTCACGCGGCTGCCGTCGAGCTTCGCCGCTTCCGCGACCAGCTCCGCGCGCTCTTCGTCGCTGGCGTCGACGAGCTCGCCTCGCCCCGGCGCCGCCTTCAGGACCGCGAGGTCGCGCAGGTACCTCACCAACGCGCGCGCGAGCTGCACCTCGTCGATGCCGCGCTCGACCGCCGCGTCCGCCGCCGCCAGCGCGCCGCCCGCATCACCGCCCGCCAACGACACGACCAGCGTCCGCGTCAGCGCGCGATCCGCGACGCCCAAGACCTCGGCGACCTGCGCCTCCGTGATCGCCGCGTCGCCGACGTAGCTGATCACTTGATCGCACAGCGACAGCGCATCGCGCACGCTGCCGCCCGACTCGCGCACGATCAAGCTGATCGCGCCGGGCTCCGCGGCGATCTTCTCCGCGCCGAAGATCGTCGTCAGGTGATTCGCGAGCCGCGCGCTCGGCACCAGCTTGAAGTCGTAGCGCTGGCAGCGCGAGAGGATCGTGTTGGGCAGCTTGTGCGGCTCGGTCGTCGCGAGCACGAACGTCACGTGCGGCGGCGGCTCCTCGAGCGTCTTCAACAGCGCGTTGAAGGCCTCGGTCGTGAGCATGTGGACTTCGTCGATGACGTAGACCTTCTTGCGCAGGACCGCCGGCTGGTAGCGGACCGCTTCGGTCAGCTCGCGGATCGCGTCGATGCCGCGATTCGACGCGCCGTCCATCTCGATGTAGTCGACCGCGCTGCCGTTGGTGATCGTCACGCACGCCGAGCACTCGCCGCACGGCTCGCTCGTCGGGCCGTTCACGCAGTTCAGCGCCTTGCCGAGGATGCGCGCGAGCGTGGTCTTGCCGACGCCGCGTGGTCCGCAGAACAGGAACGCGTGATGGACGCGCCCCGACGCGAACGCGTTCGCGAGCGTGCGCGTGACGTGTTCCTGCCCCGCGACCTGGCTGAAGGTCGCGGGCCGATACTTTCGAGCGAGGACGAGGTATGCCACCGAAAAGACCTAGTGCCGGTGCTCGTCCGTCGAGGAAGAGCGCCGGCACTATAGCCGCGCGATGCGGCAGTGAAAAGGTGGCCCCAGGCACCCGCTAGTTCCGCTACCGTTGCTCCCTTCCGGGCCTGGCGGGGTTCACAGACGTCACGTCACCCGGGACCATAACTGCTTCGTCGAAACGCAGATGTTCGCGGAGCGGAGAGGGAGGGATTCGAACCCTCGGTACGGTTAAGTACACACGATTTCCAATCGTGCACCTTCGACCACTCGGTCACCTCTCCAAGTGCACGGAGGGCGACGTTTGCGGAGAGGGGGAGATTCGAACTCCCGAGGCTTTCGCCTACCTGATTTCGAATCAGGCACCTTCGACCACTCGGACACCTCTCCTTAACTTTCAAACGAAGGCCCGCGCCTCAATTCGGCGAAGAACGCCTTCAGTTCGGCGGCGCACTCTTCGGCGCGCACGCCGCCCTCGACGACGAGGCGGTGGTTCAACCTCGCGTCGGTCGGGATCTGATACAGCGTGACGACCGCGCCCGCTTTCGGGTTGGTGCACCCGAACACGAGCCGCGCGACCCGCGCGTTGACGATCGCACCCGCGCACATCGCGCACGGTTCGTGCGTGACGTACAGCGTGCCTTCGACGCGCCAGTGACCGAGCGCGGCGGCGGCTTCGCGCAGCGCCTCGATCTCGGCGTGCGCGGTTGGATCGTTGTTGGCTTCGCGGCGATTGCGCCCGCGGCCGATGACATTTCCGTCGATGACGATCACGGCTCCCACCGGCACATCGCCGGACTGCGCGGCGGCGCGCGCCTCTTCCAGCGCGAGCCCCATGAGCTCTTGATCATTCATTGGCGGATCCGAGAGGGGTCGAACCTCTAACCCCCGGTTCCGTAGACCGGTGCTCTATCCATTGAGCTACGGATCCAAACACGTGAGCGCGGACGTTGCGGAGAGAGAGGGATTCGAACCCTCGGTACAGGGAATCCCCCATACGCCGGTTTAGCAAACCGGTGCCTTCGACCACTCGGCCATCTCTCCAGGCGGTCGTGGCCCACGACACCTGCGTGACGACTATTCCGTTGTCATTGTTGCCTGGCGGAGGAGGAGGGATTCGAACCCCCGGAGCTCGCGCTCGGCGGTTTTCAAGACCGCTGCCTTCGACCACTCGGCCACTCCTCCGGGCCACCCGGAGGTAGGGCGGCAGTATATGGATGACGAATCGCTTGTAAAGGATCATCCCGCCGGTTTTGCGGGGATTGCCGCGGCGCCGCCGACGTACGGCCGGAGCGCCTCCGGAATCGCGATCGAGCCGTCAGCCTGCTGATACTGCTCCAGGATCGCGACGAGGGTCCGGCCGATCGCGACGCCCGATCCGTTGAGCGTGTGGACCGGCCGCGCCTTCTCCCCCGCCGCCGTGCGGTAGCGGATCTTCGCGCGGCGCGCCTGGAAGTCCTCGCAGTTCGACACGCTCGAGATCTCGCGGAACGCGTCTTGGCCCGGCAGCCAGACCTCGAGGTCGTAGGTCTTCGCCGACGAGAACCCCATGTCGCCCGTGCACAGCGTGACGACGCGATAGTGGAGGCCGAGCCCTTGCAGCACGGCCTCGGCGTCCTCGCGCATCTTCTCGAGCTCGTCGTAGCTCGACTCGGGGCTCGCGATCTTCACCAGCTCGACCTTGTCGAACTGGTGCTGGCGGATGAGCCCGCGCGTGTCCTTGCCGTACGCGCCCGCCTCCGCGCGGAAGCACGGCGCGTACGCGGTGTAGCGGATCGGCAGCTCCGACGCCTCGAGGATCGAGTCGCGGTGCAGGTTGGTCAGCTGCACCTCCGCCGTCGGCGACAGGAAGAGCCGGTTCTCTTCTTTCTCCGGAACGACGTCGAGCCGGAACAGATCGTCCTCGAACTTGGGCAGCTGTCCGGTGCCCTCGAGCGACGCGCGCCGGATGATCGCCGGCGGCCAGATCTCGGTGTAGCCGCGCGACGTGTGCAGATCGAGCATGTACTGCACGAGCGCGCGCGTGAGCTTCGACGCCCAGCCGCGCAGGACCGTGAAGCGCGCGCCGGTGATGCGGCCGCCCGCCTCGAAGTCGAGGATGCCGAGCGCCTCGCCGAGATCGAAGTGCTGCTTCGGCGCGAAGCCGAAGCTCGGCTTCTGGCCCCAGCGATGGTGCTCGACGTTGTCGTCGGCGCCGGCGCCCGCGGGCACCGACGCGTGCGGCGCGTTCGGGATCACCTGGAGCTTCGAGAGCGACTGCGCGTCGAGCTCCTTCTCCTCGGTCTCGCTCGCCTTGATCTTCTGCGACAGCTCGCGCAGCTCGTCGCGCGCCTTGGCGAACTCGTCCGACTTCTTGTCGAGCTTCGCCATGCGCTCGTTCGCGGCGTTGCGGCGTGCGCGCGCGTCGTCGAGCTCGCCTTGCAGCTTGCGACGCCGCTCGTCGACGGCGCGCCACGCGGCGACGCGCTCGTCGACCGTGGGGTCGCCGCGGCGCAGCACGTCATCCATGCGGGAGGGGTCCAACATCGCGTAACTCCGGTGGAGGTGCGGTAACTTATGTCCCTCTTAACCCCGCCCGCAAGCCGCGGGTCGGAAAAGGCGTGCATGCCGCCATGGCCCTCGTCTCTCCCGCGGATGTCGTGACCGATACGCGGGCCGACGACGACCTCGATCTGGTCGAGCGGTTCAAGCGCGGCGAGCGCGCGGCGTTCGACGAGCTCGTGCGCCGGCACCAAGGCTCGCTGTGGCGGCTCGCCCGCCGCTACGTGAAGAACGACGCCGACGCGTCAGACGTCGCGCAGCAGGCGTTCGTGCGCGCGTTCAAGGCGCTCGCGAAGTTCCGCGCGGCGTCGACGGTCCGCACCTGGCTGTATCGGATCGCGATCAACCTCGCGCTCAACCACGTGCGCGATCGCAGGCGCGAGGAGCCGTCGGACGAGCTCGAGAGCTCGATCGATCCGACCGGCGCGGCTCGCATCATCGAGAGCGAGGATCAAGCGCAGCTGCGCGCCGCGATCGAGGCGCTGCCGCCGAAGCAGCGGCTCGTGCTCGAGCTGCGCATCTTCGACGAGCTGCCGTTCAAGGAGGTCGCCGACCTCGCCGATTGCACGGAGAACGCCGCCAAGGTCAACTTCCACTACGCCGTGAAGAAGCTGCGCGAAATCCTCGCGGGAGGTGCGTCGTGAGCGACGAGCACGACCTCGACGACGGCGATCGCGATCTGATCGAGCGGCTCCGCGCGCTGCCCCAGCCGAAGCCGCCGGTGTCGCTCGCGCGCGACATCCACGCGGCGATCGATCGCGAGGC
>DATJIA010000099.1:0-11027 GCA_035493675.1 Kofleriaceae bacterium | reverse complement strand
GCCATCAGCCTCGGCGCGATCGCGTAACGCCTCGGGCCAGGATCCGACCCGAGGCCCGAGGCCCGACGCCCGACGCCCAGCCCGGAAGGCGAAAGCCTTACGGGCTCTGAGGCCCGAGGCCCGAGGCCCGAAAATCAGGCGGACCCGAGCGCGGCCACCATCGCATCGAGCTGCGCGACCAAGCGCAAGATCTCGTCGGCGATGCGGTGCTGATCGTCGACGGACGCGCCGCCTTGCAGCGAGTGCGCGAGCGCGGCGAGCGCGATCAGCGGCGCCTTGACGTCGGCGCGGCTCGGCGCGCGCTGCGGCGTGATGGGGCCGGTCGAGAGCCTGCGGAGCTCGCTGGTCAGCTGCGCGTGCAGGCCGCCCAGCTCGATCGGCGGCGGCGTCGTCGCGGGTCGCGCGAACAGGTAGCCCTGGAAGAGATCGCCGCCGCAGTCGATCACCGCCGCGAGATCGTCGATGTCCTCGATGCCCTCGGCGACGGTCGCGATGCCGAGCTGCGTGCCGAGCTGGATCAGCGCGCGCAGGAGCACCTGGCGCGTCGGATCCTGGCGCACGCCGCGCACGAGCGACATGTCGATCTTGACGACGTCGGGGCGCAGCTCCGCGAGCATCGCGAGCGACGCGTAGCCGGCGCCGAGATCGTCGACGGCGACGCGATAGCCGAGCGCGCGCAGCTGCGAGAGATGCGCGTTGGCGTCGTCATGATCGGACAGCGCCGCGCGCTCGGTGATCTCGAAGACGACGCGCGACGCATACGCGCGCAGCGGCGAGTCCTCGGCGCAGAGCGACGGATCGGTCAGCTCGTCGGCGTGCAGGTTGATGTAGACGTCGGCCGCTTCGGGCAGCGAAGGGATGCGCGCCGCGACGGCGGCGCGGATGCGACGCCCGAGCTCGACGATGCGGCCGGCGCGCTCGGCGGCGGCGAGCAGGCGATCGGGGCGCGCGAGGCTCGGCTCCGTCGAGCGCAGGAGCGCCTCGTACGCGATCACGCGCCCGCGCGACCAGCTCACCACCGGTTGGAAGACCATGTAGATCGCGTCGAGCGCGCGATCGAGGCGGCCGCGATCGTAGTCGGCCGCGCGCAGCTGGCGCCACGTGCCCGACGCGCCGCGCCTCGCCATGTCGCGCAGGTGCAGCGCGGAGCGCACCGCCTCGAGGATCTCCTCGGCGCGCGCGGGCTTGGTCAAGAAGCGCACCGCGCCGTTCTCGAGCGCGGTGATCGCCGCGTGCTGATCCTCGGAGCCCGACAAGAAGATCACGGGCAGATCGGGATCGATCGCATGCGCGGCCTGCTGCACGTCGAGGCCGGTGCCGTCGCCCAGACGCAGATCCGTGACGACCAGCATCGGCTTGTCGTCATCGAGCCGTGTGCGTGCGCCACCGACGCTGTCGGCCGCGACCACGTCGAAGCCGTCGGCGGACAACAGTCGGGCCAGGCTCAGCCGGATTCCGGGCTCGTCGTCGACGACGAGGACACGCATGCCTCCCGAATCGGCCGCGAACGGCGATCGTTCACTCTGGAGGCGCCGCGAGGGGCAGGGCCGAGGCCCTGAGATCGGCGAAGGGCCGAGCCGCGAGCGTGAGCGAGCGGACCCGGGGTAGCACCTCAGGCGCCGACGGGATCGAGTCCGTGGCACTTCTTGTACTTCTTGCCGGATCCGCACGGGCACGGCTCGTTACGCCCGACCCGCGGGGTCTCGTTCACGATCGTGCCCTGGCGCTCGCCGGGGCGGCGGCCGGTGAGCGCCGCGTCGAACGCCTCGACCGCGACCTGGATCGGCTTCCAGATGATCGCCGCGGTCGCCTCGACCATCGCGGCCTCCTTCACGTCCTCGGCGATCAGCTCCTGCACCTTCGCGTAGACGTGCGGCTGGCGCGCGACCAACGCCGCGACCACGCGCTCGTGCACCGGCTTGGCGTCGAGGCCGCTCTCGCCCGCGACCGCCTCGGCGACCTCCTTGTCGGCGGCGTCGAGGTTCTCCTGCGTGAGCCGCGGCAAGGTCGCCTCGTGCCCGCGATCGAACATCGCCCACACGAGCGTGGTGTAGAAGACCGCGGCCTCGCCGACGGCGTCGCCGTGATCGGTGCGGAGCGCCGCCGCGTACTGCAAGAGGAACGGCTGCTCCTTCTGCAGCCGGCCCGCGAGCTTGTTCATCGCGCGCTTGTCACCGCGCTGATCGAGCTTGGTGAACGAGTCGATCGTGCGCGTGACGTCGTCGGTGGTGATCGCCTGCGTCGACATGGCCCGCGAATGTCCGCGATGCCATGCGTGGCGTCAAGCGTGTCACTCCACGCGTGTGTCGTCGGCGTCGATCGCGCGCATCTCGAGCGCGGCGCCGAGGATCGACGCGACGCACGCGACCACGCGGCGCGCCTCGATCGCCTCGAGCACGATCGGCAGCCGATCGAGCTGGCGCCACGCCCAGTCGGTGAGCTGCGTGTCGCCGACGCCGTTCATGTGCGCGGCGACGCCGTAGTCGAGCTGCCGGATGTGCAGGCGCGCGACCGGCACGCCGTCGGCCTGCTCGATCTGCGCGAGCAGGCGCACGCCGAGCTCGAGCCCGGCGGCGAGCGCGTCGCCGTCGTCCGACGACAAGCGCGACTCCAGGAACCGGATCACCGCGGGCTGCCGAATCGCCAGCCAGCTCACTTCCGCCGCAGGCGAAAGGTCTGACCTCTCGGGGGTGGTCAACATGTTCACCCTCCTCTCGTAGCGGTCACGCTACGGGCGAGCGCCGCCACGGCCAACTTTTTGGCGTATGGTGCGGGCACCGATGACTCGCACGGCGTACCTGATCGATGGGATTCGCTCGCCTTTCGGGCGCTACGGCGGCGGGCTCGCCGGCGTGCGCGCCGACGACCTCGCGGGCGCGGTGATCGCCGCCTTGGTCGCGCGCACGAAGATCCCGGCCGATCGCATCGACGACGTCGTGCTCGGTTGCGCGAACCAAGCCGGCGAGGACAACCGCAACGTCGCGCGCATGGCGGCGCTCTTGGCCGGGCTGCCGGTCGCAGTCCCCGGCGTCACCGTCAATCGGTTGTGCGGCTCCGGCATGCAAGCGGTCGCCGACGCGGCGCGATCGATCGCGATGGGCGAGGCGGAGCTCGTGATCGCCGGCGGCGTCGAGCAGATGTCGCGCGCGCCGCTCGTGATGGCGAAGCCCGTCGAGGCGTTCCCTCGCGGCAACCAGACGATCTACGACACGACGCTCGGCTGGCGGTTCGTCAACCCGAAGATGGACAAGCTGCACGGCACGCTCGCGATGGGCGAGACGGCGGAGAAGGTCGCCGAGCGGTGCGGCGTCACGCGCGAGGCGCAGGACGCGTTCGCGCTCGCGTCGCAGCAGAAGGCGGCGCGCGCGCAGCAGGAGCAGCGGTTCGCGCGCGAGCTCACGCCGATCACGACCGGCACCGATCGCAAGAGCGGCGCGGCGATCGTGGTCTCCACCGACGAGCATCCGCGCCCGGAGACGACCGCGGAGCAGCTCGCGAAGTTGAAGCCCGCGTTCGTGCCGGCGGGCACGAAGGGCACCGTGACCGCGGGCAACGCGAGCGGCCTGAACGACGGCGCCGCGGCGATCTTGCTCGCGAGCGAGGTCGCGGTGAAGGAGCTCGGGCTCGTGCCGATCGCGCGCTACGTCGCGGGCGGCGCCGCCGGCGTCGAGCCGAGCTACATGGGGCTCGGCCCGATCCCCGCGTCGAAGAAGGTGCTCGCGCGCGCGGGCCTCTCGGCCGCCGACAACGACGTCGCCGAGATCAACGAGGCGTTCGCGGCGCAGGCCATCCCGTGCGTCGAGCAGATCGGGCTCGATCCCGATCGCGTCAATGTCAACGGCGGCGCGATCGCGCTCGGCCATCCGCTCGGCGCGTCGGGCGCGCGGCTCGTGCTCACGCTGGCGCACGAGCTCGTGGCGCGAACCTCCCGTTTCGGGCTAGCGTCGATGTGTATCGGTGTGGGTCAGGGCATCGCGTGCGTGCTCGAACGAGCTTGAGGGTGACTGACGGGAGTTCCGAAGATTTCGCAACGATGATCCGTTCAGCCGCGGTACACGTAGTAGGCTAGCCACCAAATTCGGGGTGGCGACGGGTCGGTCTCATCGAGGATCTCGTGACGACGCCGACATCGACGACCGAGGAGCTTGCGCGCGCGCAACGGCTGGTGGGCCGTGTGCTGGGCGACAAGTTCAAGCTGCGCGCGTGCATCGGGCTCGGCGGCTCGGGCGCGGTCTTCAAGGCGGATCAGACCGCGCTCGGACGCACCGTCGCGGTGAAGATCCTCGCCGAGCACCTCGCCGACGACGCGCGGCTCGTGAAGCGCTTCCACGACGAAGCGCTCGCCGCGTCGCGGCTCAATCATCCCAACACCGTCTCGGTGATCGACTACGGGCAGACGCCCGACGGGCTCCTGTACCTCGTGATGGAGTACGTGCGCGGCCCGACGCTCACGCAGCTGATCGCGTCGGACTTCCCGCTCGCGCACGCGCGCGTGCTCGATCTCGTCGCGCAGATCCTCGCCGGCACCGAAGAGGCGCACCTCGCCGGCGTCGTGCACGCGGATCTCAAGAGCGACAACGTGATCGTCGACGCGCGGCGCACCGGCGTCGACATGGTCAAGGTCGTCGACTTCGGCATCTCGCGGCTGGTGACGGGCCCGCGCGACGGCGACGATCGCAACATCTGCGGCACGCCCGAGTACATGGCGCCCGAGGTGATCACGGGCGCGCCGCCGGGCTTCGCGTCGGAT
This sequence comes from Kofleriaceae bacterium, assembly GCA_035493675.1. Taxonomy (GTDB): domain Bacteria; phylum Myxococcota_A; class Polyangia; order Haliangiales; family Haliangiaceae; genus JAIOQA01. The sequence continues at coordinate 6,277 of DATJIA010000099.1, read as the reverse complement.
CTCTACGCGGTCGGCATCATCTTGTACGAGCTGTTGACCGAGCAGACCCCGTTCCTCGGCGGCTCGACGATCGACGTCCTCACCAAGCAGCTCAAGGAGGCGCCGCCGAAACCGAGCGTGAAGCGTCCGGACCTGTCGATCGGCGGCGACCTCGACGAGATCGTGCAGCAGGCGCTCGCCAAGCATCCGCAGGATCGGTTCGCGAGCGCCGGCGCGATGCGCGCGGCGGTGCTCGGGGCGATGGAGCGGCGCAAGCCGGCGCGCGATCGCGACGAGGTCGTGTGCCCGGCGTGCGGCGCGTCGTCGGCGACGCGGTTCCGGTTCTGCCCCGAGTGCGGCGCGCCGCGCACGACCGGATCGATGCCGGTCGCGCAGCCGGAGCAGCCGCGCACCGGCGACTACGATCAGGTGCTGCCGGGCGTGCCGCTCGGGCTGGTCGGGCGCGACATCCACGTCGACACGATCGCGAAGCACCTCGGCGGTGAGCAGCCGGGCTCGGCGCTGCTCGTCGTCGGCGGGCCCGGCACCGATCGCGGCGCGCTCTTGCACGAGGCGTTCGAGCGCGTCGCCGATGCCAGCGACGTGACGATCTACCAGTGCGGCGCGGATCCGACCGGGCTGGCGTCGCCGTTCTATCCGGTGCGCGCGCTGGTCGCGGCGGTCTTGCAGCTGCCGCCGGTGTGTCAGGACACCGAGCTGCGCGACGCGGTGAAGGAGATCGGGCTCGGCGAGCGCGATCTGCCCGGTATCGCCGAGCTGTTCGGCCACCCGAGCGAGCTGTGGGAGCTCGAGCCGCCGGTGCGGCGCCGCGAGCTGATCGCGTCGACCTTGCGCGTGTTCAAGCAGCTCGCCGGACGCGAGCAAGCCGCGGTCGTGTTCGAGGACGCCGAGCGCTTCGATCAGCCGAGCCTCGAGATCATGCGGCGCGTGGTCGAGCTCGATCACGGCGCCGCGTTGCGCGTGGTCGTCTCGATGGATCCGAGCGCGGCGTCGCAGTGGCCGCCGTCCTTGCCGCGGGTCGAGCTGGCCGCGCTCGACGGCGACGCCCTCGGCTTCATCGCGTCGCAGCTGGCGAAGACCGGGCAGCCCGGCATGCCGACCGCCGTGCAGCTCAGCGAGCTCACGCACGGCGTGCCCGCGCACGTCGAGCACCTCGTCCGCTACTTGATGGAGGGCGGCAACCTCGACGCGGCGCCGGCGGCGCTGCCCGACCTCGTCGCGGCGCGGCTGTCGATGCTGCCGCACGCGTCGGTGCTCGTGCTCCAGTCGGCGGCGGTGTTCGGCGTCGAGGTCGATCGCGATCTGCTCCGCCACGCGTCGGGCAACGCGACCACCGAGGCCTTCCAGGCCGCGCTGTCGGGGCTGGTGCTGCGATCGCTCGTGCGCGATCACGGCGAGGTCATCGCGTTCACGTCGAGCCTGATCCGCGACATCGTGTACGACTCGACGCCCGCCGACGTGCGGCGCAGCCTGCACGCGATCGCCGCCGATCTGCTCGCGGCGATGACGAGCGATCCGGCGATCCTCGGCCACCACCTCGAGCACGCGGGCTCGATCGAGCGCGCCGCCGAGCAGCTCGCGCGCGCCGGCGATCACGCGATCCATCAGCTCGACGAGACCGGCGCGTCGCTCTTGTTCGGGCGCGCGCTGCGCTGCGCGCGGCAGTCGGTCTACGCGGGCGAGGACGACGACGTGTCGGTGCGGCGCTTCATCGTGCTCAGCGTGAAGCTCGCCGAGTGCCTGCGGATCCGCGGTGAGATCGCGCTCGCGCGCGGCGTGCTGGGCGAGGCGAAGACGTGGTGCGACGGCGTGTCGGATCTCGAGGCCGAGATCTCGCGCGCGCAGGCGCAGATCCTGGTCGCCGAGGACGATCTGCCGTCGGCGACCGCGTCGTTGCGCAAGGCGATCGGGCAGGCGCTCGCCGGCGGTAGCGGCGAGCTGATCACCGAGCTGTACCTCGATCTCTCGACGGTGCTGATGCGCGCGGGCAACCCCGAGGCGGCGCGCCGCGAGCTCGACGAGTGCCTCGAGCTGGTCACGTTCGGCGAGGGCGCCGGCGCGTCGGGCGGACCCGAGATCCTCTGGCGCGTGATCATGCGGCTCGCGCAGCTCGCCGACGGCGTGAACGATCTGTCGCGCGCGATCCAGCTCGGCGAGTGCGCGCTCATGCACGCGCGGCGCGTGAAGTCTCGGCTCGGCTCGGCGCGCGTCCAGTCGTTCCTGGCGAGCGTGTGCGATCGCGCGGGTCAGGGGCAGAAGGCGCAGCGCTACCGCGAGGCGGCGGTCGAGGAGATGCGCAAGCTCGGCGATCGCCGCGGCACGGCGGAGCTGCTGTTGTCGGGGACCTCGCCGACCCGAAACATCCCGCGGCTGTCGCCGCAGGTCGACGAAGCCAAGGCGCTCGCCGAGGAAGTCGGCTGGACCGAAGGCGCGAAGCGCGCCCGTGAGACCAACTCGTAGTCGGAATGGTGTAAGCTGGCCCCCGTGAGCACGGTCTTGCTCGTTCAGCCTGACCCGCAGCTCATGGAGTCGTGGACGCAGACGCTATCGACGCGCGGCTACGACGTGCTGGCGGTCAGCGGGATCATCAACGGCGTCGAGCGCGCGCGCGAAGGCGGCATCGACGTCGTCGTCCTCGATAGCTACGACGGCGCCGGCGGCGTCGCGGAGCTGGTCGCGGAGCTCGATCGCCTGCCCGACGCGCCGCCGGTGATCCTGGTGTCCGGATCGTCGAAGGGGCCGCAGCTCTCGGTGCACATCGGCGCCGCCGGCTTCCTGACCAAGCCGTGCGAGCCCGAAGATCTCGCGGCCGCCGTGCAGCGCGTCGCCAACGTCGTCGTGCGCCAGCCCAAGCGCGTCGACGACGAGCCGACCGGCCCGGTGCCGCGCGAAGAAGACTAAGCGGCGCGCGGCAGGAGCTCGACCGCGCGCGGCGGCTTGACCGAGTAGTCGTAGAGGCCGCGGCCGGCCTTCTTGCCGAGCTGGCCTTCTTGGACGAGGCGGCGGAGCAGGGCGGGCGGCTTGTAGCAGGCGTCGCCGAAGTCCTTGAAGAGGAGCTTGGCCATCGCGTAGACGACGTCGAGGCCGATCAGATCGGCGAGCGCGAGCGGGCCCATCGGGTGGCCACAGCCGAGCTTCATCGCGGTGTCGATCTGATCCGCGGTCGCGAGGCCGTGCTCGTACGCGTGGATCGCGTTGAGCAGCATCGGCACGAGCAGGCGATTGACGACGAAGCCGGTCGAGTCGAGCACCGGCACCGCGGTCTTGCCGAGCTTGTCGACGAAGCGCTGCGCGGCGGGCACGACGTCGCCGTCGGTCGACGTCAGGTGCGCGAGCTCGACCAGCGACATCATCGGCACCGGCGAGAAGAAGTGCAGGCCGATCGTGCGCGACGGCCGGATCTCGGCGGCGAGATCGGTCACGCGGAGCGTGGAGGTGTTCGACGCGAGGATCGCGTGCGGCGCGAGGCGCGGCGCGAGCTCCGCGAACAGCGCGCGCTTCTGCGCGAGGTCCTCGACGATCGACTCGATCACGAGGTCGCAGCGATCGAGCGCGGCCTTGTCGCCGGTCGCCGTGATGCGCGGCAGCGCGGCGGCGGCGGCGTCCGCGGCGAGCTTGCCCTTCGCGACGCGGCCGTCGAGCGACGCCTTGATGCGGTCGAGACCCGCGTTCGGCGCGCCCGGCGTCGCCTTGACCAGCACGACGTCGTAGCCGGCCAGCGCGCAGACCTCCGCGATGCCCGTCCCCATGAGCCCGGCGCCGACGATCCCGACCGTGGAGATTTCGAAGTTGCTCATGTCTTAACAGCTACGGGGCGACCGTCAGTCTGTCAACGAGCAACTATGCGACCCTATTAGATTTTGCGTTTACAATCCGATTTACTGCCGTTCACAGTCAAGAGGGTTTGTAAATCATCCGTCAATGATCAGGAGGCGGGCCGAGTAGGGCGCGAGCGGGACCTGGAGGACGCCGGCGGCGGTCGCGTGGAGGGGCTCGCCGGTCGCGGCGTCGTGCAGCTGCGCGCGGGGCGGCGCGACGACTTCGGCAGCGATCGCGCGCGGCGCGAGCGAGGTGATCGCGACTGCGCGCACGCGGCCGGATCCATCCGCGAACGCGTTCGCGACCGCGCCGGCCGGCCGCTGCACGATCCATTCGGGGTGAGGCTCGCCCGCGAGCGCGGCGAGATCGTCGGCGAGGCCGGCGAGATCCTCGAGCGAGCCGGCGCGGATGCGGCCGGCGCGCTTGGGCGGCGCGAGATCGTCCGCCAGCGGCGCGCCGAGCTCGTCGTGGGTCGGGGCCAGCGGCCCGTACACGATCGTCGTGTGATCGAGCGCGTGCAGCTTCTTCCACAGCGCGCGATCGACGCGGTGGAGCGTCGGCGCGATCACGGCCGCGAAGCCGCGCAGCCGATCGATCGGCGCGTCCTCGTCGACGATCACCCACGGCACGTGGGCGGCGTCGAGCGCCTGCGCGCACGCGTCGAACCAGCGGCGGTGCAAGACCGCGTCGTCGTCGCGGCCGAGCTCGGCGAGCCCGCCCGGCCCGAGCCCGAGCGCCTCGAGGACGATCGGCGTCATCGGCTCCGCGACCGACGACGCCTGGCCGAAGCGATAGTCGGCGCGCGACAAGATCAGCGCGACCTTCGCGTGCGCGCGCAACGCCGGCCAGTCGACGCGCCGGAGCGACGCGACCAGCGCGCGGATCCAGCTCGCCTCGGCGCCGACCTCGCCGTCGGGATCGATCGGCGCGCCGTAGTAGCGATCGCGATCGACCGCCATGAACAGGTTGAAGCCGCGCGCGCCCGTCGCGAGCAGCGCGGTCAGCACGTCGCGCGCGCGATCGCGATCGCCGGCCTCGTCGATCGGCGGCAGCCACGGCACGAAGCCGACGCCCGCTTCCGGAACGAACGGGAACGCCGACGAGCCGGCGAGGTGCAGCCCGCGCCGCCGCACCTTCGCGAGATCGCGCCGCGGCGAGTAGACGTCGACGCCGACGGGCCCCTGGATCCCGGTCTCCAGGGTCGGGAGACTCGACAGCCACGGCTCCCCCGGCGGGAGGTTGTGGAAGCGCGCGACCCCGCCGAGCCCGCTCGCGTCGAGCGCGATCGCCATGCGGCCGAGCGCGTGCGCGAGGTAGCGCTGCTTGAAGCGCACCCACGCGACGCACGCGGCGGCGCGCGCCGGATCCCAGGCGCGCGGCGGCTCGCCGAGGTCGGGATGCTCGCGCCGCCACCACGCGAGCGCGTCGGGGTGATAGTCGTGATCGTAGGTGCCGAGGCGGAAGAACATCTGCGCCTCGTTGTCGACGCCGATCGCGACCACCGGTCCGTCGGGCGCGAGCCGATCGCCGATCACCTCGGCGACCGCGGCGTACCACTCGGCGACCTCCTCGTGCAGCTTCGCGCTCGCGTACGACGGGATCGGGAACGTGCGCGGCGGCGCCGGCATCCACACCGGCCCGCCGTGCGCGCCACGGGCCTGGATGTCCGGATCCCGGACGATGCGCTCGGGGAAGCCGAAGTAGGTGAGCTCCGCGTTGACGTGTGGGCCCGGGCGCAGCACGACGCCGAGCCCCGCGCGCGCGGCCTCGTCGAGGAACGCGCCGAGATCGCAGTCGCCCTTCCAGTCGTAGCGCTGGGCTTCCACCTCGTGCACGCCCCACGGCACGTAGGTCTCGACGAGCGTGAGCCCGAGCTCCGCGATCGAGGACAGGCACGCCGGCCAGCTCGCGCGCGCGACCCGCCAGTAGTGCATCGCGCCCGCGTAGAACGGCACGTGCTGCGGGCCGCTCGGCGTCTCGACTACGAGCCCGCGATCGTCGAACCGGGTGCGTACACGTGCTTCCACGCGCGATCCTCCATCACGAAGCGAGTCGGCCCGGTCGCGAGCGGATGGCCCGCCGGCATCGGGTGAAGATCGCCTTGCCCCGCGGTCTCGTACTCGGGGTCCCACGGCAGGAGCAGCGTGAAGCCGGCCGGCGACGGCGCGAGCCGCGGCATCACGGCGTGTGCGTGCGCCTCGCGCTCGCGCGCGATCGCGAAGACGTCCTCGACGGAGGTCGCGCCGCGCAGATCGTGGAACGTGCGGATCTGCGGCGGCGGCAGCGCGAGCTCGCCCGCGCGCGCGAGCGCCGCTTCGGGCGTGACCCACACCTGATCGACCGTCTCGCGATCGTCGAAGCGCGGCTCTTGCCCGTCGGGCAGCCGCGCGACGTAGAAGCGCGCCGAGAACCGCTTCGGCTCGACCGACGGCGTGATCCAGTGCGCGAAGTAGACGAG
>DATJIA010000098.1:0-18397 GCA_035493675.1 Kofleriaceae bacterium | reverse complement strand
GTCCTCGAGCTTCACGCCGCCGCCGAGATCGAGCTCGCTGAGATCGCCGGTGTCGTTGTCCATCACGGTCAGCTTCATGCCGGTGAAGCCGAGGTCGTTGTTGTCCTTGAGGCCGATCGTGCCCTCCGGCAGGTGGATCACGGTGTCCTGCTTGAGCGGGCGGAACCAGATGTCGTTCATCGACAAGGTCGCGTTGACCAGCGGCTTCGCGATCGTGCCCTGCACGTGCAGCTCGAGATCGGCGCTGCCGCCGGACTCCTCGACGTAGCCGGCCATGAGCGGGCGCAAGAGCGCGCCGTCGAGGCGGCCGCTCGCGTCGATCGCGAGCTTGTCGGGGCGCGCGCTGCCGCTGATCGTGATCAGGCCCGCGGGCGTCGCGAGCTCGATCGGGCAGGGCGTGATGTGCGGCGCGGCGCCCGGCTGCGGATCGACGCACACGAGATCGACCGCGCCGTCGTGGTAGCGCAGGCGCACCGGCGACGCGGCGTTCATCGTGAGCGGCGCCGGGCGGCCGTCGGCGTCGCGCTGATCGACGGTGAGCGAGAGCTCGCTGAGCGCGATCGTCGCGTCGGTCGGCGGATGCGCGGCGCCGAGGATCGTCGAGACCTCGATGCGGCCGGTCGCCCACGCGTGGACCGGATCGCCGACGTGCAGGACGTCTTTCAGGTCGTAGAACGGATCGAGATCGACGCGGCGCAGATCCGCGGTGATCGTCGCGGGGAACGGCGCGGTCGTGCCGACGGTCGCGTGGATCTGCACGCGGCCCTGCAGCGCGGTGCCGCTGAGCGCGACGCGCCCCGGGCCGGCGGGCTTGACCTGGATCGACGCGTCGCCCAAGAACGCGCCCTCGACCCATCCGCGCGCGAGCTCGATCGCGCCGTCGGCGACCGGGGCCGTGGTCGTGCCGCCGAGGAAGAGGTGGGTGTCGAGATCGCCGCCGGCGACCGCGTCGGGGCCGAGGAACGCGGCGAGCGGCACGCCGACGAGATCGACCGCGCCCGCCAGCTTGCCGCCCGCGTGGCCGAGGATCGCGGTGATGTCGACGGTGCCGCCCTGCGCGCGATCGGCGCGCGCGGTCACGCACAAGGCACCCTGCGCCTCCGCGCCGCTGCACGCGATCGCGACGTCGGCGCGCTGCTGCTTCTCGTCGGGGGTCATCGCCTCGGGCACGCGCGGGGTCGCCGCGCGACACACCTGCGCGGTCTGCTTGCGCCCGCCGTTGATGCACATCGCGACGTGCTGGTAGCGATCGCCCGCGACGTCGAGCTCGTCGGCGGACGCCGCGCCCGCGATCGCGAGCCGGCTGATCGGTCCGGACACGTCGATCTCGGCGGTCTGGATCTTCCCGCTCGCGGCGGCGCCGGTGCCGGGGATCTTGGCGGCGTCGAGCTCGCGGCCGCTCAAGTGGAAGTCGCGCACGACCGGCGTGCCGGCGAGCGTCAGGTGACCCGCGCCGGAGAGGTTGCCGCCGAGCCCCTTCGACTGCATCGCGTTGATCGCGAGGTTCTGGTCGGCCAGCGCGATGTCGGCGTTGACGTCGTCGATCATCGGCACGCCGCCCGCGTAGACGTGTCCGGACACGCGCGGGTTCAGCCACGAGTCGCGGATGTGCAGCGTGCCGCCGCCGCGCTTCGCGTACGCGGGCTCGCCGAGGCGATGCAGCCAGTAGTCGAGATCCTTCGAGTCGGCGACCAGCGTCAGGTCGAGCGTGTCCTCGACGGTGTTGATCGAACCGGGATCGATCTGCACGTACGTGTTGCCTGCGGTGATCCCGAGCTTCGAGAAGAAGACGCGATCGAAGTAGTGGTCCGCGACGATGACGCCGCGGCGATCGAAGTGCGCGCTGCCGAGCGCGACGTTGGTGAAGTCGTCGAAGCGGAGCTGCGCGCTCGCGTCGCCGGCCATGTGGATCGATCCGCTGAGCCGCGTGCCGATCACGTCGCGCACGGTCTTGGGCAGCCAGCGCGCGAGATCGAGCGGCTTGGTGATGAAGATGTTGCCGTCGAGGCGCACCGGCGCGAGCTGCACGGTGCCGGCGAGCTGGACCTCGCCGTCGGCGCCGCGCGCGACGGTCTGGTCGATCTTGATCTGATCGTTGACCTCGTCGATCTGCCCCTCCATGTGATCGATCGCGAGGCGCAGCGGCTCGTCGCCCTTCGCGCCGATCGGGAGATCGAGATCGAGGCCGGTGATCGTGAAGAAGATCTTGGGCAGCGCGATGTACGGACCGCGCAGCTTGAACGTGGCGCGCACGTCGTCGCCGCCGACGATCTTGGTGAAGTCCTCGTGCAACGTCGGTCCGAGGTTGGCGACGTCGATCTTCATCGCCCACTGGCCGTCGTACGGGCGGTCGAAGTAGTTGTCGATGCCGCCGGAGATGGTCGCGACCGCGCCGTGGGTGGTCGTCGCGGTGCCGTCGACGACGAGCGAGTTCGCGACGTTGACGTTGCCGGTCCAGCCCTCGGGGAGCTGCGCGATGCGTTTGAACTCGAGCCCGTCGAGCGGGATCGTGTAGCCGGGCACGCCGCCGACGTCGAAGATGTTGACGAGCGAGCCCTTGCCGGCGCTGAGCCCCGGCTGCTTGTCGCGCTCGGTCAGCGAGAAGTAGAGCTTGGGGACGAGCGGATCGCTGCCGTCCATGTAGAGCGAGCCGCGGGTCGAGACGTCCTCGAGCTTCGCGGTGAAGGTGAACGCCGGCGTCGGGTGACCCGGGTCCGCCTCGCTCACGTAGTTGCCGGTCCGCAGGTCGACCTTCACGTGATCGAGCTCGAAGTCGCGCACGTCGAAGATCGACGCACCGGCGACGAACACGCCGGTCGCGAAGCCCGCGCGGTGCGGTGACTCGAACGCCTGCAGCAAGCTGTAGACGGTCTTGTCGTAGGCCTGGAGCGGCAGCGCCTCGTCGACCTGCTCGAGGATCACCCAGCCGCCGGTCGCGACGACGTGGCGGAAGATGAACTGACCCTTGAAGAGCAGCGCGTGGACGTCGGCCTCGCCGGTGACGAGCGGCAGGTCGAGGATCTGCTTGCGCGGTGTGCCGGCGTCCCACACCTTCACACCCTTCATCGTCACCGGGACCCAGCCGCCGGTCGCGAGCGTCGGGATCGAGGACTTCGGCCACTCGATCGTCTGGATCTCGATCCGCCCGCGCATCTTCGCGTTGAGCAGCTCGGTCACGCTCGATCCGAGGCTTTCGCCCTCGAACTTCAGGCGCAGCAGCAAGATCGCCGCCGTCAGGATCAGGGTCATGAAGATCCCGATCCCGATCAGCCACCGGCGCAGTTTCCTGGACCCGCTCACCGTCGGCCGTAAACGGTATCACGCCGACCCGAGCGAGGCCCGAATCGCTGCTTGCCGTCGACGGTCCGGACGTCCATATACTAGAGAGGAGACCGGGCCTTCACGCGAGGTATTCAATGTCCGTCGAGAACGTGCCCCCGCTCAAACGCGAGACGATCCTTCCGAACAGTGATCGGGGGCGAGTCGCGACGCTGGTCGCGATGTGCTCGTTAGCCGGCGTCGCCGTCGGCTTCGGTTTGTCGACCGCGGCGATGCAGGCCGCGAGCGACGCGCAGCGCGCGGTGGTGATCACCGACGTGCGTCCGTCGATCGATCCGGTCAGCGCCGACACGCCGTGGCTCGGCCTCCGGTTCCACACGGTGTCGACCGGCGTCGTCGTCGAGCAGGTCTACGCGGCGACGCCCGCGGAGGCGGTCGGCGTGCAAGCGGGCGACGTGATCGTCGCCTACGATCGCGTGCCCATCCACTCGAGCAACGACCTGTTCAGGATGGTGCGCGGCTCCGCGATCGGCGAGCGCCCGATCCTCTCGATGCTGCGCCACGGCCACGCGCTGGAGGTCCAGCCGACGCTGTCGCCGGTCCCGGTTCAGCTGCGCTGATCTTCGGGCCTCGGGCTTCGGGCCTCGGGCCTCAGCCAGCACGAAGATCGGAACGGATCGTCGGGTTCGGATCCGGGGAGGCCCGAGGCTCGACGCCCGAGGCCCGACGCGAGCGCAAGCGAGCGTCAAAAGCAGATCTGCGACGGCGTGCCTTCGCGGAGGACGACGCAGATCGACTGCGCTTGATCGCCTTCCTCGAAGGTGATGTCGACTTGGTCGCCGGCGTGCGCCTCGAAGGGCTGGGTCGGGCCGATCGAGCCGTCGTCGTGCGCGGTGTCGATGATGCCCTTGCCGACGGCGCGATCGAAGACGAACACAGTCGCGCCCGCGAGGTTCTTGTTGCCCGCGTACGTGAAGGTCGCGTTGCCCGCGGTGACGTCGACCGTGAAGCTCATCTGCTGCGGATCCGGCGGCGGCACGGGGATCGACGGCGTCACGCATGCGCCGACCGCGATCGCGATCACGCAGGCCAGGGCTCGCAGGCGGGACTTCACGTCGATCAGCAAAGCAAGCTCCAGGCCCAGCGCCTCCCGCGTGATCACGCGGGCTTGAAATGAAACGGGCCGCCAACGAGGTTGGCGGCCCGGGGTACTGATGTCAACGGTGCTGTCGATCGTTACGGCGTGCGCTTCGCCTTCGGCGGCAACATGATCGACAGGCCGAAGCCCATGAAGATGTGGTGCAGGAAGCGGCTGTCCGCGTCGGTCACCGCGAGGTCGGCGTTGAAGTCCGCGCCCGACGGGTTGTCGCTGAACGCGTAGTCGCGAACGGTCAGATCGAGCGCGACCGCCTCCGACAAGAAGACGTGGATGCCGCCGCCGAGGTAGAGGCCGAACTTCGTGCCCTCGTTGAGCGGCGGGTCGTTGTTCGGGTTGTCGTCGGGCGGGATCATCGTGTTGTTCGGACCCGGGATCGAGACGCCCGGGTGGGTGTCGTTGCAGATCGAGCCGTCGCACGAAGACTGCAGGCTCGCGAACGACACGCCGCCCTGGAAGTAGAAGTCGAAGTTCAAGAACGCCTTCGAGAAGGCGGCGAGCTTGCCGTACCAGGGCGTCACCGACACGTACGCGGCGCCGTGGAACGGCATCGTGTTCAGGTGCTGGAGGAACTCGTCCTGCGACGGCTCGCGCGTCATGTTGTTCGGCGTCGCCTCGAGCGTCGGCACGATGCGATCGACGAGCTTGGTGTCGAGCGCGGTCGAGAACACGCCGACCACGCCGAACGACAGCATGTCCGACGCGTGGTACTCGAGCTTCGCGCCGCCGCCGAGGATGTGGCGGAAGTCGGCGTTGATCGTCGACTCGAAGAGCGGCGTCAGCTCGGCGCGGCCCTTGACGAGGAGCAAGCGGTTGCGCACCGCGGGCTGATCGTCGAGCTTGTTCTTGCGGACGCTGGTGGTCGCTTCGGCCTTCGGGGCGGTCTCGCTCTTTGCGGTCGATCCGGTCGATCCGCTTGGGTCGGCATACGCAGCGACGGGTGCGAGCACCAGCCCGACCGCGACGGAGCCCGAGATGAGGCGATGGAAGATCGTCGTCATTGAGGTCTCCAGAGGCTCAGCGGAAGGTGTGGTACTCGAAGCCCGTCGGGAGCCAGAAGCTCACGCTGAGCTGGAACATCACGTTGTTGATCAGCGAGCTGTCGGCGTGCGCGGCGGCGTCGTCGGCCGACGTGTACATCGTGTCGGAGCGGCCGACCGGCTCGAACTTGTCGATGAAGATGTAGTCGCGCATGCCGGCGTTGACGGTGATCCACTTCGCGAGGAAGAAGCGCATGTCGGCGCCGACGTTCGGTGAGATGTCGATGTTCGAGAACGCCTCGAAGCGCTTGTCGCGCGGCACGACCTCGGTCTGGATCGCGCCGATGCCGGCGGTGAACGCGACCTCCCAGGTCACGATGTGCTTGTCGACGACGGCGAACTTGCCGTAGACGGGCACGTAGTGGAAGTCGAGCGCGGCGCTCCACTTGTACTCGTTGACCGTCGGCAGGCGGCGCGCTTGGCGCGCGACCAAGTCGAACGGCTCCTCGAACTGGTGGATGTAGTACTGACCTTCGACGCCCATCGCGAGCACGTCGGTCAGGTAGTACGCGAGCTCGCCGCCGGCCGAGACGTGACGGACGATGTTGTCGTTCATCGTCGTGCCGAAGATCGGGCGGAGCTCCGTGCGGTGGAGCTTGAGGAAGGGCTTGCGGATGACGGTGACGATGTCTCGCCACGACACGCGGTAGTCCTGGAGCGCGGGCGTCGCCGCGTTCGCGTTGACCGCCGCGGCGTTCTCGTCGCCGCCGGACGCGTTCAAGTCGGCGTTGAGATCGCCTTCCTTGCTCGAGCCCTCGTCGCCTCCCATCTCGATCTCGCCCTCGCTCGACGAGCCCGAGCCCGAGGCCGAGCCGGATCCGGATCCCTCGTCGCCTCCCATCTCGATCTCGCCTTCGGCGGAACCCGAGCCGGATCCTGCGGCGCTGCCTGCAGCGCTGCCGGAGCCCTTCCCTTTGCCTTTGCCCTTCTGGGCCATCGCGGTCCCGGCGCCGAGTGCGACGCCGAGCAGACCGATGAGTGCGAGCTTCCAGGTGGTGCGACGCATGCGGAGGGCCTCTCCCTGTGTGTGTCGTGACCGTGCCTTTTTCGTCTGTTGAGATGAGATCGCCGAAATCCTCTTCGATTCCGCGGTCTTATCCCCCCATCCGCAAGGTGGGCGCACTATAACACGCGATTTTTCCGAGCTTCAAGCCCGCTAGGCGCTCTTGCGAGACGATGACAGCGAAGCGGACACGATCATCACGCCGCGGTTGCCTCGTCGCCGGCGTCTTCATAGAGCGCATCGACGAACGCGTGTGGATCGAACGGGCGCATGTCGTCGATCTTTTCACCGACGCCGATGAAGCGCACCGGCACCTTCAGCTCGTCGCAGATGCCGAGGATGACGCCGCCCTTCGCGGAGCCGTCCAGCTTGGTCAAGACGATCCCGGTGATCTCCATCTCCGCCTTGAAGGTCTTCGCCTGGGAGATCGCGTTCTGGCCGGTGGTCGAGTCGAGCACCATCCACGTCTCGTGAGGTGATCCCGGCATCGCCTTGTCCATCACGCGGCGCACTTTCTTCAGCTCGTCCATCAACCCGACGTTCGAGTGGAGGCGTCCGGCGGTGTCGCAGATGACGACGTCGAAGCCTTCGTCGACGCCGCGCTTGATCGCGTCGAAGATGACCGAGCTGGGATCGCCGCCGGGCTTGCCCTTCACGACGGGGACGTCGGAGCGCTTGCCCCACTCCTCGAGCTGCTCGGTGGCGGCGGCGCGGAAGGTGTCGCCGGCGGCGAGGATCACCTTCTTGCCCTGCTGCACGAACTTCTTGGCGAGCTTGCCGATCGTGGTCGTCTTGCCGACGCCGTTGACGCCGAGGACGAGCAGCACGAACGGCTTCTTGTCGTAGTCGACCGGCTTGGCGTCGACGGCGAGGATCTGCTCGGAGGTCTCGCGGATCTTCTTCCAGATCTTCGCGGAGTCGGTCAGCTCGTCCTTCGACAGGCCGCTCTTCACCGACTGGAAGATGCGATCGGCGGCGCGCGGACCGATGTCGGCGGTGAAGAGGACCTCTTCGAGCTCGCCGAGCGTGTCCTGGTCGATCTTCTTCTTGCCGAAGATGCGGCCGAGCTTCGCGACGAAGCCGCCGCGGGTCTTGGCGAGGCCGGCCTTGTAGGCGGCCTTGGCTTCTTCGTCCGAAGGCGCGCGCTCGGCTGCTTCCTCTTTTTCCTCTTCTTCTTCTTCGGCCTCGGGCTCGGGCTCCGGCTTCTTGGCCCGCTCGGGCTTCTTGGTCGGGCGCGCCTCGGGGCGCGGCTTGCGCTCGCGCTCGCGGCGGCGCGACGGCGCGGGCGCCTCGTCCAGCGCGAGGCGCTCCTGCGCGGTCTTGTTCTGCATGCTCTTCTTCGCGAGCACGCGGAGGAGCAAGAGGACGAGGACGATCGCCGCGACGCCAGCGGCGAGCTCGAGGAGCTGGATCTCCATGTGCGCGCGTTATACCAGCGACTGCTCGCGAACCGCAGCCTCGACGCGCGCCTGCGCATCGGGGAGGATGGTTTCGTCGGGGGTGCGCGACGAGAAGTAGGTCTCTTCGACGAAGTTCGTGAGGTCGGCGAGGGCGGGCGTCGGCCGGCGCCCGCGCACGTGGTCGACGACCTGGCGGGGCGACCAGATGCCCCAGAGCGCCGGGTTCGGCAGGAGCGGCAGGGCGGCGCGGCGGTAGAGCGTGAACACGCGCTCGCGCACCGGGACGAGATCGACCCGGGCGTCGCGCAGCTCGCCGCGGTGCGGGATCGTCGCGCCGAAGCGCTCGCTGACGTGGCCGGGCGCGGAGCAGGTCACCTGCCACTCGCCGCCGGGGAGATCCTCGAAGACGAAGGTGCCGTCGGCGCCGCACACGGCGGTGCGCTGCTGATCACCGAGCACCATCTCGATCACCGCGCCCTCGACGGGGCGGCCGCGGACGGCGTCGCGCACCGCGCCGCTGAAGCCGTGATCGTGCGGGCGGCGCAGCGTGTTGACGAGGCCCGGGCGCGACAAGACGAGCCCGCTGGTCGGCTCGGCGCGCGGCGCGGGCGCGGGCGCCGCGGCGGCCGGACGCTTGAGCCAGCGCGCCCACGGCTGCGAGCGCGCCGCGAAGAAGCCGAACGCCGCGCACGCGGTCGCGATGAACGCGATCATCGTCCACGCGACCGGCACCGGCTGCGGCGACGCGATCGTGAGCGTCACCGGCGGCGAGCGGCTCGGCTTGAGCAAGCTGGTCGCGGTCTCGAGGACCGCTTGCAGGCCGTGCGTGCCGGTGCCGAGCACCTGCGCCTCGAACTTGATGTGGAACGCGCCGTCGCTCTCGGTCTGCGCCTCGGCGACGTGACGATCGCCGGCGAGGATCGCGATCGTCGCCTTGGCGACGCCGTGGCCGTCCTCGTCGACGACGCGGCCGGTGCCGGTGACGTCGTCCTCGAACGCGTACTTGGCGTCGCCGAGCGTGAAGGTCGTCGTGGTCGAGGTCGTGATCTCGACGGTCGCCTCCGCGGTCGCGGCGGCGTAGACGCCGTCGCCGTCGAAGATCGCGCGCACCTTGCGGCGGCCGGCGCCGCCCGCGGCCTTGCGCGTGAGCACGAACGACGGCCCGCCCGCGGTGACCTCGCCGACCTTGGTCAACGACGGCGCGTCGGCGGGGCCGGCCTCGATCGTGATCGGGACGTTGACCTTGCGCTCGCCGTTCTCGTCGGTCGAGCTGGCGGTGACGGTGATCTGCGCGCCGCCGGGGGTCGGCGCGATCGTGAGGTGGAGATCGAGCGGCTCCTTGTCGACGTCGACGTCGTTCTTCTCGAGGTGCGCGGGATCGAGCTGCGCGCCGCCCGCGAAGTCGACCGCGATGTCGGTCTTGCCGCCGGGGCCGGGCACCGGCGCGGAGAAGCTGCCGTCCTTGTCCGTCGTCGCGATCACCGTGCGGCCGCCGAGGCGCACCTGCAGGTGATAGCCGGCGATGCCCTGGCCGGTGAGCTTGTCGACGAGCTGACCGGCGACGACGTAGTTGCCGTCGTAGTCCTTGTGCACGGGGCCGAGGCGCAGATCCGTGTGCGCCTTGATCGAGACGGTCGGCGCGGCGGCGGCCACCGCGGCCGCGCACACGATCCCGATCACCAGCGCGCGCATCGCCATCGGTGATAGCACGCCGGCGCGGTACGTTCCCGGCGTGGATTCGGGCGACGACGACGACAGCTTCCTGCGCGCGGTCGCGCGGGCGCCGGCGGTCGTCGCGGACGAGCTCGCGGCCGGCGCGCGGATCGGCGCGTATCGGATCGCGAAGCGGCTCGGCGCCGGCGGCATGGGCGTCGTCTATCTCGCGCGCGACGAGTCGCTCGATCGCGACGTCGCGATCAAGGTGCACCGCGGGCGCGCCGATCTCGCGCGGCTCGAGCGCGAGGCGATCGCGATGGCGAAGCTCGCGCACCCGAACGTCGTCGCGGTGCACGGCGTCGGTGAGGAGCGCGGCCGGATCTTCGTCGTGATGGAGTACGTCGCGGGCACGACCTTGCGCGACTTCATGCGCGCCGATCACACGTGGCGCGAGATCGTCGCGATGATCCGCGCCGCCGCGGCCGGCCTCGCCGCCGCGCACGCCGCCGGGCTCGTCCACCGCGACTTCAAGCCCGAGAACGTGCTGATCGGGCCCGATGCGCGGCCGCGCGTCGCGGATTTCGGCCTCGTGAGACAAGGGCCTCAGGCCTCGGGCCTCGGGCCTCGGCCAGAAGAAGAACCGGAGACGGATCCGGATCTGGGAACCCGAGGCCCGAGGCCCGAGGCCCGAGGCCCTCTCACGAGAGTCGGCGCGGTGATGGGCACGCCGGCGTACATGGCGCCCGAGCAGATCCGCGGCGAGATCGCGGATGCGCGCGCGGATCAGTTCGCGCTGTGCGTGACGTTGTGGGAGGCGTTGTGCGGGAAGCGGCCGTTCGCGGGGAGGGAGATCGGCGAGCTCGCGGAGGAGATCGAGGGAGGAAGGATCCGGCGGCCGAAGGCGGGCGTGCCGTCGTGGTTGATCGCGATCTGCGAGCGCGGCTTGGCGGCCGAGCCCGACGCGCGGTGGCCGTCGGTGAAGGCGATGATCGACGCGATCGATCGGCGGATGCGCAGGCGCAGGCTGGTCGAGATCGGCGCGGCGGCGCTCGCGATCGCGGGCGTCGGGGCGGCGGCGATCGCGCTGGTGCCGGCGCGCAAGGCGTCGCCGTGCATCGGCGCGGGCCGCGAGATCGACGACGTCTGGACCGCCGACGCGCGGGCGAGCCTGCGCGCGCGGATCGTCGCGGTCGTGCCCGACGGCGCCGGCGTCGCCGAGCACGTGCGCGGATCGATCGACGACTACACGCGCGCGTATCGCGAGGCGGCGGGGCGCGTGTGTCGCGCGCGCGAGGTCGAGCATCGATGGACCCGCGAGGTCGGCGCGCGCAGCGCGACCTGCCTCGAGCAGGCCCGGCGGGCGATCGCGCGCGCGCTGCGCTTCGACCTGAAGACGCCGTGGCACGTCGGCGCGATGCAAGCGGGCATCGCGTCCTTGCCGGCGCCGCGCACGTGCGAGGAGCCCGAGCGCCTGCCGCCCGATCTGCACTGGCGGTGGAGCCCGGCGCGCGCGTCGATCTCGTCCGCGATCCACGCGGCCGCCGACGCCAACGACGTCTCGTCGGCGGCGTCCAGCGACGATCGGCGCGCGGTGCTCGATCGCCTCACCGCCGCCGCCGAAGCGCTCGGCGACGATCACGCGCTCGCGCACATCGCCGCGATCCGCGCACAGGTCGAGGAGCTCGCCGGCGAGCCCGATCAGGCGATCGCGTTCGCCGAGCGCGGCTTCGAGCTCGGGCGCAAGAGCGGCTTCCAGCAGGCCGCGATCGACTCCGAGCTGACGCTGTATCGGGTCTACGCGCTCGAGCGCAACGATCTCGCCAAGGCCGAGCCGTGGAAGGTGCAGCTGCTCGCCGACGTGCCGCGCGATCCGCGCCCCGACGCGCTCGTCTACAACGCGCTCGCCTCGGTCGCCGCCGAGCACGCGAAGTGGGACGAGGCGATCGAGTACGCGCGGCGCGCGGTCTCGAAGGTCGCGGCGACCGAGGGCACCGACGCGAGCGACTACGGCGACGCGCTCGCGAACCTCGCGACCACGCTCGACGCCGCCGGCAGGAGCGCCGAGGCGATCCCCGAGTTCCGGCGCGCGATCTCGATCACGACGCGCGCGCTCGGCCCCGACACGCCACAGCTCGGCGAGGTCTACACCAACTTCTCGATCGCGCTCGAGGCGGTCGGCGATCCGGGCGCGCAGGACGCCGCGCTGCACGCGCTCGCGCTGACCGAGCGCTGGCAGGCCAACTTCGATCCGAGCATCTTGGCGAGCGCGTTCTTGAACGTCGGCGCGACGACCGAGGAGCCGCCGCTCGCGATCGCCGCGTTCGAGACCGCGCGTCACTACACCCTGGCGTCGAAGGTCGACGATCGCGCGACGCTCGCGCTGATCGCGCAGAACCTCGCGTACGAGTACCGCGCGCTCGGCGATCACGCGCGCGCGCTCGCGGAGATCGATCGCGCGCTCGGCGAGTACGCGGCGATCGGCGACCTGGAGCTGGTCGATCCGATCAACGCGCGGCTCTTGCGCGGGTCGATCCTCGCCGACGCCGACTGCCCGGCCGCGATCGAGGCGCTGCCGCCGGCGATCGCCGATCTCCGGCGGGTCGCGCCCGATCGCGACGATTGGATCGCGGCGGCGGGCGAGCTCGGCGACTGCCTGCGCAAGACGGGACGCGCGCATGACGCGCGCGCGATCCTCGAGGAGGCGTACGCGGCGGCGGCGCGCTCACGGGACGCCGTGCGCGCGGACGTGTCCTGGGCGCTGGCCAAGGTGCGCGGCGATCGCGCGCTCGCGATGCAAGCGCGCGCGCTCGCTGGGCAGAACGCCGGTCCGCGCGCGCAGGCGCGCCTCGCCGAGATCGACCGCTGGCTGGCCGAGAAACGCTAGAGTCCGGTTCATCGTCGCTTCGGCGATCCCGGGAGTGTCAGACCGCGGATCAAGCCTGTCCCGCGAGAACTACATGCGAATCAAGCGGGTCGAAATCATCGGGTTCAAGTCGTTCTGCGACCGCGCCGTCGTGAACATCGGGGCCGAGATCACGGCGGTCGTCGGGCCCAACGGATGCGGCAAGTCGAACATCGTCGACGCGATTCGCTGGTGCATGGGCGAGCAGAGCGCCAAGCACCTGCGCGGCAAGGCGATGGAGGACGTGATCTTCGCCGGCTCGGAGACGCGCGGCCCCGCGCCGATGGCCGAGGTCAGCCTCACGTTCGACGACGTCGGCTTCTCGCACGAGACGCTCCAGATGGCGATGACGTCGGATACCGCGGAGGCGGAGCGGATCGTCGAAGAGATCGCGCCGCCGGAGACGCTCGAGGCGCCGGAGCCCGACCCCGACGGCGCGACCGATCAGGAAGCGGTCGAGGCGGTGCAGGCGGTCGACGCGACCGCGCACGCCGAGGCTCCTTCCGGTGAAGCGTCCAGCGAGGTCGCGCAGTTCCTCGCCGACGCCGACGCGCCGCCCAAGCTCGACTTCGCGCGCTACACGGAAGTGACGATCACGCGCCGCCTCTATCGCGACGGCTCGAGCCACTACCTGATCAACAAGACGCCGTGCCGCCTGCGCGACGTCACCGACTTCTTCCTCGGCACCGGCGTCGGCACCAAGGCGTACTCGATCATCGAGCAGGGCCGCATCGGGCAGATCGTCAGCGCGCGCCCGCAGGACCGCCGCTCGATCATCGAGGAGGCCGCGGGCATCACGAAGTTCAAGTCGAAGAAGAAGGCGGCCGAGCGGAAGCTCGAGCAGACCAAGCAGAACCTCTTGCGCGTCAGCGACATCGTCGTCGAGCTCGACAAGCGCATGGGCACCTTGCGTCGCCAAGCGCAGAAGGCCGAGCGCTATCGCAAGTACCGCGCGGAGCTGAAGGACATCGAGCTGTGGAAGGCGTCGCATCGCTTCCTCGAGCTCGCGGGCGAGGAGAAGCTCGCGGCGGACCGGCTCGGGGTCGCGAGCGCGGAGCTCGGCGATCTGCGCGCGGCCGAGAGCGTGAAGGACGCCGCCGCGGTCGCCGAGCGCGCCGAGCTCGCGATCGAGGAGCGCCGCCTCGCCGCGCTCAGCGAGCAGATCTACGAGCTCGACAATCGCGTGCGCTTGGCCGAGAGCAAGATCGAGTTCCAGGGCCGCGAGGCCGACGAGCTCGACGAGCGCGTCGCGGCGGCGACCGCCGAGGCGCAGGAGCTCGCGCAGCGCCGCGACGAAGCCGCGGCTCGCTTGCAGATCGAGGAGCAGGAGCTCGCGTCGCTCGAGGCCGACGTCGCGCGCGAGGCCGCCGACGTGCAGTCGCGCGAGGCCGCGGTCGGCGAGGCGAGGGCGCAGTTGGCGAACGCGCAGGCGCGGCTCGACGAGGCGCGCGCGCAGCTCGCGGTCGCGCGCACCGAGGTCGCGAAGTGCGACGCGCAGCGCGAGTCGCTCGTGCGTCGTCGCGAGGAGACCGAGCGTCGCCTGGCGCGGGTCGTCGACGAGGTCGGCGTCGCCGCCGAGCGCGCCAAGGAGATCGAGCGCGAGGCCCGTCGCGTCGACGGCGTGCTCGCCGAGCTGCGCCAGACGCGCCTGGACCTGGGCGCGGAGGAGCAGGGCTTCGAGGCGCGGCGCGAGCTGCTCGCCGATCAGGTCCACGAGGGCGAGGCGCAGGTCGAGACCTTGCGCACCGAGGCGCATCGGCGCCGGTCGCGCCTGCAGTCGTTGATCGAGATCCAGGATCGCTACGAGGGCTTCGCGCGCGGCACGCGCGCGGTCATGCAGAAGTCCGACGAGCTCGGGCGCATCCGCGGGCTGGTCGCCGACGTCGTGCGCGCGCCCGAGCAGCTCGAGGTCGCCGTCGAGGCGGCGCTCGGCGATCGCCTGGGCGGCGTGCTGGTCGAGGATCAGACGACCGGCGTCGACGCGATCTCGTTCCTCAAGTCGAGCGGCGCCGGGCGCAGCGCGTTCGTGCCGGTGATGCAGGCGTCGGGCGGGCCTGCGATCGAAGTGGACGATCGGACCGAGCTGGTCGCCGCGCACGCGGCGATCGGCGGCGACGGCGTGCTCGGCCGCATGACGGATCTCGTCGAGTTCGCCGACGGCTACGATCAGGTCGGCAAGAACCTCCTGCACGACTACGTCGTGGTCGATTCGATCCAGCGCGCGGTCGCGATGCACGAGGCCGGCACCAAGCACACGCTGGTCACGCTCGACGGCGACATCGTCGACGGCGCCGGCGTGATCGCGGGCGGCTCGCGCGACGCGCAGGGCTCCGGCGTCCTGTCGCAGAAGCGCGAGATCCGCGAGCTCGAGGAGATCACCGAGGGCCTCGAGCGCGATCTCACCGAGGCGACCGCGCGGCTCGTCACCGCGAAGCAGGAGCTGAAGCAGGTCGAGAAGGCGATCCAGGGCCTCAAGGCGCAGGCGCACGAGAGCGATCTGCAGCTCATGGGGCACGACAAGGACGCGGCGCGCCTGCACGCGGAGATCGAGCGCATGCGCGGCCGCATGGGCGAGCTCGGGCGCGATCGCCTCGAGCTCGAGGAGCGGCTCGCCGCGGTCACGAACGAGGAGACCGAGGTCGCGTCGCGGCGCGCGCAGAATGAAGATCGCATCGACACGCTCGAGAAGGATCAGCTCGGGATGATCGAGGGCGTGACCGGCGGGCGCGAGCAGCTCGACGAGCTCGGCGCGGCGCTGACCGAGGCGCGCGTGCGCGCGGCGCAGCTCGGCGAGAAGCGCGCGTCGCTCGAGGCCTCGGCCTTGCGCCTCATGCAGACCGAGCAGGACCTCGCGACCCGCATCGCGAAGCTCGGCGAAGAGCGCGCGTCGGGCGTCGAGCGCGCGGAGACGCTCCGCGCGGACTCGTCGCAGCTCGCCGCCGAGCTCGGCGGCGTCAAGGACGAGCGGACCACGAAGCAGCTCGATCTCGAGGGCGGCCGCAGCGGCTACGAGCAGCGCCTGATGGCCCTGACCGCGATCGAGCTCGAGGTGCGCGACTTCCGCTCGCGCGCCGACAAGCTCGCGCACGAGGTCACGCAGCTCGAGATCAAGCTCGACCACTGCCGCACGCAGCGCGCGGTCGTGTGCGACGCGATGCTGGAGCGCTACCAGGTCGAGGTCGCGAAGATCCTGACCGACTACCACCTGCGCGCGCCGGCGGGCGCGACCGAGGACGAGCGCGCCACCGAGCTGAAGGATCTGATCGAGCGGATGGGGACCGACATCAACCTCACCGCGATCGAGGAGTTCCAGGAGGTCTCGACCCGCTTCGAGTTCCTGTCGACGCAGAAGGCGGATCTCGAGCACGCGGTGGATCAGCTCGAGAAGGCGATCCACAAGATCAACTCGACCTCGCGCAAGCTGTTCAAGGACACCTTCCACGCGGTGAACAACACGTTCAAGGAAGTGTTCCCGCGCTTGTTCCGCGGCGGCCAGGCGTTCCTGTCGCTGTCCACGTCACCCGGCGGCGGCGAGGTCGACAT
This sequence comes from Kofleriaceae bacterium, assembly GCA_035493675.1. Lineage (GTDB taxonomy): Bacteria > Myxococcota_A > Polyangia > Haliangiales > Haliangiaceae > JAIOQA01. Next base: position 2,418 of record DATJIA010000098.1, on the reverse strand, counting down.
GCTCGAGGCCGGCGTCGAGATCATGGCGCAGCCGCCGGGCAAGAAGAACGCGACGGTCGAGCAGCTGTCGGGCGGCGAGAAGGCGCTCACCGCGGTCGCGCTGGTCTTCTCGATCTTCCTGATCAAGCCGTCGCCGTTCTGCATCCTCGACGAGGTCGACGCCCCGCTCGACGAGGCGAACGTCGATCGCTACAACGAGATCGTCCGCGAGATGACCGACCGCTCGCAGTTCATCGTGATCACGCACAACAAGCGCACGATGGAGTCGGCCGACAACCTCTACGGCGTGACGATGCAGGAGCCGGGCGTGTCGAAGCTCGTCGCGGTGAACCTGAAGAAGCTCGGCTCCGCGGTCGCCTGAGGAGCAAGCGTTACCGCTCGTTCATCTAAAATATTGAAAACAAAAAACTTTCCAATTTTTATGGTTTTCCGAAGCCGTAAAATCTAATAAATCTGGAAAGTGTTCTCGTAGGTGCTACTTTCCGAAGCCGGAAAGTAGAGGAAAACAAGAAAGTGCTGCGAGAAAAAGAGATGAGGGCGATCCTCGACAAGGAAGGCCTTACTCTTCCGCCCCTTCATTTCGCTCTCGTATCGCCTGATCAACGTTTCCCGCGAATCGACGCGATCTTCGAAGCGAAATGGCGAGGGCACACGTATCGCTTCGTAGCTGAGATCAAGGCTCGCTCCACTCCACAAGCGCTGGTGACCGCCGCACACCAGGCGAAAGCCTATGCTTTCGACCTTCACGGGGCCTACCCACTTGTCATCGTCCCCTACCTTGCGCCCTCACAGGTAGACGAGGCCGAGAGCCTCGGCATTAGCGTTGTCGACCTAAACGGTAACGGCATCGTCAGCCTTGAATCAGAACGCGTGCTCGTATCTCGCTCCGGGCGCCCGAACCGATTTCGAAAGAGCGAGCCACTGCGTGGTGCGTATCGCGGAACATCATCGCTCGTTGCTCGAGCGTTAGTCCTTCGACATCAATTTGCGAGAGTGACCGACTTGTTTAACTTCGTTACTGCGAAGGGTGGGCATCTGACGCTCGCGACAGTGTCGAAAGCTCTACGCCGACTGACCGAGGATCTCATTGTCGCCCGCGATGCCGACGGACTACGAGTCCTACAACCAATCAAGCTTCTAGATCGGCTCGGCAATGGATATCGCCCTCCGCGCATCACGGGTCGGTGGGTCGGCAAGATCCCCGTGCCCGCCGATGCTCTACATCGCAAACTCCTCGTCGCCGCGGAACGCGCAGAGAGCCGTCTGGTGCTTACTGGCGTATCATCTGCTAGTCACTACACCGTGCTTGCGGCAGAGCCGATCACGTCATTCTACGCCTCTGCGCGTCCAGAGGATTTGATTCGCGCTGCCAAGCTTGAGGCGACGAGCACGAATACGTTCCCAAACGTCGAGATCCTCCAGACTGATGCCGAGGAAGTGTTTTTCGACCTTCGCAACGAGGGCACCCACATCCTTTCGTCACCGGTTCAGGCATGGCTGGAACTCTCGATCGGAGACAAGCGCTTGCGAGAAGCAGGCATGAGCCTTCGCTCGAAGCTCGTCAATGGCGAGCCATCGCCGAAGGGAGAGCGCCGTGGCGATTGATGCTCTCAAGCAAGCGCTCCTTGACTTCTCAACGGAGTTGGAAAAGACCGGAGTACGGATGTTTCTCGGCGGCGGCTACGGCCTCTATCTGAAACAACTTTCGTTGGAGAACTCCGGAACCCGCACGTTCCTATCCCCCGACGCATGGCCACGTGCCCGCGCAACGGCTGACCTGGACGTCTTCTTGCCAACGGAGATCGTCGTCGATTACTCGCACATGGTCCACGTTCGCGAAGCTCTTGATGCTCTCGACTACAAACCGGACGAAAGCGCGAAGTTCATGCACTTCACGAAGACCGTGGAGGGCGGCGAGGTGCGAATTGAGCTCCTAAGCGGGCCGGTCGAAGGGGGGCTGCGCAATAAGGTGAAGATCACGCCGCCCCGTATCCGGCCCAAGGGCCGGCTTGAGCTCCACGCCTACCTGACGACGGAGGCAATCGCCCTCGAAGAGCAACCGACTGTACTCGACGTCGACGGCGTCCACATCTTCATTCCAAACGTGTTCACGTTTCTACTGATGAAGCTCCACGCATTCAACGATCGCAAAGAGGAGGCTGTTTCCGACGACGAGGGCCGCCAACTCGGACGACATCATGCCCTCGACATCTATCGTCTGATTGCGATGGCTTCCGAAGACGAGGTGGAACTTGCGAGAGAACTACGCAAGACGCATAGCGAGTCGCAGCCGGTCGCAACGGCCTCGCGTATCGTTGCTGAGGATTTCGTGGACTCTAATGCGATCGGCGCCTTGCGAATACGTGAGCACGCACTAGCAGGATCTTTTCTCGATATTGATCGATTCTTGAGTCTCTT
>DATJIA010000097.1:0-15799 GCA_035493675.1 Kofleriaceae bacterium | reverse complement strand
GTCCGTCGTCCGTCGTCCGTCGTCCGAATTCAGGAGCTTGGATACGGACGACGGGCGACGGACGACGGACGACGGATCAGTGCGACTTCAGCCAGTCGGCGCAGCTGGTGCGGCGTCCCGTCCATGCGCCACCCAAGGTGTCGAAAGTCTGGCAGGCCTGGGCGGCGAGGCCGTGGGCGCGGGCGCGGTCGCCGCCGGTGGCGACCAGGGCCTGGGCGAGATCGAGGCGGGTGCGGGCGAGCTCGCCGGCGTCGCCGCCCGAGGCCTTCTCGCGCAGATCGAGCGCCCGCCCCAGGTGAGTGACGGCGTCGCGCGGGGAGATCGTCAGCTCCGCTTCGCCGAGGCACACGAGGTCGTACGCGATCGTCGCGGCGTCCTCGCCGTGCGCGGCTTGATCGATCGCGAGCGCGCGCGTGCAGAGATCTTTCGCGCGCGCGTGGTCGCCGTCTTGGTTCGCGAGATCGGCGAGGTTCGACAGCGGGATCGCGAGATCGGGGTTCGACGGGCCGAGCACCTTCTCCCAGATCGCGAGCGCGCGCTCGAGGTGATCGCGCGCCTTCGCGCGATCGCCGAGATCCATGTAGAGGCCGCCGAGGTTGTTGAGCGAGGTCGCGACGTCGCGCGCCTCGGAGCCGAACGCGGCGAGGCGCAGCGCGAGGGCGCGCTCGTAGAGGCCGCGCGCCTCGTCGAGGCGGCCCTGGTGGTAGACGACGACGCCGATGTTGTCGAGCGAGTCGGCGACCAGCGGGTGCGCGTCGCCGAGCGCCTGCTCGCGCAGCGCGAGCGCGCGCCGGTGGAGCGCCTCGGCGCCTTTGTAGTCGCCGCGCTCGGAGACGAGCAGCGCGAGGTCGTTGGTCGACTCCGCGATCGCGACCGGATCGCCGGCCTCCTCGCGCAGCGCGAGCGCCTCGCGTTCGCGCGCGATCGCGTCGTCGAGATCTCCCGATCCGGACGCGAGCAGGGCTTGCGCATCGAGCAGGCGCGCGCGCAACCCGGCGGGCGCGCCGGCGCGCGCGACCGCGGCGGTCGCGGCCTTCGCGAGCGCGCGGCCCTCGACGGCGCGGCCCTGATCGAAGCCGACCACGCCGACCAGATCGACCCACGCCTCGGCGGCGAGCGCGTCGTCGCGCGCGGCGGCGGCGCGCGTGACCGCGTCGGTGAGGTACGCCTCGGCGTGCGGATAATCGGCCGCGCGACGCGCCGCGCTGCCCGCGGTGACGAGCGCCTCGGCGCTGAGCGGCGCGTAGCCGATCGCGTCGGCGTCCTTCACGAGCGCGGCCGCGCGCTCGCGCGCGCGCGTGTACTCGCCGGTCCACGCGGCGGCGTCGGCCTTGGCGAGCTCGGCGCGCAGCGCGGCGACCTTGGTGCGCATCGCGGGATCCGCCGGCGGCGGCACCGCGTAGAGCGCGTCGCGGTTCGCGCACGCGGCGATCGCGGGCAGCGCGTCGACGGCGGCGACCGCGTGATCGAGCAGCGCCGCGTCGGGTCCGCGCGCGAGCGCCGCCGACAGCGCGCGCATCTCGCCGGCGCGGCGATCGAGGCACACGGTCTGGCGATCGAGGAGATCGGCGCTGATCTCGCCGCGCGCGTGCGCGAGGCACGCGCCCTGGCGCACGCGCGTCCATTCATCGGCGCGCGCGTTCATCGACGACACGACGCGCGTCGCGACGCCCGGCGCGTACGAGCGGCCGGTCGCGCGCAACGCGCGATCGATCTTGCCGGCGATCGCGTCGTCCCACGGCCCGGCGATCGCGCCGCACGGATCGTCGTGCGTGCTGCGCGTGAGGGCCCAGATCATCGTGCCTGCGATCGCGACCAGCGCGAGCGCGCCGATCACGCGGCGACGGCGGCGCGCCGGATCGTACGCGAGCTCGGCGAGCAGCGCGTCCATCGACGGGAACCGCTCGTCGGCGCGCGCGCGCAGCCCGCGCAGGAGCGTGCGGCGCAGGCGCGCGGGCACGTCGGAGCCTTTCGGCGGCGGCCGCACGCGATCGGCGAGCGCGTTGGCGGTGAGCTCGCGGTCGTTCGAGCCGGCGAACGGCCGCTCGAGGTAGAGCGTCTCGTAGAGCGCGACCGCGAACGCGTACTGATCGACGCGCGCGTCGTAGATGCCGGTGCGCCGCTGCTCCGGCGCCATGTACGACGGCGTGCCCATCACGCGCGACGCGATCACGCGCGGCAGGCTGGTCGCGGTGTCGATCGCGTCGAGATCGACCTCCTCTCCGTCCTCGTGCGGCGGGCGTTCGTCGACGGTCGGCGACAGCTCCTCGCTGTAGGTCGGCGCCTCGGTCTCCACGCCGCTCATCCTGAGCGCTCCGTTCGTCCTGAGCGAGGACCCCGAAGGGGTCCGAGTCGAAGGACCCGCATCGGGCGTCGGCGTCAGATCGCCCGCGCGCGCGAGCCCGAAGTCGGCGACCTTCACGCGCCCGTCGTCGCCGACGATCACGTTCGACGGCTTGAAGTCGCGGTGCACGATGCCCGCGTGGTGCGCGGCGGCGAGCCCGCGCCCCGCCGCGAGGAAGACGTCGATCAGCTCGCGCCGCGTCGGCTGCGCGAGCCCGCGCCACTTGTGCACGGTCTTGCCCTCGACGAGCTCCATCGCGATGAAGACCTGCTCGCCGTAGGTGCCGACGTCGTAGACGTGCACGACGTTCGGGTGCGAGACGCGCGCGAGCGACTGCGCCTCCTCGACGAGGCCGCGCGGATCGCGGCTCCTGCCGACCAGCTTGAGCGCGATGCGGCGATCGAGCTCGGGATCGTACGCGCGATAGACGACGCCCATGCCGCCGGCGCCGATGACGTCGATGATCACGTACCGGCCGATGCACGTGCCGCGCGCGAGCCGAGGCAAGCGCCGCTTCGCCGGCGCCTGCGGCGTCTGCGTGGTGCCCTCGTCCTCGGCCATTCCCCCCAATATACGCGAGCGCCCCCTGACGGATCGGGAGGCCAGCGGTCACTGACGATCACATGCGGATCGTGCTGATGCTGTTGCTTCTCACCTCGTGCGCCGCAGATCCGGTGGGGAGGCGCTGCGATCTCGGCGCGTCACCGCCGAAAGACGACATCGTGATCGCCGGCGGCAGCCTCGACTGCGTGTCGCGACTTTGCCTCGGCGTGCCGGGCGAGCCGCCGATGTGCACGAACACCTGCGCTACCGACGACGATTGCCCGATGGAGCCGGGCTCGCCGTGTCACGCCGGCTTCACGTGCGCGCCGGCCTTGCGCGTCGGCACCTTCGCGTGCACGCCGATGTGCGTCTGCAAGGACGCGCTCGATCGCGGCGCCGCGGACTACTGCGCCCAGAAAGATCAGGGGCCGTAGAGCGTCAGGGTCGCGGAGACGCGCCACGTGCCGCCGTCGAATTCGTGATCGATCGTCGCGCCGAAGGTGTGATGGCCTTCGGTGTGGAGCGCGGCGGCGTCGTACGTCTTCGGCGGCGACGCGGAGCCGGGGCACCAGTTCGCGCGCGGCGCCTGCACGCTGCCGATCGCGCCGCACGGGTTCTCCGCGCAGTACGTGAAGCTCTTGCCGGTCGACGGCCACGTGTACGTCTTCTGCGTGCAGAGCGTCTGGCAGTCGTCGCGCCACGGTTGATAGGCGGCGTCGATCTCGGCGCCGTCGATCGAGACGTGGTGCGTGCGCTTGCAGAACTCCTCGGCGGGCCCGATGCAGTCGGCGCTCGGATCGTTCGCGCCGCCGTGGCCGGTGACGCGGTAGTCGAGGCGCGCGCTCGCGACGCCCGCCGGCACGTCGAAGCCGATCGGCGCGAGCGGCTTGGTCGTCTCGATCGATCCGTTGAAGAGCGAGAGGATCGCGACGACGTTGCGCGGCGGCGTGCCCGGCACGAGATCGAGGTGCGCCGACACGTACCAGCCGCCGTTCGAGCCGCTGACCTGCCCCGCGTTGTCGCTCCAGGTCGCGATGAACGCGGTCAGCGGATGCACGCCGTGGCGCGCGTTGACGACGTCGGTGAGATCGATCTCTTGGTGCTCGGGTCCGCCGAACGGCGTGATCAGGCGCGCGAGATCGAGATCGTCGAGGGTGAGATCGAAGTTGCGATCGAAGGCGTCGCAGTCGGCGGGCCAGCGCTGCCCCGACGGCGGCGGGTCGGTCTGCCACATGTCGAACGGGTAGCAGGGCGACTCGAGATCGACGACGAGCGTCGCCTTCGCGACCGGCGCGCTGCCGAGATCGACCTGCGCGATCGCCTTCTGGAAGTCGGGTTGATCGGAGTGGCTGCCGAGGTGCGCGTGATCGAAGATCGCGACGGTGTACGGCGGCGCCGCGTCGGGCGGCGACTCCTGGGTCTTCGCGCCGCCGCACGCCGCCAACACGATCAACAAGGCCCGCTTCATGCGCGGGATGGTGCGCGCGCGCGATCGTGTTGGTCAAACTGACTAATCTTCGTCCGCCAGGTGCACGGCGCGCCGCACCGCGACGCCGGGGAACTTCGCGCGGATCTCGTCGAGCGCTTCGCCGAGCCGCTCGCCCTTGGCGCGCGCGTGCTCGTCGAGCGTGAGCTGGCGCGGCGCGTCGCGATCCTCGAGCGCGGTCGCGGCGACGCCGCACAGGCGCACGCGCCGTCCCTTGCGATCGTCGATCTCGACGCCGGCGAGCAGCTCGAGCGCCGCGCGCGCGATCACGGCGCCGTCGCTCGACGGATCGGCGAGCCGGCGCTGCCGCGTGATCTGCGTGAAGTCGTCGTACTTGATGTAGAGGACCACCGCGCCCGCGCGCAGCGAGGCGCGGCGCAGGCGCGCGCCGACGCGATCGCACTGCTGGAGGAGCACGATCTCGAGGTCGTGGCGATCGAGCTGATCGTGCTCGAACGTCTCGCGGTGCCCGACGGAGACGGGGCGCTCGCCGCTCTCGACCGGGCGCGGATCCTCGCCGCGCGCGAGCGCCGCGAGGTGCGGGCCCCAGGTGTCGCCGAGGCGCGCGACCAGGGCAGGCAGCGGATAGCGCGCGACGTCGCCGATCGTGCGAAGCCCGAGCTGCGCGAGCTTCTCGCGCGTGACCTCGCCGACGCCCCACAAGCGCCAGGTCGGCAGCGGGTGCAGGAACCCGAGCAGCTCGTCCTGCTCGACGATCCGCAGCCCGTCGGGCTTGTCGATGTCGGACGCGATCTTCGCCGCGAGCTTGATCGGCGCCGCGCCGACGCTCGCCACCAAGGACAGCTCGTCGCGCACGCGCTGCTTGATCGCGAGCGCGATCGTGCGCGCGTCGCCGAGCAGGCGCTCGCAGCCGGTGACGTCGAGGAACGCCTCGTCGAACGACAGCGCCTCGACCGTCGGCGCGAAGTCGCCGAGGATCTTCATGAACGCCGCGCTCGCGTCGGCGTAGCGCTCCATGTGGTGCGCGACCACGATCGCGCGCGGGCACAGGCGCAGCGCCTCCGCCATCGGCATCGCGCTCTTCACGCCGAACACGCGCGCCTCGTACGAGCACGCGGCGACCACGCCGCGCCGCGCCGACCCACCGACGATCACCGGCTTGCCGCGCAGCGACGGATCGTCGCGCTGCTCGACCGCCGCGAAGAACGCGTCGAGGTCGACGTGGAGGATCATCGCAGCAGCGACACGTTCGCTCCCAGCGTGATCGCGATCGCCGCGGCGGCCAGCGCGATCGACGGCATCCACGTCGAGAGCGGCTTGATCTCGCCGCGCGAGAACTGCTTGATCTTCGCGCGCACGATCCCGTGCGACGACAAGAGGCCGAGCACGACCGCGGTCAGCTTGATGTGCAGCCACGCGCCGTGCTTGAACTCGTTGACCGGGCCCTTGACCGCGAGCAAGAGCCCGCACACGATCGCCAGCGTCGCGCCGAGATCCATGATGATCGCCATCCGCTTCTCGGTGGCGGTCAGCGCCGCGCGCGCGGGGTCCTCGACCCGGCTGTGCACGTGCAGGAGGGCCATGCACGCGAGCATGCCCCCCACCCACAGCACGAAACCGACCACGTGCACGACCAGGACCCAAACGTAGGTATCGGGAGACATAACTGAGTCCTACCGTACAATGGAGCGGTGACGCGCGTCCTCAAGGTCTTCTTCCACGATGCCTGCTTCGACGGAACGGCATCGGCCGCGCTGTTCACCCGCTTCTACCGCGACGCGATCGCGCCGGCGCAGCTGGTCCTCGCGCCGATGCAGCACAGCGAGCACGATCCGTTCGAGGGCATCGCGATCGACGGCGACGACAACGCGTGCGTCGACTTCCGCTTCTGCGCCGATCCCGCGATGCGGTGGTGGTTCGATCACCACAAGACCGCGTTCCAGCCGCCGGCCTTGCGCGACATCTTCGAGGAGAGCGGCACCGAGCTGACGTGGTTCTTCGATCCCGAGGCGCCGTCGTGCGCGGGGTTGATCGCGCGCGTGCTGCGCGAGAAGTGGGGCTGGGATCCACCGGCGCACCTGCGCGAGGTCGTGCAGTGGGCCGAGGTGATCGACGCCGCGAAGTTCGCGAGCGCCGCCGACGCGACCGCGCTCGAGACGCCGGCGCAGCAGCTCGCGCTGTGGGTCGGATCGATGGCGTCGCCGGCGGAGATCGCGCGCTACGTCGCCGGGCTCGCCGACGGCGTCGGCCTCGAGCAGGCGTCGCAGACGATCGCCGCCGACGGCATCACGCGCGCGGTCGGCTTGCGCGCGCACCAGCGCGAGGTGGTCGCGAGGCACGGGCGCTGGCACGGCGACGTCGTCGCGCTCGATCTCGGCGACGAGCCCGACGCGGTGACGCCCGGCTTCGTCGGCTACGAGCTCTATCCCGCGTGCCGGTACACGGTCGCGCTCACGCGCACGCCGCGCGCGGTGAAGATCGCGGTCGGGTGGAATCCGTGGGGGCCGCCGCGCGGCCACGACATCGGGACCTTGTGCGAGCGCTTCGGCGGCGGCGGTCACGCGGCGGTCGGCGGCGTGACGCTCGATCCCGGCGAGCTCGTCCGCGGGCGCGAGACGATCGGCAAGATGATCGACGTGCTGAAGCGTTAGCCGTCGGTGATCTCGCCGGCCTCGTTCAGGTGCAGGTGCGGACCGCCGGCGAGGTAGCGCTCGCAGCGCGACAGCGCCTCGTGCAGCGCGGCGCCCGACTTCGACGCGGTCTCACCGACGTCGCCGAGCAGCGCGTGCAGCTCCGCGGCGATCGGGGCGTTCGCCCACTGCGCGCGGATCGTCTCGACGATGTCGACGAGCTCGGCGAGCGCGAGCCTCGCTTCGAGCGCGCCGGTGCCGACCTCGCGTACGTGCTCGATCGCGCACGTCGCCGCACGTTCGTGCGCTTCGGAGATGGGCCGCTGGGGGCTGCGCCTCGGTGGACGCGTGGTGGGTTTGCGATTGCGCGCCATGAACGTCTTCGTCCCGGCGAAGGGATCGAATCACTGCGGCGGCAGGCTGACTTGACCGGTCGCGGACGCGGCGGTGTGGCAGGCGTTGCACGAGCCCTGCAGCACGCTGCCGCTCATCTCTTTGATCGCGGGGCACTTGCTCGCGTAGACGCGCACCGGGAACTTGAGCGGCGCGCTCGTGTAGAAGTTGCCGTTCTGCGCGGTCACCAGATCGATCTTCACGCCGTCGGCGTCGACGATCGACACGATGCCGTACTTCACGATCGTCGCGCCGGTCGGCGCGGCGTAGAGCGTGCCCGAGATCGTCCACTGCGGCGCGGCCGGGTTCTGCGACGCGGGTCCGTGGCAGTTGCCCGCTTGGCAGTCGAGGCCGGGGTTGTGCTCGCCGGTCGCCTGGTTGTCCTTCGCGTCCTTGCACACGTTCGGCGGCGGCGCGTCGGGCGGCGGCGGCGGCGCGTCCGGCGTCAGGTTCGCGTCCGGACGATCGCTGGGAGGGAGTGGATCCGCGCCGAAGAAGCAGCCGGCGAGGAACATCGGCGCCAAGCAAGCTAGGGTTCGGAGGACTCGCACGTCATCGGGATGTAGCAACCTCCGTGCTCGATTTTCGGTGAGTGGAGGCCAACGATTCCGCGGGGTCGCGAGGGCGGGGCGTCGACTCGATCCCTCGGATGGAGCCCGCGCCCTCAGGGCAAGTGAACCGCGCCGGTCGCGGAGCCCGCGGTGTGGCACGAGTTGCACGAGCCGACCGAGATGGTCGCGACCATCGGCACGATCGCGGGGCACTTGCTCGCGTAGACCTTCGCGGGCAACGGGATGGTCTCACCCGACCAGAAGTTCCCGTTGAGCGCGCTCACGAGATCGTGGCTCGTGCCGTTCGCGTCGATCACGGTGATCGTCGCCCCGGTGATGGGCGTGCCGCCGTTCGCCGCGCCGTAGAGCGTGCCGGCGACGGTCCACAGCGGGCCGGCGCCGCCGGGGCCGTGGCAGTTGCCCGCCATGCAGTCGGTGCCCGCGTTGTGGTTGCCGCTCGCGGCGGTGTTCACGCCGTTCTTGCACTGCGCGGTCGCCGGCGCGGCGTCGGGCGCGCCGGGCGCCGCGTCGGGCAGAGTCGGATCGGGCGCGGCGTCGGGCCCGCCGCTGTTCGGGCCCGGTGCAGGAACCGTCACCGAGCCGACATCACACGCAGCGACGAACGCGAACAGGATCGAAAGCGAGCGCATGGGGCTCACCGAGTAGCAACCTGCGTGCGCACGCGAAGTGCGCGAGATTCGTCTCGCGCGATCGCGATTGCGTAGGACTCGTACGCCCTGGGCTGGTGCCCCCGCCCCCTGTGCGACCTGTCGGACGTGGGGGCGCGCGACTACTTCTTCTTTTTCTTCTTCTTGTCTTTCTTCGCTTCGCGCGACTGCGGCGCCGCCGGCGCTTCGAGTCGATCGAGCCGCTCGCGCAGGCGCGCGAACGACGACCGCAGCTCGTCGAGCTCGTCGGTGATCCGCTTGAGCTCGCCCGACGCGGCGGCGTGCTCGCCGAGGTCGCGCACGATCTCGCGCGCGCGGCGGCGCAGGCGGCCGTCGAGCTCGCGCTCCGACGTCGCGCGCAAGGCGTCGCTCGACGCGGGATCACCGACGACGCCGAGCGCCTCGATCGCGGCGGCCTGCACGCGGAAGTCGCGATCGGTCAGCAGATCTTCGAGCGCCTCGCGCACCTCGCGAGCCTCGCGATCGCGGCGGCCGCGGACGAGCTGCGCGAGCGCGGCGGCGGCGGCGCGGCGTCCTTGCGACGCGTGGCCCCACTTCACGCCCTCGCGCAGGAGCGGGATCGCCGCGTCGACGCGCGCCTCGGCGAGCCCGCGATACGCGTGTTGGCGGATCACGTCGGTGAAGCTCGGACGCTTCGCCGCTTCCGGAAGGAGCGTCGCGGCTTTCGGCGACCGCGTGCGCCCGAGCGCGAGGCACGCCTCGGCCTCGACGAAGTAGCTCGGGTCGCCCTGCTCGACGATCGCGGCGAGCGCGGCGGCGGCGACCTCGTCGTGCTTGAAGTCGCCGAGCGCGCGCGCGATCGCGCGGCGCGCCCGCGGATGCTTCTCGGCCTTCACCGCCTTGACCAGCGCGTCGCGCGCGGCGTCGGTCTTGAGCGCGCCGAGCGAGGACGCCGCGGCGCCGCGCACGGCCCAGAACGCATCTTTCTCCAGCGCGGTCACCAGCGAGGCGGTCGCCTTCGTCCCGCCGCGCCGCCCGAGCGCCTTCGCGGCGTAGATCCGATCGATCGCGAGGGTCGCGCCCGCGAGCTCCGCGGCCCACACCGACTCGCCCTTGTCGGTCTTGGAGTCGGCGAGGATCGTGCGGCCCGGATCGAAGATCATCTGCGACGGCTCGTCGTCGAGCGGCACGAAGAACGTGTGCTGCTTGTCGACGATCTCGACCGGCACGTCGAGATCGCTCGACTGCGACCCGACGCGGAACCGCACGATCGCCGGCAAGCGGAACAACGGCGTCTTGCCCTCGACCTTCTGCTCCTGCTTGACCTCGACGCGCGCGACGCGGCGATCCGCGTCCCACGACAGATCGATCGCGAGCTCGGGGTGTCCGGCACCGTCGATCACCCACTGCGCGAAGAACCAGTCGACGTTCACGCCGGTCGCCTCGTCCACGGCGCGCGCGAGGTCGCGCGTCTCGACGACTCCGAGCCGGTGCTTGACGACGTAGTGACGGATCGACGTCCAGTACGCGTCCTCGCCGAGCACCTGCCGCAGCATGTGCAAGACGCGCCCGCCCTTCTCGTAGAGGTGGTGATCGAAGATGTCGATCGGCTCGTCGTAGAGCTTGGTCGCGATCGTGCGGCGATAGCGCGACGCGTCCTCGCCGAAATACATCTCGGCCCACTCGTCGAGCTCGAGGTCGGCGGCGTCGCGGCCCTCGACGTGCTCGCGCCAGACGTACTCGCTGTAGGTCGCGAAGCCCTCGTTGAGCCAGCCCTCGCCCCAGTCGCGACACGTGACGAGATCGCCGAACCACTGGTGCGCGAGCTCGTGCGAGACCAGCGACTCGACGTCGTGATCGATCGCGGCGCGCTCGTCGAGCAGGACCTGATCGGTCATCGTCGTCGCGGTCGTGTTCTCCATGCCGCCGAAGATGAAGTCGGCGACGAAGACCTGCGCATAGCGCGAGTACGGGTAGTCGCCGAAGCGATGCGAGAAGTGCTCGAGCATCTGCGGCGTGCGGCCCGCGGTGCGCTTCGCGTGCGCTTCTTTCCCCGGCTCGGCGAGGTACGTGAGCACGACGTCGCGCCAGCGATCCTCGATCGTCGCGAACGCGCCGGCGGCGAGCGTGACGAGGTAGCAGCTGTGCGGGACGTCGTGGCGCCAGTGCAGCGTGCGGCGCTCGCCGTTGGTCTTGTCGGAGACGAGCTCGCCGTTCGACAGCGCGAAGAAGCCTTTCGGCACGGTCGCGATCACCTCGCTGGTCGCCTTCTCGTTGGGCGCGTCGAAGCACGGGAACCAGTAGCGCGAGTCCTCGTCTTGGCCTTGCGACCAGACCTGCACCGGCTTGTCGGGATAGCCGGGATCGGGCGCGATGAAGTAGAGGCCGCGGCGCGGCGAGCCGCCGTACGCGACGTCGAGGGTGAGCTTCTCGCCCGCGCTCTTCGGCGCGCCGAGATCGACGCGCAGCCGGCGGCCGTCGTGCTTGTGCTCGAGCGGCTTGCCGCCGGCCTTCACGCCGCTGATCTCGAGCTCGACCGCATCGAGCTCGACGAAGCGCGTGCCGGGCGCGATCACCTTGATCGTCAGCGACGCGACGCCCTTGATCGCGCGCGCGGGCGGGTCGACGTCGATCGCGAGCCGGAGGTGCTCGACGTCGACGACGCGATCGGGCGCGTAACGCGGGCGGGTACCAGGCAGCGCGAACTCGCGAGACATAGGCGCGGACGGTGGCACGAGCCCGCGCGCGCGGGCAACCGGGCGCGCGCTCGAACGCAGGACGGCGGGGCCGAGCACGCGGGGGTCACGGGTCCGGCGCTCAGATCGCGCCGCCTCCCGGCTCCACAAGCCACCACCGGCGTATCACCCACCCTTCGTGCTCCTACGATCGTTGGTGGTACTTATTCGCGCCGGCCCCGGACCCCGGCGCGTGCTCGCCCCGCCGTCGACGAGATCACCAACGTTCGCGCTCGAGCTGCTCCGCAACCGCTCAGCGGAGGCGTGACAAGAGGCTCTCCTGCGCGGCGGGGGTGATGCGCGACGCGGCCCAGACGTAGAGGAGCTGGTCTTCGCGGTCGGCGTGCTCGCGCAAGGTGTCGAGGAACGCGCGCGCGGCCTTCTCGCGGACGACGTGGAGATCGACGCCGACGCCGAGCTCGAGCAGGCGCCGGCGCAGCTCCTCGTGCTCGCGCTGGAGCGCCTTCGCCTCGATCGGATCGATGCGCGCGAGCTCGGGCAGCACGATCTCCTCCTCGGCGTTCATGTGCGCGGTCAGCCCTTCGTCGAGCGCCGACCACAGGCGGCGGAGCTCGATCGTGGAGACGTCCTCCTCGAACGCGCACTGCAGCTCGCGGAACAGCGTCTCCAGCCGGTGGTGGTCGGCCATCATGCGCCCGCGCAGATCGATCGACGCTTCTCGGATCGCGGTCGTCTCCATGCTGCGATGGAGTTGCACGTGCGATGCCGGGGATCGCGCGGTGCGGCGCGAGCGATCGCGCGCAAGGCGTGCGTTCAGGCGCGCGGGAACGTGAGGACCTTGCGCATCGAGCGCAGGACGGTGCGGCGCGGGGTCGCGCGCAGCAGGAGATCGCGCAGCGCGCACGCGGGGGCCGACTTCCACGCGGCGATGCGTCCCAGGCGGCGCGCGCCGATGACGATCGCGTTGGCGCGGGCGACGCGCGCGGCTTCGTACTTCGCGAGCGCGTCTTCGATCGGATGATCCGCGAGCAGGCGATCCAAGACGATCGCGTCCTCGATCGCCTGGCAGCCGCCTTGCCCGTAGTTGGGCGTCATCGGATGCGCGGCGTCGCCGAGGAGGACCGCGCGACCCGCGTGCCACGTCTCGATCGTCTTGCGATCGCGGATGTCGGTGCGGAGGATCTTGTCGCGCGGCGTTGCGGCGATCACGTCGGCGATCGGCGCGTGCCAGGCGCCGTAGCGCGCCGTCAGGTCGGCGACGACATCTTCGTCGGTGCCGCCGGCCGCGACCGTCGCGACCGCGAACCAATACGTCTCGCCGCGGCCGATCGGCACGATGCCGAACCGCGCGCCGCGTCCCCACGTCTCCGTCGCGCGCGCACCACTCTCGAGCTTCGCGATCCCGCGCCAGCTCGTGTAGCCGGCGTAGATCGGCTCGCCGTCCCCGATCATCTGACCGCGCACCGCGGAGTGGAGTCCGTCGGCGCCGACGAGGAGATCCGCTTCGAGGTCTCCCGAAGTCGTGCGCACGAGCACACGCTCGCCGCGAGGTTCATAACCCACGACGGTCGCGCCGAGCTCGACGTCGCCGCCGCACGCCTCGAGCAGCACGCGGTGCAGGCGCGCGCGGTGGATCGCGATCGTCGGCGCGCCCAGCTCGTCGCGCAGGGCGCCGACGTCGACCGACGGACCGAGCGCGCGGCCGCGGGTGTCGAGGATCGCGATCGCCCCCAGCTCGACGCCCTCCGCCGCGACCGGGGCATCCAGCCCCAACGTCGCGAGCGCGTTCATCGCGTTGGCTTGCACGGTGATGCCCGCGCCCACCGGCTCGATCGACGCAGCGCGCTCGAACACGCGCACGCGGATGCGGCGTCGACGCAGCGCGGCTGTCAGGGTCAGCCCGCCGATGCCAGCGCCTGCGATCGCGACCTCCATCCGCATTCGCATGATACTGTCGCGACGGATGCCGGTCGACGATCTGCGCTCAGGCACGTGGGTCACCTACGTCGGTGGCCGCGCCACGTCGCTCCGCCTGCGCCGCTGCCGCATCGAGGTCACCGCGGGCACCGACGCGGGCTTGGTCCGCGACATCGAGACGCCGGTGATCCGCATCGGCGCGCGCCGCGGCAACGACGTGCAGCTCACCGACTCGAAGGTCTCCGGCCTGCATTGCGAGATCCGCCTCGACGATCGCGGCTATCGCCTGCGCGATCTCGACTCGACCAACGGCACGTTCGTCGGCGGCTTCCGCATCAACGACGTCTACATCCAACCGGGCGCGCAGATCTCGGTCGGCGGCTCGCGCATGAAGTTCGAGCCGCTCGGCGAATCGGTCGAGGTCGAGCTGTCCGAGCGCGATCGCTTCGGCTCGATGATCGGGCGCAGCGTGAAGATGCGCGAGCTGTTCGCGCGGCTCGAGAAGCTCGCGGCGAGTGACGCGACGGTGTTGATCACCGGCGAGACCGGCACCGGCAAGGAGCTGGTCGCCGAGTCGCTGCACGATCTGTCGCCGCGCGGCAAGAACGACGGACCGTTCATGGTCCTCGACTGCGGATCGATCCCGGCCAACCTGATCGAGAGCGAGCTGTTCGGTCACGAGCGCGGCGCGTTCACCGGCGCGACCAGCTCGTACGTCGGCGCGTTCGAGCGCGCGGACAAGGGCACGCTCTTCCTCGACGAGATCGGCGAGCTGCCGCTGCCGATGCAGCCGAAGCTCCTGCGCGTGCTCGAGACCCACGAGGTGCGGCGGGTCGGCTCGACCAAGACCACGCAGGTCGACATCCGCGTGGTCGCGGCGACCAATCGCGATCTCGGGGTCGAGGTCAACCGCGGTCGCTTCCGCGAGGATCTCTTCTATCGCCTCGCGGTCGCGCGCGTCCACGTGCCGCCGCTGCGCGAGCGCAAGGACGACATCCCGCTCCTGATCGAGCACATCCTGGCGTCGACGCCAGGCGGCGAGAAGGCGTACATCGCGCCCGAGACGATCGAGCTGATGATGAAGCACGACTGGCCCGGCAACGTGCGCGAGCTGCGCAACGTGATCGAGCGCGCGGTCCTCTTGGCGGAGACGCCCGGGCAAGATGCGCTGCGCCGCGCGCCCGCGCCGACGCCGCCGCGCGCCGAGGGCGGCACCCACATGACGCCGTCGACGACGATGTCGCAGACCGGCCTCGCGTTGTCGGTGCCGATCGACGTCAGCGTGCCGTTCAAGCTCGCCAAGCAGGGCGTCGTCAACGAGTTCGAGAAGCGCTACATCTCGCGGCTTCTCGAGCAGCACGGCGGCAACATTTCCGCCGCCGCGCGCGCCGCCGGGATCGATCGCATGTCGATCCACAAGATGTTGCATCGCCTGGGGCTCGCGAACCCGGGCCGCGACGACGAACCGGGCGGCCCGCCGCTGTCGCCGGGGTCGTTGTCGTCCGAGACCGACGACGAATAAGGTCCATCGATCGCGCGTTCGATCGGATCATGAAGCTCGAACCGGAGCTCGAGCCGCCGCGCACGCGCGTCGATCGCCGCGTGCTCGTCTTGTGCGGGACCGCCGCGATCGCCTTCGCCGGCAGCGCGGTGCTCGCGTTACGCAGCACGCCGCCGGCGACGGAGAAGATCCCGATCGTCGTGACGAGGCCGCTCGTGATCGCGATCCCGCCGAAGGTGCAGACGATCCAGGTGGTGCAGCAGCCCGATCCGGAGCCGCCGCAGCACACGGTCGAGGGCACCAGCGAGCTCGCGCACTTCGTCGACGCGTGGCTGAACGATCCGAACGCGGAGTGGCCCGTGATCGAGTACCGCCGCGGCATCGTCTTCATCGAGAGCGCGGAGGATCGCGGCGACGACGGTCCGTACCCGAAGTCCGCGGACCCCGAGGCGCAGCGCGTGTGCGGCAGCGCGGCGGTGTGGCTGCGCGATCACCTGCGCAAACAGCTCGCGTACACCGAGCTCACCTGCACGGAGACCGAGTGCACGTACCCCGGCATGGAGTACGCGCCGGACGGGCGCCTCACGTTCCACACGATCGATCGCGACGGCGCGAAGGTGTGGGCGATCGACGGTTGGACCCAGGAGTACGTCGCGGGGCTCGGCGAAGCATACGCGCGCGCGAACTCCGACTTCGTCGAGCGCGCGACCGCGCGGCTCGCGCACACGACCTGCCCCGGCGAGCCCCTCGGCGCGTATTACTAGACCGCTTCGCGGTTGATGCGATCGAGAAACGCCCGCGGATCCGGGACATGATCGATGCAGCGACGACTACGGGGTCGGATCGGGGCCTGGAACCTCGTCGGGGCGGATCGGATCGCCGCGTTTGTAGCCGTCGGTGAGGAGCCAGGTCGTCGGGCGTACGACGGGCAGCGCGTCTTCGTGCGGCGCGATGCGCCACTCGGCGAGCGCGTGGGCGGAGGAGAACGGATCGGTGCGGCGGCGCGTGTCGTAGAGGTCGCGCCGGTGATGGCGCCAGTTGTTGACGATGTAGCTGATCGCGTTGCGGGCCTGGGTCGGCGACGCGATCGTCGTGGCGTGATAGCGGAAGGCGAAGACGTGGCCGCGCGGGCGGCGGAGCTCGCGATT
>DATJIA010000096.1:0-17734 GCA_035493675.1 Kofleriaceae bacterium | reverse complement strand
CGAAGGTCTCGCGGCTGCACGAGCTGCTCGGGTTGAAGATCGAGTGGACCGCGGCGACCGATCCGTTCTTCGACATGTCGAAGAACCCCAAGTTCCTGGCGCAGAAGCTCGATCCCGTGAAGACCGAGATGGTCTTCGGCGGCCGCCTCGCGATCGGCTCGATCAACTTCCACCGCAACTTCTTCGGCGACACCTTCGCGATCACGCACGAGGGCGCGCCCGCGTTCAGCGGCTGCGTCGCGTTCGGGATGGAGCGCTGGATCCGCGCGATCCTCGAGAGCCACGGCAACGACGAACGCAACTGGCCGTCGATCGAAGCGGCGGCGCAGGAGGCCTTCGGTGCGTGAGACGATCTTGGTCACCGGCGCCGGCGGCTACGTCGGCGCGCGCCTCGTCGAGCGCATCCGCGCGACCACCGACGCCGACGTGATCCCGTGGGTGCACGGCGCGGCGCCCGACGGCGGCGACCTCGCGTCCGACGACGCGTTCGCGCACGTCGACGCCGCGCGCGTCACGCGGATCATCCACGCCGCCGCGGTCACGCGCTTCAACGTCGAGGCCGAGGTCGCGGATCGCGTGAACGTCGGCGGCGCGCGCCGCGTGTTCGACTTCGCGTCGCGCTGCCCGCGGTTGCGACATCTGACGTACGTCTCGACGGTCTACGCCGCGGGCCTGCGCACCGGCGCGGTCCGCGAAGACGCGCTCGATCGCGCGCCCCGCTTCGCCAACCACTACGAGCGATCGAAGTGGGAAGCGGAGACGATGCTGCTCACCGAGTACACCTCGCTGCCGAGCACCATCGCGCGGGTCGCGACCGTGATCGCGGACGACGACGGCGGCGCCGTCACGCAGCGCAACGCGGTCCACAACACGCTCAAGCTCCTCTTCCACGGCCTGCTCTCGCTGGTCCCCGGCGAGGCGGACACGCCGGTCTACTTCGTGACGGGGTCGCTCGTCGTCGAGGCGCTCGCCGCGCTCGCCGTGATCGCGCCAGACAAGGCGCCGAAGTTCGTGCACGTCTCGCACGGGCGCGCCGAGTCGGCGACCTTGGGCGAGCTCGTCGATCTCGCGTTCGAGATCTTCGCGAAGGACCCGGGCTTCCAGAAGCGCCGGCTCTTGAAGCCGCTGCTCGTCGACGCCGAGTCGTTCGAGATGCTGGTCTCCGGCATCGACGGCTTCGGCGGCGACGCCGTCCGCCAGGCGCTCGCGTCGGTCGCGCCGTTCGCGCGCCAGCTGTTCAGCGCGAAGGAGATCGCGAACGACCAGCTGAAGGCGATCGTGCCCGCGTACACCGCGCCGATCCCGCAGCAGCTCGTCACCAACACGGTCGCGCACCTGGTCGCGACCCGGTGGGGGCGCGCGTGAGCCTGGCCGACACGCTCGAGGCCGATCCGTTCGCGCTCGCGGAGCGCCTGCGCGCGATCCTGTCGCGCGTGCTCGGCGTCCCGCTCTCGGTCGGCGTCGCCGTGACCGGCCCGGACGCCCTCGGCCACGCGCTGCGCGCCGCCGGCCGCGCTACGGAATCCGTAGCGTCCTGGCCGTGCCCGTACGCGTCGCTCACCCACAGCGGCTCGGTCGCGATCGCGGTCGCGCTCCCCGCCGGCGCGCGCGCCGACGGCCTCGGCGTCGATCTCGAGCTGGATCGCACGCTCAAGCGCGGCCTCGCCCGCCTGATCTGCGATCCGCGCGAGCAGGCGTGGATCGAAGATCTACCCGAGGCGCTGCAGGCGACCGAGCTGCTCCGCCTGTGGACCGCGAAGGAAGCGCTCTACAAGGCCGACCCCGCGCAGGGCGACGCGATCGTCGCCGAGTACGCGCTCGCGAGCCCGAACGCGTCGTCGACCTTCGGCGGCCGCGCCGGCGAAGACAAGCCCGCCAAGGTCGTCTCGATCCGCATCGACGACGCGACGATCAGCGTCGCGTATCGCGCCATGGAGAACGCAGCATGAGCCTACGTGGAGAGAGCGAGCGCTGGTTGCTCAGCTTCTATCGCGCGTCCGAGATCGACGGCGCGCTGTTCTTCGGCCGCCTGTGCAAGGTGATCCGAGATCCGCGCGTGCAGTTCGATCTCACGCGCCACTTCGCCGACGAGAGCCAGCACACGCGCTGGTGGACCGACTGCATGGACGAGCTCGGCGTGCGCCCGATGAAGGTGATCTCGTCGTACCAGGACCAGTACCTCGAGGCCGGCGGCGCGCCCGCCAACCTCATGGAGGTCCTCGCGGTGACGCTCGCGTTCGAGAAGCGGGTCGCCGGCAGCTACGCCGCGCACACCAAGGTGCCCGAGCTCGCCGCGCCGATCCGCGCCACCCTCGAGAAGATCATGAAGGACGAGGGCTGGCACATCCACTGGGTGTCGAAGGCGCTGCGCGAGCTCGAGCCCGAGTACGGACAGCAAGCGGTGGAAGCCGCGATCCAGCGCTACGCCGACGCCGACCGCGAGGTCTACCAGCGCACGCTCGCCGAGCACGACGAGGTCGTGAAGGCGCTCGCTCATTTCAAGGCCGCATAGAGAGAAGTCATGATCAACACCGACATCGTCAAGAAGCGCATCGCCGACACCCTCCAGCTCCCCCTCGCCAAGCTCGCCGACGACAAGCTCCTCACCGACGTGATCGCCGAGTCGTTCGCGATGGTCGAGATGGTGATCGATCTGCAGGAGGAGTTCGGCGTGCGGCTCGAGCAGAGCGAGCTGAAGAAGCTGAAGACCGTCGCGGATCTCACCGCGCTGGTCGCCGCCAAGACGCGCGAAGCCGCGTAGTGCTACAGTTTCCGTAGTGCCCCGCAAACCCGCCCGTCCCGGCGCTCCCGTCCGCGGCTCGACCTCCGGTCGGCCGATCATGGCGCTCCTCGATCTGCTCGGGCGGCGCTGGACGCTGCGCGTGCTCTGGGAGCTCAAGGGCGGCCCGCTCAACTTCCGCGAGCTGCGCGCGGCGTGCGGCGACATCTCGCCGACGATCCTCGCCGATCGCTGCGCGGATCTCCGCGACGCCGGCATCGTCGAGCTCGCCTCACGCGGTTACCAGGTCACCACGCACGGACAATCCTTGCTCGACGCGCTGTCGCCGCTGCAGGCGTGGGCGACCGCGTGGGGCAAGCGGAGGTCCTAGCTGCCGACCACGGTCGTCATCGTCCACTCGCCGTTCGACATCGGCACGTCGCCCGCGCCGATCGCCGGCCCCTCGACGTGCGGCGTGCCCGTCACCGTCACGTTGGCGAACAAGACGAACTTGCCGTCCGCGCCGGCGGCCCACGCGATGCCGTCGTTCGACGTCAAGGTCGCCTCGGCGGTCGCGCCGGTCAGCGTGAGCGCGACCGGACCGCCGAGCTGCTCGACGACGAGATCGGCCTTGGTGTCGTCGTAGGTCAGGCTCTGCGCGGTGAAGAACGACGCCGCGCGCACCGGCGTGATGCCGCGCGCCGCGAAGATCCGCCCGTTCGCGAACACCGCCGGATCGGCGACGAAGCGCCCGGGCAGGTGCGTGTCGCCCGCGTTGCTCGTCACCGTGATGTTCGAGCGCCCGGTCGCGGGGATGCACATCTCGATGCGCCCGTTCGGCGACGCCTGATCCATGTGCTGCGCGTCGAGGAAGAAGGTCGCGAACGCCACGCCGTGGAAGCTCGCGTCGGTCGAGTCCCAGTCGACGTACGCGCCGGTCAGGAACAGCTCACCGGCGCACATCGCGTCGACGGGCGCGTCGATCGCCGCGTCCGGGTTCGAGTGCGGACCCGGGCACGCGGCGAGCAGTAGGAGGGCACCAACGAAGCGCATGGCGCGATGCTAGCGCATCGCTTCCGTCACTTCGACGCGGCCGACGGCGTGCCGGGGCCGGGTGAGCCCGGGATCACATCGGGGAGGTGCAGATCGGCGAGCGCGTCCTGGAACTTCACGCGCGTCAGCATCAGCTTCTCCTCGGTGTCGACGACCTCGATCGTCGCCTTCTGCACCTTGTCCGAGATCTCGGTCATCTTCTGCTTGAGGTGGGTCATCAGCTCGCCGCTGGTCTTCACCGCCTGCAACGTGAGGATCTGCGCGTGCAGCTCGTCCATGCGCTCGCGGTAGTCGTAGAGGCGCGTGTGGATCGAGTCGATCTTCGTCTGCAGATCGACCATGTCGCGGTGGACCGCGAGCAGATCCTTCAGCTGCTTCTTCAGCTCGTCGGTCGGCTCCGGCGCCTCGACCCACACCTTGAGCATGTCGAGCGAGACCTCTTGCGAGAGATCGAGCGTGCGCGTCATCGGCGTCGCCTCGGCGATCTCGAACGTCGACGAGCCACCGGCGGGCACCTCGATCGAATAGAGCGACGCGTCGCCGATCTTCTCGAACGCCTTGGGCGCGTTGACGACGACCCAACCCTTGCTCGTCGTGTGGCGCACGAACAGCTTGGTCGGCGTGCGCAGGCGGCTCGTGAAGGTCAGCTTGGTGCGCTTGATGTGCTGCACCTCGGCGGTGAGGATGCCGCGCTCGAGCGTGACGAGGCGCGAGACCTCGTTGTCCTGCGACTCGTCCTTGTCGACGACGATCTGGCGATCGAGCGCGAACGGGACGACGACCGAAGCGCGCGGCGGGATCGCCTCGGTCAGGCCTTCGCCGATGAAGCGGTTCTGGCCGTAGACCGTGACGGGACCGGTCTCGAGCGACGAGTCGGTCGGGTTCTTGAGGCGCACCGCCTTGAACGCGAAGCGATCGTTGCCGCGCTCGCTCTCGGCGTCGTAGAGGTACACGACCTCGCCGTCGGTCTCCTGCCGCACCATCGAGACCATCACGCTGGAGCCCTTGCCGACCGACATCGGACGCTCGGCCTCGAAGTGGCTCTCGCCGACGGGCGGCGCGTCGTCGTCGGGCTTCGCCGGCTGCTGGCCGTTCTTCGCGGCCTCGTTGGCCGGCGCCGGCTCGGCGACGATCTGCACGTGATCGCGCTGACCGGGCTCCGCCTTGGCGACGACCTTCACCTGCGCGGGCGCGACGCCCTGATCGATGAGCTGATTGCGCACGAGGTTCGCGCGATCGAGCGCGCGCTGCTGCGCGCCCGGTTGGCTCGAGTCGGCGTAGCCCTCGATCACGATCGTCTTGCCGTTCTTGTTCAGCTGCTGCGCGAGCTGGTTGAGCTTCGCGTCGCCCTGCGTGACGCGGCCCTGCGGCGCGACCTTGCGATCGGCGGGCGGCTGGGACGTCGGCGTCGCCGTCGCGACCCGCGGCTCGGGCGCCTTCGCGTGGCGCTTCGCGTTGCCGCCGCGCGACGCGGTCGTGCGCTCGCCGCGACCACCGCCGCCGCCGCCGCCACCGCTGTAGTCGGCCATGTCGTCGCCGCCGTAGTACTCGGCCTGCGCGGGCGCGGGCGGCGGAGGCGGCGCCGCTTCGGGATGACCGGGCGGGCGGCGGATCTCGTCGTCGTCGAGCACCGCGACCTGCTCCTCACCGTTCGGGTTCGAGCCGCCGTACGGCGACACCGCGTTGGGCGGCGCGACCGCGAAGCTCTCGTCGGCGTGCAAGGTCTCGCGCTGCACCTGCCGCACGCTCCACAGATCGAAGCGGAACGACAGCGCGCTCGACGAGCCGACGCCGACCAGCACGTTCTTCCAATCCTCGCCCGACGTGTTGTCGACGATCGCCCAGCCCTCGAGCATCACCTTGTCGTTCTTCCCGACGACGATGCGATAGCTCGGCTTCCACGCCGGCGCCTCGGTGACGTAGGTGAGCTTGAGATCGGCGGGCGCGTTGGTCGGCAGCTCGAGGCTCATCGACACGTTGCCGCCGTCGTCGCCCTCCTGGCGCGGGAACGACACCGGCACCGGGTTCCCCGTGTGCGCGTCGACGACGGTCAGCGACTTCAAGAAGTCGTCGACGCGATCGCGCGGCACCTTCACTTGCAGGTGGCCGCCGACGACCTGCGCCGAGCGCTCGTAGAACGCGACGCCATTGCGATAGACGACGACGCGCCCGAGCGCGACGTCGTCTACCTTGACGAAGGTCTTGGTGTGGGCGCCGCAGCCACTCGAAGCGACAGCAGCGGAGAACAGGACGGTAGCGATAGCCTTGCGCATGGAGTCTCCCCGAGAGGACGAGCCGGTGATCCGACCCAACGCATGGGGAGTCGCCGCGGTCTAAGCCGGCCTGGGTTTGCGCCGTTCTTCGAGCTCTTCGAGGGTCTTGGGCCAGTTGGCCTTGAGCAGGCGTGACAGCGCGCGATCCGCCAGGAGCCGGCCGCCCGTCTGACACGTCGCGCAGTAGTTGGCCTCGTTGTCCGCGTAGACGATCCGCTGCACCGGCGAGCCGCAGCGCGGGCACGGCTGTCGATACTTGCCGTGCACCGCCATCTCCGGGCGGAACGCGGTCACCTCCTCGGGGAAGCCGTCGCCGACCTGCTGGCGCAGGCGATCGGTCCACTCGGTGAGCGAGGCCTTTGCGGCCTCGTGCACTTCGTGCATCTCGTCGTCGCTGAGCTGCCGCGTCTGCTTGAACGGCGACATCTTCGCGCGCCAGAGGATCTCGTCGGAGTACGCGTTGCCGATGCCGTCGAGCACGGTGGGATCGGTGAGCGCGCGCTTGATCGTGTGGTTGTCTTCTTTGAGCGCGTCGCTGAATTGTTCGTCGGTCGACGTGAAGACGTCGAGGCCGCCGCGATCGAAATCTTTCAGCGCGTCTCTCCCGCACACGACGTGGAGCGACGCGCGCTTCTTCTTCGACGCTTCGGTGAAGAGGACGGTGCCGTGATCGAAGTCGAACGCGGCGAGGCCGAGCTTGCCGGGGAACGGCGCCTTCGCCTTGCGCCATTTCAAGCGGCCCGCGATCATCAAGTGGATCACCGCGAAGAGGTCGTCCTCGAATTCGATCACGATGCGCTTGCCGATGCGATGCGCGCCGGTGACGGTCTTGCCGACGAGCTGACCCGGTTGCGGATCGACCGAGCGCAGGACGAACGGCGACGAGATCCGGATCGCGCGCAGCGGCTTCCCGACGAGGAACGCGCGCAGGCGCTCGACGTAGACCGTCACGTCCGGAAGCTCGGGCACGGCGGGCAGCGTATCATCGCCCGCATGAAGCCCACACCCGCCGGCTGGCCCCGCATGTCCGCGTCGCTCTACTGCGAAGATCCGCGCGCGGAGATCGACTGGCTCGTCAAAGCGTTCGGCTTCGAGGTGCGCCTCGTCGTCGACGGCGAAGGCGGGCGCGTCGAGCACTCCGAGCTCACGTTCGGCGACGCGGTGATCATGGTCGGCTCCGCGGGGAAGACCGGCACCGTCTCGCCTCGCACCGCCGGCGGGCCGACCGGCGGCCTCTTCCTCTATGTCGACGACGCCGACGCGCACCTCGCGCGCGCCGCGGCCGCGGGCGCGACGATCACGCGCGAGATCGCGACGACCGATTACGGGGAAGGCTACTGGAGCGACCGCGGCTACGCGTGCACCGATCCGGAAGGTCACCAGTGGTACTTCGCGCATCGGGTGCGATGAAGGTCCCGTCGAAGCCGGTCGGCCGCATCTACGCGGTCGTGATGAAGAGCCCGGACTTCTCGCGCTGGAAGCTCGCCTCGATGGGCGCGTTCGGCGGCGAAGCGACCGCGCCGACGGTCGCCGCCGGCACGCGCTGCACCTGTTGCAACGTGATCACCACGCGCACGCAGAAGCTCGACGCCTCGACGGATCGGATCGAGGTCGAGCCGTTCGAGCTGCCGGTGTGCCTCGACTGCAAGGATCACGCGCTCCGCCGCACGATCGTCGAGGCGATGATGGGCATCGGGCTGATCGTGCTCGGCGCGGTCGGCGCGCTCGGCGTGATGAACGAGTCGCCCGCGCTCATGATCGCCGGCTTCGCGCCGGCCGCCTCGCTGATCACGTTCTTGTTCCTGCGCCGCGCCCGCCGCTTCGCGTTCGCGCGCGCCGGCCACCACGCCGGCCTCGAGATCGGCGCGCACGCCGGCCTCACCGTCGTGCGCACGTCCAACCGCCGCCTCGTCGAGGAGCTGGTCGCCCGCAACGGCGCGTCGATCACGCGCATCCGCTGACCGCCCGTTCGTCGGCGAGCCCGAAGTCGAAGGACGCGTGCTCCGCTCACGATGAACGGGTCGGGTCGGTCGGCTTCGGGCCGCGGCGGTGGAAGAAGAGGATCTTGAGGTAATCGGCCTCGGGGAACGCGGCGGGGTGATCGGGCTCGGGCGGCAGCTCGTCGTCGAGCGCGAAGGCCTTGCCGAGCACGCCGCCGACGGTCGAGCGGAAGGTGGCGCGCGCGACGCGCGAGGTGCAGTCGCACGCGACCAGCGTGCCGCCGGGCGCGACGTGACGCGCGGCTTGCTTGTACAAGCGCCCGAACGTCGCGAGGACGTCGGGGACCTGCGCGATGCGCGAGGTCATCGACGGCGGATCGACGATCACGAGATCGAACTGCTCCTTCGGATCGAGGGCAGGCAGCCACTCGAAGATGTCGGCGGCGATCCACGTGTGCTTCGACGGGTCGGCGGCGTGCGACTCTTCGCCGAGCTCGAGCGCGGCGACCGATCGATCGACCTGCCAGATCTCGGCGGCGCCCGCGGCCTCGGCGGCGCGACCGGCGGTGCCGGTGTACGCGAACAGGTTGAGCACGCGCTTGCCGGTGAGCGGCATGGTCGCGAGCCGGCGGCGGAGGCCGCGCAGATCGAGGAAGGTGCCGCTCTTCTGTCCGGTCTTCGGACGCGCCACGAGATCGAGCGCCCCCTCGCGGAAGGGCACCTCCTCGGGAGGCGCGCCGCGCAGGACGCGCGGCACGAGCTCGCCGGTCGCGCCGACCCGCCGCCGCGCCGGCTTCGAGACGATGTGCTTGGCGCCGACCAGCTTCGCGACGTACGCGGCGGCGAAGCGGCCGAGCGCCTCGGTGCCCGCGCTGTACGTCTGCACCACGACCGTGTCGGCGAAGACGTCGACGACGACCGCGGGCAGCCCGTCGCTCTCGCCTTGGATCGCGCGGAACGCGTTGGTCTCGCGGCGCAGCGCCTCGCGCGTCGACAGCGCGCGATCGATCACGGATCGGAAGTGCAGCGCGTCGGGGCGCGCCGCGCCGCGCGTGATCACCCGGACGCCGATCGCGCCCTCGGCCTCGTAGATGCCGTAGCCGACGATCTTGTTCGACCCGTCGTAGAGCGCGAGCCACTGGCCGTCGGTGAGCGCGGTCGCCGCCGACGACAGTTGATCGCGGAAGACCCACGGATGGTTGCGATCGATCGCCGCGAGCGCGTGCTTGTTGAGCTGGTACCGCTGCGGTGTGCGCCGCGCGCGCGGAGTTGTCATGGCACAGCGTAGCCGATCGCCTCGGCGGCGCGATGCGCGAAACCGGGGTCGTACACGAGCGCGCGATCGAGCGCGACCAGATCGCAGCGCGCCGCCGCGATCACCGCGTCGACGTCGGCCGACGACGCGACCGCGCCTTCGATCGCCGTCGCGATCCCGATCTCGTTGCGGATGCGATCGGCGAGCGGCGCCGCGGGCAGGCGGCCGCCGCCGTCGGCGCCGACCGCCTCGCCGACCGCCGCGATCCACACGAGCGAGACGCCGGCGTCGCGGAGGCGCGCGGCGAGCGCGACCGCGTCGTCGGCGGGACGCGCGCCCGCGACCAAGCGCACCGAGAGCGGACGATCCGCGGGCCAGCTCGCGCGCACGGCGCGAACGGCCGCGACGATCGCCTCGGCGCCCGCGCCGGCGAGCCCGCCGGTGCCGGTCTGGATCTGGCAGAGATCGAAGCCGGCGAACGCGGCGCGCTGCGCGGCGTCGGCGAGCGCGGCCGCGTCGCCGTCCCACGCGCCGAGCTGCACGCCGATCTTCGCCGCGCTGCGATCGTGCACGAACTCGACGACGCGCTTCCACGCGACGACCTGATCGTCGCTCGTGATCATCGGCGTACCCGCGGGCGCGCCCTGCCCCGCCGCGACGGTCTCGGTCATCACGAGCCCGACGCCGCCGGTCGCGCGCCCGCCGAGGAACACGAGGTGCGCGTCGCCGACGACGCCGCCCTCGGCGCCGCCGAGCGTCCACGGCGCCAGCGCGAGCCGATTCGCGAGCGACAAGCCACCGACGACGATCGGATTGAACATCGGCGGCGGCGCCGGCTCGGCCCCGCCGGCCAAGAGCTTCTCGACCGCGCGCGCGAGCGGCGGATCGCGCCGCACCACCGACGCGTGCGACACGCGCAGGCTCCGCGTCATCAAGCTGTACGCGAACTGCGCCGGGGGCAGGTTCATGTAGCGCTCGGTGCCCTCGAACCACTCGAGGCTCGCCTGCGCCGCCGCCTGCAGCGCGAGCACCTCGGGCCGCCGCCGCATCTCGTAGGTCGCGAGCGCGGTCTCGACGTCGGGCTCGGCGAGCAGCGCGTCGCGCAGCGCGATCGCGTCCTCCATCGCGCGCTTGGTGCCCGATCCGATCGAGAAGTGCGCGGTGTGCGCGGCGTCGCCGACAAGCACGATGTTGTCGTGGTGCCAGGTGCCGCAGCGCACCGTCGGGAAGCTGCGCCAGATCGAGCGGTTCTTGATCAGCTTGTGGCCCGCGAGCTCGGGCTCGAAGATCTGCGAGAGCGTCGCGATCGTCTGATCCTCGTCGGCGCGGTCGAGGCCGGCGGCACGCCAGGTCTCGGCGCGGCACTCGACGATGAACGTGGAGCCACCCTCGACGTACTTGTACGCGTGCACGCGGAACAGGCCGTGCGGCGTCTCCTTGAAGATGAACGTGAAGGCGCGGTACGGCACCGTCGAGCCGAGCCACACGAACTTGTTCGGCCGCACGTCGACGTTCGGCTTGATCGAGGAAGCGAGCGCGTCGCGCACGCCGCTCGCGACGCCGTCGGCGGCGACGATCACGTCGGGCCGCATCGCCTGCACGTCGGCGAGCTTCACGTCCTTCTCGTAGACGACCTCGACCCCGAGCTCCCTCGCGCGCGCCTGCAGGATGCGCAACAAGGTGCGCCGCTCGATCCCGCAGAAGCCGTGGCCGGTCGAGCGCAGCGTCTCGCCGCGCACGTGGATCTCGATGTCGTCCCAGCGCGCGAACTGCCGCGTGATCTCCGCGTGGGTGCCGGGGTCGGCGGCCTCGAGGTGCCCGAGCGTCGCGTCCGAGAACACGACGCCGAACCCGAACGTGTCGTCGGGCTTGTTGCGCTCGAAGACCGTGACCTGGTGCTTCGGCGCGGCGAGCTTGACCAGGATGCCGAGGTAGAGGCCGGCGGGCCCGCCGCCGATCGAGACGATCCTCACGCGACGACGCTACTACGATTCGCGTGCCGCGCGGCGAGCTCGAGCGCCAGCTCGGCGCCGCGCGCGGTGTCCTCGTGCTTGAAGAAGACGTAGCCGAGGTCGGCGCCGAGCCCGGCCAGGCGGTCCAGCCATGCGCCCTGCTCGTCGGGCGTGTACTCGTCCTTGCGCAGGCGCGCGTAGATCCAGCTCGCCGTGCGCACCGCGCGCGCGGTGCCGTCCTCGCGATCCGCGATCACGCGCGCGACGCCGCGGTCGGCGCAGATCTGATCGATCTCGTCGGTGTCCCAGCTCGAGCTCGCGAGCTCGAGCGCGACCTTCTTGTCCGCCGGAATCGTCGCCGAGATGAACTCGCGCAACAGCCCCGCGTCTTTCTTGAGCCACGGCGGCGTCTGGATCAAGACCGGGCCGAGCTTGCCGCCCAGCGACGCGAGCTGCTTCCACAGGTACTGCATCGAGTCGTAGGCCTCGGGCGCCGCGAGCTTGCCCTTGTGGCTGATCCGCTGCGACGCCTTGATCACGAACGTGAAGCGGTCGGGCACGCGCGCGGCCCAGGTCTCGAGCACCGAGGTCTTCGGCATTCGATAGAACGTGTTGTTGATCTCGACCACGGGCAGCTTCGACGCGTAGAAGCCGAGCATGCCGTCGTCGTCGAGCTCGTCGGGGTAGAAGCGGCCGCGCCATTGCGGGTACGCGTAGCCGCTCGTGCCGGTCAGGAGCTTCATGTCGCCGCCGACGGTAGCGTGATCGTGAAGCGCGCGCCTCCCAGCGGCGACGCGCTCGCCGCGACCGCGCCGCCGTGCGCGGTGACGACCTTCTTCACGATCGCGAGGCCGAGGCCGAAGCCCGACGAATCGGGATCGCGCTGGAACGGCTCGAAGACCTGCTCGCGCCGATCGGGCGCGACGCCGGGACCGGTGTCGTCGACGTGGATCTCGACCGCGCGATCCCGATCTTCGATCGACACCGCGATCTTCCCGCCGGGAGGCGTGAAGCGCAGCGCGTTGCCGACCAGGTTGCGCAGCGCGCCCTCGAGCGCGCCGGCGTGACCGCGCACGCGCGCGCCATCGTGATGATCGAGCTCGAGCGCGACGCCGCGCGACTCCGCCGCGCCCGCGAGCGCGCCGCACACCTGCTCGGCGACGACCGCGAC
Source organism: Kofleriaceae bacterium (assembly GCA_035493675.1). Classification (GTDB taxonomy): domain Bacteria; phylum Myxococcota_A; class Polyangia; order Haliangiales; family Haliangiaceae; genus JAIOQA01. Next base: position 5,371 of record DATJIA010000096.1, on the reverse strand, counting down.
GTCGACCGCGGCGCCGCCGGCCGCCGGCGCGTCGGCGCGCGACAGCTCGAGCAGCGCCTCGACCAGCGTCGACAAGCGCCGGATCTCGTCGAGCGTGCGCGCGCCGGTCGCCTGCCATTCCTCGACGGTGCGCGGCCGCCGCAGCGCGATCTCGAGCTCGGTCGCGATCACGGCGAGCGGCGTGCGCAGCTCGTGCGACGCCTCCGCCGACTCGCGCGCGACCGCGCCGAAGCCCTCCTCGACGCGCGCGAGCAAGCCGTTGAGCGACACGACCAGCTCGCGCAGCTCGTCTTCGCGGGCCGGCACCGGCATGCGGCGGTGCAGCTCCTTCGCCGTGATCGCGTTCGCCTCCCGCACGACGTCGTCGATGGGCGCGAGCGCGCGCCGCGAGAAGACGAGCGCGGCGATCACGCTGCCGCCGATCGCGATCGGCGCCGCGAGCAGGAGCGCCTCGAGGACCTCGTCGGCGCTGCTCTGCTCGATCGACTGCTCGCCGCGCTCGATCTCGGCCTTCTCGCGGTCCATGAAGATGAACACGAACGCGCCGTACACCGCGATCGACGCGATGATCGCGACCGCCATCCAGATCGCGAACCGGGTGCGCAAGGGCGCCCTAGCCATGCGCGACCAGCTTGTAGCCGAAACCGCGCACGGTCTCGATCTTCACCGACGACGCGCGCAGCTTCCGCCGCAGGTGCGCGACGTGCACGTCGACGACGTTGGTGCCCGGATCGAAGTCGTAGCCGAAGACCTCGCGCAGGATGTCCTTGCGCGCGAGCACCTCGTTGCGGCGCCGCACCAGCATCTCGAGCAGCGCGCGCTCGCGCGGCGACAGCGCGATCGTCTCGGCGCCGATCTTCACCGACGGATCGTTCGGGGTCAGCACGAGATCGCCGGCGGACAGCGGCGCCCAGCGCGGCGCCGCCGCGCGACGCGCGAGCGCGCGCAGGCGCGCGACGACCTCCTCGAACGAGAACGGCTTGACGACGTAGTCGTCGGCGCCGGCGTCGAGCGCCTGCACGCGCGACTCGACCGCGTCGCGCGCGGTCAAGACCAGCACGGGGACGACGTCGCCGCCGCCGCGCAGCTGCTCGAGCACCTGCACGCCGTCGAGATCCGGCAGGCCGAGATCGAGCACGACGACGTCGACCGGTTGCTTCGCGAGCAGCGCGAGCGCGTCGCGACCGCGGGCCGCGCGCGCGACCACGAAGCCTTCTTCGCCGAGGCCGCGCGCGAGCGACTCGGCGAGCGCCGCGGTGTCCTCGACGACGAGCACGCGCATGCCGTGCGTGTTACCACGCGCGCTCGCGCCGCGGGCGCCTAGCGGCGATGCCCGCGTCCGCCGCCGTGGAAGCCGCCGCCGTGGAAGCCGCCGCCGCCGCGGACGTGATAGCCGCCGCCGCCGCGGACGTAGCCGCCGCGCACGTGATGGCCACCGCCGTAGTTGTTGTACCCGCCGCGGATGATCACGCGCGGGCGCGACCACGTCCCCGCGCGCCATTCATGATGGCGCGGGTACCAGCGATAGTGCGCGTAGCCGTACGAGCCGAAGTACGGGCGCACGCCGACGCCGACGACCCACGGCGCCGACAACCACGTCCACCCTTGCGACGGGTAGTAGACGTACGCGTACGGATTGTCGTAGTCGCTGCGAACGTACTGATCGCCGTATGGCTGCCACACCCAGCCGTACTGCTGCGTGTAGACCCATTGCCCCTCGGGCGCGGCCTGGTTCACGGCGATCGGCGGCGGCGCCGCCTCGGGTGCCGCGACATCGGGCGCATACGTTTGATCGTACGTGTCGTCGTACGGATCGACCGGTTGTGCCGAAGCCGTCGCACCGAGGGCGAGGACCGCGGCGGTCACGAAGGCGGAGAGTTTCAACATGAGGATCTCGTACCGCCGCGCCGGCCTCCGCGCCGCCGCCGAAACAATTCCTACACACGCCCTCGGTCGGCCACCGTCGTCAGCTTTTCGAGCGCCGCCGCGAGATCAGGACGTTCGGTCAGCACGTCGCGAACCGGATCATCCCCTTTCGCTTCGACCCGCGCGAGCGCGGTCCTGATGTTGAAGGCTTTCGGATCGAGCGACGGCACGACCTCGTCCCAGGTCAGCGGCATCGACACCGGCGCGCCGGCGACGGGGCGCACGGAATACGGCGAGACCAGCAGCTGGCCGTGCGCGTTCTGGCCCCAGTCGAGATAGACGCGCCCGCCGCGGCTCTGCGGGTTGCGATTGGTCGTCGCCTTGTCGGGGTGGCGCTGCTCGACGACCATGCCGAGCAGGTACGCGAGCTGGCGCGCCTGATCGTAGGTGAGCTGCCCGCCGAGCGGGATCAAGATGTGGAGCCCGGTCTGCCCGCTCGTCTTCACGTACGTGGGCAGGCCGATCGATTCGGTCAGCTCGCGCACCGCGAGCGCGAGCGGCACGACCCATTCGCGCGGCGCGCCTTTCGGATCGAGATCGATGATCGTCCAGTCGGGGCGACCGAGATCCGCGGTGCGCGACGCCCACACGTGGATCGGGATCGATCCGAGGTTGGCGAGGTACGCGAGGCCGTCGGCGTCGTCGATCAAGACGTAGTGGATCTCGCGCTCGCTGCCCTCGCTCCACAAGGCGATCGTGCGCAGCCACGGCGGCACCCAGTCGGGCATGTCCTTCTGGTAGAAGCTCTTGCCCTCGATGCCGTCGGGGAAGCGCGTGATCACCGTCGGGCGATCGACGAGGTACGGCAGGATCCACGGCGCGATCGCGCGGTAGTACGCGATCAGGTCGCCCTTGGTGTAGCCCTCCTTCGGCCAGAACACCTTCTTCGGGTTCGAGAGCCGCAGCTCGCGCGCTTCCGGATCGTTCACGACCGCGGGCTGCTCGGCGGGCTCGTCGAACGGCGCGGTGCACTCGTCGGCGCGCTTGTCCTCGCGCATGCGCAGGAAGATCGGCAGGCGCACGCGATGACCGTCGGTCCACTCGCGATAGCGGATCTCGCACACGAGGCTCGGCTCGACCCAGGTGCTCCGCGACGATCCTTCCGGCTTCTCGAACGGCGGCGCCCATTCCTTCGCGTCGCGCAACGACGCCGCCAGCGAAGCCAGCTCCTTCTCGTCGAGCCCCGAGCCGACCTTGCCCGCATAGCGCCACGACGATCCCGCGCGCACACATAGATGAAGCGCGCCGAGCCCCGTGCGCGATCCCTCCGGCGGCGTCCAGCCGCAGATCGCGAAGTCGCCGACGGTGTCGCGCTTGATCTTGCGCCAGTCCTTCGAGCGCGTGCCTCGATAGGTCGAGTCCGCCTTCTTCGCGACGATGCCCTCGAGCCCGCGCGCGAGCACTTGCTCGTACAGCGCGCGGCCCTGCTCCTCGACGTGATCCGCGTAGCGCACGGGGCCGACCGGCGGCAACAAGCGCTTCAGGAGCTCCTTCCGCTTCAAGAGAGGAAGCCCGCGCAGATCGTAGCCGTCGAAGGCGATCAGATCGAAGACGAAGTACGTCGCGGGGAGCGCGGCGCTCGCGCGCTGGATGTCGGAGGCGCGCGCGAGCTGCGTGCGCTGCTGCAAGAGCTGGAAGGTCGGCTTGCCTTCGGCGTCGCAGACGACGACCTCGCCGTCGAGCGCGATGCCGCCGATCGGCAGCGACCGCAGCGCGCCCGAGATCTCCGGGAAGCGCGCGGTCGCGTCGATGCCCGATCGATAGCGCAGCGCGGTCGCGCCCGCGCCGCCGAACCCGCCCAGGCGGAAGCCGTCGTACTTCAGCTCGAAGATCCAGTTCGCGTCGGTGAACGCGTCGTCCTCGGGCTCGCACAGCATCGGCTTCCAGTCCTTCGCGGCGATCGAGAGCTTCGGCAGGTTCAGCGCGGCGATGTCCTGCTTCAACGAGGCCGCGCGTTCGCTGCCGTGCCACAGCTCGTCGATCGTGAGCCCCGACAAGACGCTCGTCTCCGCGAGCGGCTCGCCCTTCTGCAGGTACGTCTCGGCCCAGACGTCGCGCTTCTTGATCAGGAGCCAATCGTCCGACCCGCGCCCCGATCCTCGGCCGCGCCGATTCTTCCCCGTGTGCACGAGCGTGAACGCGCCGCGCAGCTTGTAGCCGTACAGCTCGAACTTGATCTCGCCGTCGCGGATCCCCTGCACGGGATCGATCGTCGGCACGAACAAGCCGCGGTCCCAGCAGATCATCGGGCCCGCGCCGTAGTTGCCCGGCGGGATCACGGCCTCGAACATCAAGTACTCGAGCGGATGGTGCTCGACCTTCACCGCGAGCCGCTTGTCGTCGGGATCCATCGACGGCGCGCGCGGCACCGCCCACGACACCAGGACGCCGTCGATCTCGAGCCGCAGATCCCAGTGATGTCGCGTCGCCTTGTGCTCGTGGACGACGTACACGCTCTGTCGTCCGGTTCCCGGACGAACACTGCCTATCGGTTCAGGTGTCGCGCCCGCGTGCCGCTTCGCGCGGTACGTGGCGAGGGCGTCGTCTGGCTTCTTGGCGTCACTCACAAAAGGCCCGGTACAATTATTGTCATGCCCGCGCGCGCCATCGGTACGGCAACGATCTCGTTCGGCCTGGTTTCGATCCCGGTCAAGCTCTACACGACCGCCGAGTCGTCGGGTGACATCTCGTTCAACATGCTGCACGACGCGTGCGGGTCACGCCTGAAGCAGCAGTACGTCTGCACCAAGGACGGCGAGATCGTCGACCGCGAGCACACCGTCAAGGGATACCAGTTCGCGAAGGATCAGTACGTGGTCCTCTCGAACGAGGAGCTGAAGGCGCTCGACGCGGTCGCGACCCACCAGGTCGATCTCGCCGAGTTCGTGCCGGCGTCCGCGGTCGATCCGCTCTTCCTCGACAAGGCCTACTACCTCGGGCCCGAGAAGGGCGGCGAGCGCGCGTATCACCTGCTCGCCGAGGCGATGATCGCGACGCAGCTGGTCGGCGTCGCGTCGTACGCCGCGCGCGGCAAGAGCTACATCGTGCTGGTGCGCCCGTACGAGAACGGGCTCTGCATGCACCAGCTCCGCTACGCCGACGAGCTCAAGCAGTGGAACGAGGTCCCGATGCCGGATCTCCCCGACGTGAAGTCCTCCGAGCTCGAGCTCGCGAAGCAGATCATCCAGCAGATCGCGACCGACGCGTTCACCCCGCAGAAGTACAAGGACGAGGTGAAGGCGCGCATGCTCCAGCTGATCGAGAAGAAGATCGAAGGTCAGGAGATCACGGCGGCGCCCGAGGTGCCGCAGGGCAAGATCATCGATCTGATGGAGGCGCTCAAGGCCTCGCTCGGCATGCCGAAGCAAGGCGAGCGCATGCCGGCGGCGGCCGCCGCGCCCGCCGCCGCGCCGGTCGAAGAAGAAGCCGCGCCGAAGAAGAAGAA
>DATJIA010000095.1:0-7252 GCA_035493675.1 Kofleriaceae bacterium | reverse complement strand
CTCGGGATGGTTGCAGTCCTCGAACGCGTTGCGCGTCATCACGCCGAGCGAGAGCGCGCCGATCCCCGCCGCGACCGCGACGCCGCCGGTGATCCACGACGTCGTCGACATCGAGCGCGGCGTCGTGATCGTGTCGCCGTTCTCGTGGATCACGACCGTCTTGTTGGTCGGACGCAGCGGCGCGTCGGGCAGGAGCTTCTGCGCGGCGTCGCCGAGCACGGTGCCCGCGCGCGCGGCCTCGGGCAGCACGATCATCGGGCGCGCGACGGTCTTGCCGGTCGCGACGTCGGCCCAGGTCGAGTCGATCTGGATCGTGTGACCGACCTGCACGATCACGAGGAACAAGAGCTGATCGGCCTCGAGCCGCGCGCCGAGCTGCGCGATGCACTCGGCCTTCGCGACGCAATCATCGGGGACGCCGCCGTCGGGCAGACGTCGCGTGACGTCGGCGCCGCCGAGCGCGTCGACCTCGAGCTTGGCGCGGAGGGCATCCGCGAGCGTGCCGGTCAACGCTTCCGCGCGCTGCGCGTCGACGTTGACCTCGACCGATGGAACGACCGCGACGCGCACGGGCGCAGCATTTGCGCTGGCCGCACAGATCGCGATCAAGAGCAACGCGGGGGCGGTGCGCATCCGACCCCGCGAGCATAGCACCGCCTAGAGGATGGGATCCGCAGGCTCGGGTGATGTCGCCACCCCGAGGTGACGTGAGAGATCCGTTAGATAGTGCTCCAGCGTGGTCGCGTGCCCGAAGACGAAATGTGACAAGAAGCGGAACAGCGGATTCGAGACGAAGCCGTCCTCGGTGATCGTGACGCGGGTCGCGCCGCGATCGGGAGCCACCACATGGATCCAGCGGCCGCCGAAGGGCAGGTTGTCGTCGGCGATGCGCGCGACGAGGCGGCCCTGGCTCGTCGCGGTCGGCGGCGTGTCCTCGTCGAGCGCGAACGTGATCACGCCGTGACGCGAGTGCTCGCGCCAGGTCGTGTCGTCGATCCGCTCGACCTTCGCGAGGCCGCGCCGCCAGCGGGTGTGACCTTCGTGATCGCGGATCGCGCGCCAGACCTCGTCGGGGGGCGTGGGGAACCGGGCGGTCCGCGCGGCCCGGTGCGCGCGAGGGAGCGCGAGGCCCGCGAGCGTCATGACGAGCACGAGCGCGAGGATCCCGATCACGACGTACAAGACGATCGTCAGCATCATTTCCTCCTCTTCATGGCCGCGCGCGCGCCTTCCGCGAGCAACTCCAGCCCGCGCACGGCGGCGGCGCGGCGCGCGGCGGGGATCTGCGCGAGCACCTCGTCGAGCCGCTCGGCGGACAGGACCGAGCTGTCGCGCATGCGCTTCACGCCGTCGCGCGTGATGCGCAGCTCGATCTGTCGTTTGTCTCGCGCGTTGCGGCTGCGCGTCGCCAGGCCGAGCTGCTCGAGGTGATCGATCGCCTCGGTCACCGTCGACGCGCCGACGCCGAGGTGCTTCGCGAGCCGACCGGCGGTCACCGGCGACAGCTCGTCGAGGTGCGCGAGCACCGCGCCGTCGCGCTCGTTCAAGCCGTGCGGCTTGCCCCCCCGTGTCACCCGATCGCCGCGGGCCCGGCCTTGCCGGGAGCGCGGCGCATGGCGCACGTGGCACGCGAGGTACAGCTGCGGGTACGCGCGCTGGACGCGCCGGGCGAGGTCGGGCTTCACGCGGGTGTCGTATCGGGCCGGCGATATTTCGTCAAAGCGAAGCATCTCGGGCCGTGTCACTAGATCTCCATGCGCCTCGCCCTCGCGCTCTTGCTCGTCAGCTCGGTCGCGCTCGCTCAGCCCGCGCGCCCGGCGCCTCGTCCGGCGCGCCCGCAGCCGGATCCCGCCGTGACCTACTCGGTGCCCCTCGACGATTCGCCCTCCGACGGCCCCGCGCACGCGAAGGTGACGATCGTGATGGGGATGGAGTTCGCGTGCCCGTTCTGTCGTCGCGCGTGGGACACGATGACCGACGTGCGCAAGAAGTACGGCGACGACGTCCGCGTCGTCTACAAGATGTTCATCGTGCACAAGGACAAGGCGACCAGCGCCGCGCTCGCCGCGTGCGCCGCGCACAAGGCCGGCAAGTGGCGCGCGATGGCCGAGCGCTTGTGGACGAAGGCGTTCGACAAGCGCGACTTCTCGACGCAGAACCTGCTCGCGATCGGGCGCTCGGCCGGCGTCGACGCGAGCGTGATGGCGGCCGACATGGCCGGCGCGCCGTGCGCGAACGAGCTGCTCCGCGACATGACCGAGCTCACGCGGCTCGGCCAATCGGGCACGCCGACGTTCTGGATCAACGGCCGCATCCTCGTCGGCGCCCAGCCGATCGAGCGCTTCACCGCCGTGATCGACGAGGAGCTGCAGAAGGCCGACGCCGCGATCGCGGCCGGCACCTCGCTCGACGACTACTACGACGTCGCCGTGATCCGCGCCGGCAAGCCCGCGCCCTGAAACCCGGCTATGCTGGGCGCATGAGCGACTTCGAGGGGACGCTGGTGCTCGAGCAGCTCGAGCGAATCGGCCGGCTCGACGAGTTCATGGACGCCGTCGACGAAGACGACGTCGAGCGCGCGACCCGGCTCATGCGACGCGCGAGGATCGATGCGCAGACGATCGCGACCGTGCGCGCGAAGATGCGCGCCGCGGACGGCAAGCACTAGTCACTGCATCGAGAGCTTGCCGAGGAAGTCGCGCTTGCCGATGTCGACGCCGTTGTGGCGCAGCAGCGCGTACGCGGTCGTGACGTGGAAGAAGAAGTTGGGCATCGCGTGCTCGATCACGTAGTCGATCGCGCGCATCGACTTGCCTTCCCAGCGCGGCAAGCTGACCGTGCGCGTCTCGATGTCGGCGAAGTCGGCGCCGGTGAACGTCTCGAGGTACGTCACCACCTTGGCGATGCGCGCCTTGCACTCCGCGATCGTCTTCTCCTCGTCGGGGTGCGACGGCACGTCCTTGCCGGCGCCGCGCGCGGCCGCGTACTTCGCCTGATCGCACGCGAACTGGATCTGGCGCACCAGCGGCAACATGTCGGGCGCGAGCCGCGCTTGCAGCAGCGTGTCCGCGTCGAACTTCTTCGCCTGCGCGTGCGCGACCGCCTTGTCGAGGCACGCGTCGAGCGAACCGAGCAGCTTCTTCATCTCCGCAACGAGCAACTGGATCGACATGGAGACGGTTCTACCGCTTCTTCAGCTTCACTACACCGTCCGGACCACCTGGCGAAACGGGCAGGGGCACCTCGTGATCGCACTCGCTCCCGCGCGCCTTCGTCACCTGCGCGCGCAGCGAGATCGTGTGATCGATCCACGCGCGCACGACCTCCTCGTCGACGTCGTGGTCGGCGAGCGTGTTGCGCAGGATCTGCAAGCGCCGCTCGAAGTGACCGCCGAGGATCGGCGAGCGCGCGTGCGCCTCGGGCATCGAGCGCCCGGTGTACGGCAGGTCGGCGCCGAGGAAGCGCGCGGTGAACTCGTACTCCTTGTCGGCGAGCCGCGCGCGATCCTTGCCCTGGAACAAGAAGCCGATCATCTCGTCGCCGAAGATGCGCCGGTAGAAGTCGTCGACGACGGCGCGCAGCTTGTCCGCGCCGATCCGATCGAAGAGCCCCGCGCGCGCCATCAACTCACCTGCTGCGCGACCGGAGGCGCGACCGACAGCGGCTCCTCGATCGTCCGCTCGACGACCTTCTCGACGGCGACGCGCACGCCGTTGAGCGCGCCCATGCCCGAGAACGGATCGACGAAGGTGTCCTCGGTGACGTCGTTCGCGCTCACGCCCGCGTGCTCGCGCGCGACGCCGAGCCGCACGCCCTCGCGATCGTGACCCCAGCCGTGCGGCAGCGACACGACGCCGCGCATGATCTCGTCGCTGATCTCGATCGGCGCGCGCACCTCGCCGGCCTTCGAGCGCAGCGCGATCGTGTCGCCGGCGATCAGCCCGCGCGCCGCCGCGTCGTCGGGATGGATGATCAAGGTGCAGCGCGGCTTGCCCTTCACGAGCCGCTGGCTGTTGTGCATCCACGAGTTGTTCGAGCGCAGGTGACGGCGCCCGATCAAGACGAGCTCACCTTCCGAGAGCGGCGCGCGCCGCAGCGCCGCCTCGAGCCGCGGTAGATCAGCTCGGTACTCGCGCGGCGCGAGCCGGATCCGCTTGTCCTCGGTGCCGAGCCTCGCCGGGAAGCGACGCTCGAGCGGCCCGAGATCCAGGCCGTGCGGCGCTTCGCGCAGCGCGCGCAACGACAGCTTGTGCGGTCCCGTCCGCAGCGCGACGTCGAGCAGCGCCTCGGGCCCGAGCCGGCCGAGCACCGCGCGCGCGCCGCGCCCGAGCAGCCGACCGACGCGACCGTCGGGCACGCCGAGGCGCGTCATCAGCTCCATGCAGATCTCCCAGTCGTGCCGGGCGTCGGGGCCGCGCTCGAACAACGGATCGGAGTACTTCGCGACGTTGCGCACGCTGTACGCGAACAACGCGAGGTCGTAGTGCGATCGCTCGAGCGACGACGTCGGCGGCAGGATCACGTGCGCGTGGCGCGTCGTCTCGTTCATGTACGGATCGATCGACACCATGAAGTCGAGCTTCGCGAGCGCCTTCTCGATCCGGTTGCCGTTCGGCGCCGACAAGACCGGATTGCCCGCGCTCGTGATCAGCGCGTGGATCTGTCCGTCGCCGGGCGTCTCGATCTCCTCGGCGAGCGCCGCGATCGGCAGCTCGCCGCCGAACTCCGGCAGCCCGCGCACGCGCGTCTTCCAGCGCCCGAACCCGCCGCGCACGCGCAGCGTCTCGGCGAGCGGGAGGATGTCGACGGCGGGCGACGTCAGCATCATCCCGCCTTCTTCGTCGAGGTGCGCGGTCAGCGCATTGACCGCGTAGAGCAGCCAGCCGGCGATCCCGCCGAACTCGTTCACGCACATGCCGACGCGTCCGTAGACGACCGCGCGCTTGGTGCCCGCGAGCTCGCGCGCGATCCTCGTGACTTCCTCCGCCGAAACGCCCGTCGCGGCGGCGGTCGTCTCCGGCGCGTAGCCCGCGCAGATCGCGCGCAGATCCTCGACGCCGTCGGTGCAGTCCTTCAGCCGCCCCAGATCGACGAGCTGCTCCGCGAACAACACCTGGATGATGGAGAGCAGGAACAGTGCGTCGGTGCCCGGCTTCATGAAGACGTGGCGATCCGCGATCTCCGCGGTCTCGGTGCGCCGCGGATCGACGACGACGACCGTGCCGCCGCGCGCGCGGATCGCCTTCAGGCGCGCGCGCACGTCGGGCGCGGTCATGATGCTGCCGTTGGAGACGACCGGGTTGCCGCCGAGGATCAGCATGTAGTCGGTGCGATCGATGTCGGGCACCGTCATCAAGAGCTGGTTGCCGAACATCAGGAGCGCCGCGAGCATGTGCGGCAGCTGATCGACCGACGTCGCGCTGTACAGGTTCTTCGTCCCGAGCGTGCGCAAGAGCATCTGCCCGAACGTGAGCAGCCCGAGGTTGTGCGCGGTCGGGTTGCCTTGATAGACCGCGACCGCGTGCTTGCCGTACGCGTTGCGGGTCGCGCGCAGCTTGCGGCCGACGAGCTCGAACGCCTCGTCCCAGCTCGCGCGCCGCCAGCGCGTGCCCTCGCGGATCATCGGATGTCTGAGCCGATCGGGATCCGTGTGCAGATCCGCGAGCGCCGTCGCTTTCGGGCAGATGTAGCCCTTGGAGAACGGGTCCTGCTCGTCGCCGCGGATCGAGATGACCTGATCGCCTTCGACGTCGATCGCGACGCCGCAAGTGGCCTCGCAGAGGGTGCAAGAGCGATAATGGGTCGTCGGCATGGCCCGCCTTTCGGGGGAACGATAGCGCATGAGCACACCGTGGACGATCGCGGAGCTGCTCGAGCGCCACCCGTGGCCCGGGGAATGGGCGTCGCAGCGACGCCTCGAGTGGATGTGGCACTACGATCTGCCGATCCCGCCCGAGCTGTTGTGGCCCGCGATCGCCGACACCTCGCGCATGAACCGCGTGCTCGGCGTCGCGGAGATGAAGTTCGAGGATCGCGACGGCCTGCGCCACGGATCATCGCGCCCCGGACGCGTGAAGCACGAATGGGTCGAGACGCCGTGGAACTGGGTCGCGGGGCAATGGCTCGAGAGCCTGCGCGTCTACGAGCGCGGCTTCCCGCGCGCGGTCTACGCCGTCTACGACCTGCAGCCGCTCGACGGCGGGACGAGGCTGTATGTCTATTTCGGCGCGGTGCCGCGCAATCGCATCGGCGCGCTCGCGCTGCGGGTCGGCTTCCCGTCGGTGGGCAAGGCGTACGCGCGCGTCTTGCCGCAGGTCGCGGCGCAGCTCGAGAAGATGCGTCCCTCCGTGCTCGCGCTGCCGCCGCCGTCGCTCGATCCCGGCGCCGAGGCGCGACTCGCTTCGATCCGAGCTCGTCTCGTCGAGCGCGGCCTCGATGCGCGCGCGGTCGAGCGACTCGTCGACTGGGTGCGCACCGGCGACGAACAAGATCTCTATCGGATCCAGGTGCGCGAGCGCGCGCGCGTCTGGGACGTCGACGAGGACGAGCTCCTGCGGGTGGCGTTGCACGCGACGCGCGAAGGCATGCTCGAGCTCTCGTGGGACGTGGTGTGCCCGCACTGCCGCGGCGTCACCGACGAGAATTCCACGCTGTCTTCGTTGCCGTCGTCGGGCGGCTGCGAGGTGTGCGGGATCGATTTCGGCACCGACTCCGCCGAGGCGGTCGAGATCACCTTCCACGTGCATCCTTCGATCCGCGACGTCCCCAAGCGGACGTTCTGCAGCGCCGAGCCCGCGCACAAGGATCACATCCGCGTGCAGCTCGCGGTCTTGCCCGGCGCGTCGGCGTCGGTCGCGCCGCGCCTACCCGCCGGCCGCTATCGCCTGCGCCTCGATCGCGAGAAGCGCTACGGCTTCCTCGACGTCGGGCCTGCTTCCGGCGGTGCCGCGGTCGAATGGCACGCGGCGGCGCCTCCGCTCGAGGTCTCGACGCCCGGCGCGCCGTCGCTGCAGGTCGTGAACGATTCGTCCGAACCTCGGACATTCATCGTCGAGACCGCGCAATGGACCGACACGGCGTTGCGCCCCGGGCGCTTGTTGAGCTTCCAAGACTTCCGCGACTTGTATGCGGAGGAGTACCTCGGCGCCGACGTCCAGCTCGCGATCGGCGAGCAGACGATCCTGTTCACGGACATGGTCGGCTCCACCGCGATGTACGCGACGCGCGGCGATCCCGCGGCGTTCGTCGAGGT
>DATJIA010000094.1:0-59414 GCA_035493675.1 Kofleriaceae bacterium | reverse complement strand
TCGTCCGGATCAGATCCGGAACACAGACGACGGGAGACGGACGACGGACGACGGACTCGCGTCAGCGAGGCGGCCACCCGCGCATCAGCGCGGGGGATAACCTTGGCCGCCGCCTTGCGGAGGATAGCCGCCGCCTTGCGGGGGATAGCCGCCGCCTTGCGGAGGATAGCCGCCGCCTTGCGGAGGATAGCCGCCGCCTTGCGGGGGATAGCCGCCGCCTTGTTGCGGAGGATAGCCGCCGCCCTGCGGGTAGCCGGCGGGCGCCATCGGCGCGGCCGGGCGCTGCGGCGCGCTCCAACCCGACAGCGAGCCGAGACGGTTGAGCGCGAGGAAGCCGATCGCGCCGTACACGATCAGGTGCGAGAGCGACGACGACGTCATCATCCACGGCGCGCTGTTGAACAGCGCGAACAGGAACCCCGACGCCGCGCCGATGCCGAGCGCGCCGTACACGGTCGCGAGCACGCCGACCGCGTAGCGCTCCGCCTGCGGCGCCGTCTTCACGTTCGTGCGCGGCAACATCATCGTCAGCATCACGAACGCGGTCGCGCCGCCGACGAGGATCGGCGGAATCGCGCCCTTGATCGGACCCGCGCCGCCCTTGAAGCCGCCGAGGACGTAGCCGAGCAGACCGTCGAGGCCACCGGCCGCGATCTGGATGCCCGCGAGCGTCAGCCCGTACAGGACGAGCTTCACGCCGACCTGCGTGTCCTCTTTGCTCGGGCTGTTGTCGCGTCTGCGATCGATCGTCACGACCAGGTACGCGAACACCACGAAGCCCACCGCGAGCGCGGCTGCTTCGAACATTGGCAGTAGGGTCAACAGCGCATCCGCCATGCCCATACCGCCGCGCATCGGCATATCGTCCATAGTTCCTCCCGGGGTTCTCCCGCGGCGGCCATCCTAGCCGAGCCGCCTGATCCCTGGGGCGCGTTGCCGGAAGATTCCCCCCGAATCAGATCAGACGGGATCGACGAACGGCGGGGCCGGCTTCGCGATCAAGTAGCCCTGGAGCAGGTCGGTGCCGAGCTCGACCAAGGTCTGCGCCTCGGCCTGCGTCTCGACGCCTTCGCCGATCACCTTCATGCCCTGATCGCGGCAGAGCTGCACGATCGAAGCGACCAGCCGCTGCTTCATCGCGTGCTTGTCGACGTCGCGCACGAGCGACATGTCGAGCTTCACGAAGTCGCAGTCGAGCGGCGTGAGCGCGTTCATGCGCGCGTGGCCGCCGCCGAGATCGTCGACGGCGATGCGGAAGCCGAGCTCGCGCAGCTCGGCGACGCGGTAGCGGACGTCGCGCATGCCGTCGAGCGAGGTGCGCTCCGTGATCTCGAGGACCACGCGATGGGCGATCTTGGTCAGCGGCGCGAACGGCGAGCCGAGCGAGCGGTCGAACAGATCGATCGCGTGGAGGTTGACGAACACGATGCCGCGCGCGGGCGGCGCGCTCGCGAACACCCCGGCGACCTTGTTGCGGACGATGCGCCCGAGCTTGGTCACGCGCTCGAGCTGCTCGGCGGCGTCGAGGATCGCGCCGGGGTGGGGCAGGGACTTGTCGGTCGAGCGCAGCAGCGACTCGTAGCCGAAGAGCGATCGATCCGCGTGGACGATCGGCTGGAAGTGCATGTTGACGCCGGCGAGGCAGCGCTCGAAGCGCGCCTCCATCTCGGCCAGCTCGCGCGTGCGATCGCTCGGATCGGGGCCGGGCTCGGGGACGCGGGCGAGCGTGCCGGTGCCGGCGGCGAGCTGGGGTTGATCCGCGGGCGGCTCCGCGACGTGGTCGAGCTCCAGCCGCGGCGTCGCCGGCCGCGCGGGAGCCCCATCACCGTCCAGATCGAGTCGCTCCATGTCCAGCCTTCAGTCTACGGCACGCGAGCACGCCGGGGAAAGCTTCTCACGGTGAGCTGCCGGAGAGCTGCCGGCGTTTACATGTAGGTCGCTTCAGGCGGCGCGGCGCAAGTGCTCGCGGAACGACGTCACCACCGACGACGCCGGGTGATGTTCGTACGAGGGATCGCTCCACGGTCCGACGGGCGCCGAGATCGTGACGGAGTAGTTCATCAGCGACGCGCTGCGCGAGAGCGGGCTGAACGTGACCTCGCCGCGGACCTGGACGGCGGCCTCGGGCGCGGTGCGCCACGTGATCGCGAGCGCCTCGGAGTCGAAGCTGTACTCGACGGTGTATCCGATGCTGCCGCGCTCGAGGCGCGCGACGAACGCGACGCGAGTCGCGCGGCCGTCGACGTTGCGCTCGAGCACGCGCGCGGCGTGCAGCACCGGCAGCCAGCGCGGCGTCTCGGCGGCGTCCGCGAACGCCTCGAACGCGACGTCCGCGGCGACCGGGAGGGTCGCGGAGGCGGTGCTCAGCGGCTCGATCTCGAGGTCGGCGGCGGCGGCGGGCATGCGGACCCATTCAGCAAGGCCGGTGCCGAGGCAGGTCGCGCGGCGTGTAGGTCAGGATTCGCGGCGTTCGCGCGCGCGCGACGCGCTTGCGACCTGTAGGCGAACTGGACGCAGCATGTCCGGGCGCCGGCAACGGCGCTAGCCACCGTCGTCGTCTTCATCGGCTTCATCGGGCGGTGCCGGCAGGCGCGACTCGAGGACGAAGCCGCGGTAGTCGGCGCGGGCGCCGGCGGCGACGAGGTCCGGGACGAGCGGCGATTCTTGCGCGCGGACGCCGTCGATCGTCTCGATCACGAGCTGGCGGCGGGGCGCGAGGCGAGCGGCGTCGGGGAGCGCCTTGGCGGCGCGCGCGCGCAGCTCGGCGGTGATCGCGAACGTGCCGAGCTTCTTGCCGCGCGGCTCGATGAAGAACGCGGGGACGCCGGCGACCAAGACGACGATCGCGCCGGCGCGGCGCGCGGGCTTGGTGTCGCCGGCCGCCTCCGGCCACGGGAGCACCGCGCCGTATGGGTTCGCGGGATCGACCGCGGCGATCGCGATCGGGCCCGTCTCGCGATCGCGCGCGCCCCGCAGGCGATCGAGCGCGCCCGGCCACGCGTACTGGCGGCCGGCGAGCCCGTCGACGAAGTAGCCGCGGCGCACCGCGCCCGACTCCTCCATCGTCGAGTAGACGTCGGAGAGCGACGTGAAGCCGCCCGCGATCCCGTCGGCGGTCGCGGCGTCGGACGACACGATGCCCCAGCGATCGAGCAGCGAGGTCGCGAGCGCGTGCGCGCGCGCGGTGGCATTGGTCGCGCCGGTCAACGACTCGACGAGCGACCAGCGGCCGCCGAACGACGCGTGCGGCGATGCGCGCGGACCGCGCGCTTGTTTGGGCGCGCGCAGGCTGCGCAGCGGCGCGAACGTGTCGTTCGTGATCACGCCGGCCCACACCAGATCCCACAGCGCCTCGCGCACGCTCGCGCGATCCGATCGTGCAGCGGATTCGATCGCGACCAGGAACGACGCGCCCGCGCGGCGCAGATGATCGTGGATGCGCTGGTGGAGGGCGCCGAGCGCCGACGGATCGCCGGGCGTGACGAGCGCGGCCGCGCGATCGCGCCTGACGATCATCACCGCGTCGGCGTGGCCGGCGCCGACCCACACGATCTCGCCCATCGCGCCCAGCTCGTCGAGCATGCGCGGCGCGTAGTCGGCGACGCGCGCCGGCAAGATGCGCGCTTCGAGCTCGCCGAACGGCAGCGGCGCGCCCTCCAACTTCGCGAGCGCGTCGCGCAGCGCGCCGGGGCCGCGCCGTCCCGCAGAGGCGGCGTGCCAGCGCGGCAGGAAACGGCCGAACGCCGCGGCGTCGACCGGCGCGATCTGTGCGCGCAGCCGCGCGAGCGTGCGGCGTCGCAAGCGGCGCAGCACCTCCGGATCGACGTGCTCGAGGTTCGCGCCGCCGGGGCGGAACGCGCCGGTCTCGAGCCCGGCCGCGCCGATCGCGGCGCGGATCGTCTCGACGGGAACGCCCCAGCGCGCGGCCGGCTCGTCGGCCTCGAACGGGCCGTGCGTGCGCGCCCAGCGGCGCACCAGCGACGCGAGCGCGTCTTCGTGGGACGGCGTGCGATCGAGGAGCGCTCGCGGCACGGAGTCCGGAATCGCCGCGCCCAACGCGGCGTGCACGCGCGCGGCGTCTTCGCTCGCGATCCAGCGCGGCTCGCCCGCGATCGACACGCGGGCCGCGCGACCCTGCGCCTCGAGCTGCGGGAGCCACTGCGCGGCGGCGCCGAGCTCGCGCTCGCGCAGATCGCCGAGCGTGCGCAGCCGATCGTGCACGTCGTCGGCGCTCGCGATCGCGCGCCCGCGCTGCGCGAGCTCGTCCTCGACCTCGGAGACCGCCGCGGGATCGAGCAGATCGCGCAGCTCGCGCTCGCCGACCAGCTCGCGCAGGAGCGCGCGGTCGAGCGTGATCGCCTGCGCGCGCCGCTCGGCCGGCGGCGCGTCGCCCTCGTACAGGTACGAGGTCACGAAGTCGAAGACCAGCCCGCGCGCGAACGGCGACGCCTTGTCGGTCTCGACGCCCTCGACGCGGATCGCGCCGTCGCGCACCGCGCCCAAGACCTCGCGCAAGGCCGGCAGATCGAACACGTCGACGAGACACTCGCGATACGCCTCGAGCACGATCGGGAAGCTCGGATAACGGAGCGCGACGCCCAGGAGCTGGGTCGCGCGCTGGCGCATCGACCACAGCGGCGTGCGCTGGCCGGGGCGGCGCCGCGGCAAGAGCAGCGCGCGTGCCGCAGCCTCGCGGAACCGCGCCGCGAGCACGCTCGATCGCGCCAGCTCGGTCGTGACCTCGTCGTCGATCTCGTCGGGATCCGGGAACAGGTCTTCGATCGAGGGCAGCGCGTCGCCGTCGGCGAAGCGGAACGACATGCCGTCGTCGGTCGCGCTCGCGTGGACCGGCGCGCCGCGCGCGTCGGAGAGGCGCCGCTCGATCGCGAGCGCCCACGGCGCGTGGACCTGCTCGCCGAACGGCGACAGGACGCAGATGCGCCAGTCGCCGAGCTCGTCCTTGAAGCGCTCGACGACGATCGTCTCGTCGGTCGGCACCGCGCCGCTCGCCGCGCGCTGCTCGCCGACGAACGCGACGATGTTGTCGGCGGCGAACGCGTCGCACTTGTAGACGTCGGCGAGCCACGCGCGCAGCTCGTCGGGCGATCGTTCGGCCATCGACAGATCGACCGCGCGCGTGAACGCGCCGAGCGCGCGCCCGAGCTCGTACGGCCGCCCCGGACCTTCGCCGCGCCAGAACGGCATCTTCCCGGGCTCGCCCGGCGCCGGCGACACGATCACGCGCGACGGCTCGATCTTCTCGATCCGCCACGTCGTCGCGCCGAGCAGGAACGTCTCGCCCGCGCGCGCCTCGTGCACCATCTCCTCGTCGAGCTCGCCGACGCGCGGGCCGTCCTCGCCGACGTGCACCGCGTAGTAGCCGCGATCCGGAATCGTGCCGGCATTGACGACCGACAAGAGCCGCGCGCCGCGCCGCGCCTCGACGACGTCGGCCGCGCGATCCCAGCTCAAGCGCGGCCGCAGCTCCGCGAAGTCGTCGCTCGGATAGCGACCGCTGAGCATCTCCAAGACCTCGATCAGCGCCGCGCGCCCGAGATCGCGATAGCCGGCGGCGCGCCGCACGACGCGCTCGAGCTCGGCGACGCGCCACGGCTCGACCGCACACATCGCGACGATCTGCTGCGCGAGCACGTCGAGCGCGTTCTCCGGCACCCGGATCGCCTCGACCTCGCCGGCGAGCATCTTCTCGGCGACGACCGCGGCCTCGAGCAGGTCGCCGCGGAACTTCGGCACGATGCGCCCGCGCGGCGTTCCGCCGACGTGATGGCCCGCGCGCCCGATCCGCTGCAGCCCGCGCGCGATGCCGCCGGGCGACTCGACCTGCACGACCAGATCGACCGCGCCCATGTCGATGCCGAGCTCCAAGGAAGACGTCGCCGCGATCGCGCGCAAGACGCCCGTCTTCAAGAGGCCCTCGATCTCCTCGCGCTGGTGGCGCGCGACCGAGCCGTGGTGCGCGCGCACCAGCTCCTCGTCGGGCGACACGCGGCCGGTCGCGATCGCGAGCTCGGTCACCTTCTGCGCGAGCCGCTCCGCCGTGCGCCGGCTGTTGACGAACAAGATCGTCGAGCGATGCGCGAGGATCAGGTCCAGCACGACCGGATAGATCGCCGGCCAGATGCCGCGCTCGCCGGGGTCGGCGTCATCGGTGCCCTTCGGCGGCGGCGGGATCGCGTTCATGTCCGCGACCGGCACGACGATCTGCAGATCGACGCGCGGCTTCATGCCGGCGTCGACGATCGCGACCGGACGATCGCCGCCCAGGAAGCGCGCGACCTCGGCGAGCGGGCGCTGCGTCGCGGAGAGACCGATCCGCTGCGGATCGCGCCCGCCGCGCGAGGTGACCAGGTGCGAGAGCCGCTCGAGCGAGATCGAGAGGTGCGCGCCGCGCTTGGTCGGCGCCATCGCGTGGATCTCGTCGATGATGATCGTCTCGATCCCGACGAGCTTCTCGCGCGCGCGCGATCCGAGCAGCAGGTAGAGCGACTCCGGCGTCGTGATCAGGATCGGCGCGGGATCGACCGACTGCCGGCGCCGCTCGGCCGCGGGCGTGTCGCCGGTGCGCACGTCGATCCGGATCTCCGGCAGTGATCCCAAGCGGCGCATCCCCTCGAGCGGCGCGCGAAGGTTCTTCTCGACGTCGTACGCGAGCGCCTTGAGCGGCGAGACATAGAGCACACGCACGCCCGATTTCGGCGCGGGAGGATTTCGGACGAGCCGGTCGAGGCACCAGAAGAACGCCGCGAGCGTCTTGCCGCTGCCCGTCGGCGCGAGCATGAGCGTGTGCTCGCCGGCGGCGATCTTCGCCCAACCCTCGGCCTGCACCGGCGTCGGGGCGGGGAACGCGCTCGCGAACCACGCGCGCGCGACGTCGCCGAACGGCCCGAGCGGATCCATCCCCCGACCGTACGACGCGCGCGCGGTCGGGCCAACGTGCCGAACACGCGTCGCTTCGCGGTTCCTGACAGACCGATGTCAGCGAAAGGACCCGCACGCGATCTCCGGCGCAGCGATAGAGTGCGCGTCATGAAGAAGCTGGCGTGCGTGTTGTTGGTCGTCGCCGCCTGTGGCGGCAGCTCGAGCACGAACCCCGACGGTGCGAACAGCGGCCCCGACGCGAAGGTCGGCGGTCCGCCCGATCTCGGCACCGCGCCGAAGACGTGGGCGTTCGTCCCGATCACCGGCGCCAAGTGCATGGACGGATCGGACACCGGCATCGGCGTCAACCTCGGCACCAACGGCGATCTCGTGATCTACCTCGAGGGCGGCGGCGCGTGCTTCAACGCGACGACCTGCGCGACCGTCGCGCATCAGAGCGGCTTCCACCAGAGCGACTTCCAGTCGACGATCGCCGGCTACACCGACGGCATCTTCGATCGCAACGACGCGAAGAACCCGCTCAAGGACGCGACGTTCGTGTTCGTCCCGTACTGCACCGGCGACATCCACGCGGGCTCGAACGCGTCGGGCTTCGGCGGACGCACGCAGGTCGGCTACCAGAACGTCGGCAAGGACCTCGACTACCTGCTGCCGAAGTCGACCAACGTCGGCCGCGTGATCCTCACCGGCTCGTCGGCCGGCGGCTTCGGCGCGATGTTCAACTACGATCGCGTGCAGACCGCGTTCGGAGACACGCCGGTGACGCTGATCGACGACTCGGGCCCGCCGCTCTCGGACACGTACCTGACGCCGTGCCTCCAACAGCAGACGCGCCAGTACTGGAACTTGAACGCCGCGCTCCCCGATGGCTGCACCGCGTGCAACCAGCAGGACGGCGGCGGCCTCGGCAACGCCGCGACCTTCGTCGCCGACAAGCACAAGGATCGCCGCCTCGCGCTGATCACGTCGACGCGCGACGGCGTCATCCGCAGCTTCCTCGGCTTCGGCTATCCCGACTGCCAGTCGGGCGGCAACCCGATGCCGGAGCAGGACTATGCGACGGGGATCACGGAGCTGCGCGACACGACGCTCGCGTCGCACACCAACTTCAAGGTCTGGTCGATCGACAGCGGCCTGCACGTGTGGCTCGTCGGGCGCGGCGCGCTGTCGTCGGAGACCTCGCACGGCGTGACGCTCGGCGACTGGCTGACGAAGATGCTCAGCGACGATTCGAGCTGGAACAGCGTCGCGCCGTAGCGATAGAGTGCCCGCATGAAGCTTGCGGGGGCCGTCTTCTTCACTTCGATCGTCGTCTCCGGCGCGGCGTGTGGAGGCGGCGACGGGCAGAGCGGCGGGCCGCCCGACACGGGCACGCCGCCGAAGACGTGGACGTACGTCCCGATCGCCGGCAACGTCTGCATGAACAACACGCCGACCGGCATCGCCGTGAACCTCGGCACCAGCGGCGATCTCGTCCTCTACATGGAGGGCGGCGGCGCGTGCTTCAACGACAAGACGTGCGGTTCGGCGGCGCACCAGGACGGCTGGCCCGACAAGGACGGGTTCGACTTCGACATCGGCCCGTACAACATCGGCGTCTTCGATCGCAACGAGCCGACCAACCCGCTGCGCGACGCGACCTTCGTGTTCATCCCGTACTGCACCGGTGACGTCCACGCGGGCTCGAACCCGACCGGCATGGGCGGGCGCGTGATGGTCGGCTACCAGAACGTCGGCCGCATCCTCGATTACCTCGTGCCGATCTCGTCGAAGGTGTCGCGCGTGATCGTCGCCGGCTCGTCGGCGGGGGGCTTCGGCGCGCTGATCAACTACGACCGCGCGGCGAATCGCTTCGCGCCGACGCCGACCGATCTGATCGACGACTCGGGCCCGCCGCTCAGCGATACGTACATGACGCCGTGCCTGCAGCAGCAGTTCCGCGACGCGTGGAACCTGAACGCGGCGATCCCCGAGGGCTGCACCGCGTGTCGCGAGCCCAACGGCGGCGGGCTCACCAACGCGCTCGGCTGGCTCGCCGACGCGCACCCCGACGCGCGCCTCGCGCTGATCTCGTCGACCCGCGACGGCACGATCCGCAGCTTCTTCGGCTTCGGATATCCCGACTGCAACTCGAACGGCAACCCGATGGAGGAGGCGCCGTTCGCCGCGGGAATCGCCGAGCTCCGCGACGTCACGCTCGCGAACCACCCGAACTTCCGCGTCTACTCGAAGGACAGCGACCTGCATGTCTGGCTGGTCCGCACGCTCGACGAGGTCTCGCCGGACTCCAACGGAAGCGGCGAGCACCTGTCGGTGTGGCTGAAGGACATGCTGTCCGGCGCGACGCCTTGGGACAGCGTGAAGCCGTAAGAGCAGGGCGCCGCCCGAAAATGAGAACGGCGCCCAGGGTAGGGCGCCGTTCGCGTTTCAAGCGTGAAGTCTGCGGCTCAGATCAGAGCGCGCAGCCCATCGCCGACGCCGACTGCTTGAGCGCGTCGACGGCCTGCTTGCACGCGTCGCCCGCGGCCTTCTTCGCCTCGGCCGGAACGTTCGGGTCCTTGAGCATCGCCCAGCCCTGCTTCATCTGCTCGATGCCCGACTTCGAGGCGTCCTTCGCCTGCTGCGGGATCTTGTCGCACGACATGTACTTGTCGAACGCCTTCAGGTAGTCGTCGCACTCCGGCACGCCGGTGTCCGCCGACGCGGTGCCGCCCGAGGCAGCCGCCGAGCCCGACGCCGTGTCCGAGCCCGACGCCGCCGCCGAACCCGAGGCCGAGGCCGAGCCAGCGCCCGAGGCCGAAGCCGAGCCCGCGCCGGTGTCAGACGCGCCGCCAGCGCCGCCCGCCATCGCGTCGGACATGCACTTGGCCATCTCCTCGCCGATCTTCATCATGTCTTCGTCGGGCTTCTTGTCGCCCTTGTACTTCTCTTCCATCGACTTCATGAAGTCGGCGTAGTCCTTCTGCACCTTGTCGACGCAAGCCGCGTCCTTACAGGCGCACATCGCCTCCTTCATCTTCTTCATCTTGCCCTTGTCGCCACCACCACACGCCGCCATGAGACCGAGCGCGCCAACGGCAATCGCCATTCCGAATTTCTTCATTGGAAGTTCCTCCCTGAGGTTTCTCTTAGAACGAGGCAGTGAGGTAACACGGCCAGAACGCACGGGAAAAGCCCAGGATGATGAGTTGACATAAGATCGATTCTGCGACGTTATTACAATCTTCTACAATCCTCACGGTCCTTGGCCTGGGGCTCCCGCGAATGCGTTCGGCGCGCTCGAAATGGCACCTAGGTGCCCATCCGTGATGTTGGCGGACGCGCCGGAGCTGTAATGCGCGCGCGACATGGTGGCGATCTTTTTTTCGCGAAGATCGTCGTTCCGGCGGCTCGCGAAGGCCCGATCAGCGCGCGATCGACAACCGGAACACGGTCGCGCCGCCCCACGCGCCGCCGCCCCCGGGCACGCGCGCGACCTCGTCCGCGCGCACGCCGGCGCGACCCGCGCGCAGATCATCGAGCTGCGCTTGCGACTGCCGGCGGCCCTGCTCGTACCAGACCAGGAACGCCGCGCGCCCCCCGAACGCGCGCGCCTCGATCGGCACCGGCATCTGCACGCCCCAGCATCCCGAGTACCACTCGAGCTGGGTCCACTGCCCGCTGTAGACCTCGCACGGCGCCCCGCCCGCCGCCGCGTGCACCGCGCCGGCCGCCGCGACCGCGACGCCGAAGGTCCGCTGCGCGTTGGCGAGCGCGAGCGCGGTCGCGACCACGGTCCCCGCGAAGCTCACCGCGATCGCGCCGGCCGCGAGCTTCGGCCGCGGGAACACCCACGCGATGATCGCGTCGACGCCGGCGCCGACCAGCAGGATCTCGGGCACCACCACGAAGCGCGCCTCGCCGTGCGCGTCGAGCCCGAGCACGACGATCGCGACGATCGACGCGAGCCCGGCGAACGCCGCGACCTCGCTGCGACGGATCACCGCCGCGATCAGTCCGGCCACCACGCAGACCGCGGCGATCGGTCCGAGCCAGAGCCACCACGCGCCCGCGTAGAACACCAGGCCGTCGCCGGTGTAGCCGCGCCCTGCCGCGAAGCTCGCCTGCCGCAGGATCCCGAGCGCGCTGCCGGTCGCGTGGATCGAGTGCACGACGTGCGGGATCGCGCACAGCGCCGCGATCAGCGCCGCCACGACCAGGGGTACGGCGTTCTCGCGCAGCCGCCGCCACCACACGACGAGCGCGCTCGCGCTGATCGATCCCAAGATGCCGATCGATCCGTAGCGGACGTAGAACGCCGCCGCGGCGAGCGGCCCGAGCCACGCGAGCCGCCACTTCCGGGCCGGATCCGCCGAAGGCCCGAGCCCGCGCACCAAGACCGCCGCGAACGCCAGGACGAACACGGCCGCGGGCGCGTCCGGCAACAGCTCGATCGATCGCCGCACGATCGCGAACGACGTCGCGACCACGATCGTGCCCCACGCCGCCGCCTGCGCGCCGTGCGCCCTCCTCATATATAGATACGCGGCGCCGATCATCGCGAGCGTCATCGCGATCGCGATCGCGCGGAACGCGAGGTCCGCCCCGCCCGCCGCGACCGCCGGCGCCGCGATGACCTGCATGCCGACCGGCCGGTGCAGCGGGAACGCCGAGACGTCGCGCCCGAGCAGCGCCGCGCCGCCGAGCGCGTACTGCGCCTCGTCATGCCCGAGCGGCTCGCCCCAGATCGCAAGCGCCACGAGCACGATCGCGTACGCCGCGATCAGCCCCCGCTTCATTCCGCGGTGCCGATGAGCGCCCGCGCCGCCGACAACAGGTTGATGTCGGTCGTCCCCGCGCCGAGCTCGAGCAGCTTCGCGTCGCGCGCGAGCTTCTCGATGTGCATCTCTTCCATGTAGCCGTAGCCGCCGTGGATGTCGATCGCGGTCAGGGCCGCGCCGACCGCCGCCTGCGAGCACCACGCCTTGGTCGCGTTCACGTACGGCATGTCCTTCACGCCGTGCTTCTGCATCCACGCCAGGCGCACGCACGCGTTCTCGACGTTGCGCAGCTTCAGGTACAGGTCCGCGATCTTGAGCTGCACCGCCTGGAACTCGCCGATCGGCCGCCCGAACTGCTTCCGCTCGCGCACGTACGCGAGCGACTGGTCGTAGCAGCGCTCGATGATGCCCCACGCCATCGCCGGCACGCCCGAGCGCTCGTTGCCGAGGCTCTCCTTGGTGTCGGCGCGCCCGGCGCGGCCCTTCTCGCGGCCGCCGAGCAAGTGCTCCGCGCCGAGCCGCACGCCGTCGAAGAAGATCTCCGACGTCGGCGAGTCGCGCATGCCCATCTTCTTGAACGCCGGCCCGACCGTGAAGCCCGGCATGCCGCGCTCGACGATGAAGGTCGAGATGCCCTGCTGCTCGATCGGCTCGCCGCGATCGATGCGCGCGTACACGACATAGATGTCGGCGCCCGGCCCGTTCGTGATGAACGTCTTCGAGCCGTTCAAGACGTACTCGTCTCCGTCGGGACGCGCGGTGGTCCGCATCGATCCGAACGCGTCCGAGCCCGCGCCCGGCTCGGTCAGGCACCACGAGCCGATCTTCTGCATCGTCCCGAGCGGCAGGCCCCAGCGCTCCATCTGATCCGGCGTGCCCTTCGCCATCACCGCGCCGCCGGCGAGCCCCATCGACACGCCGAAGCCCATCGCGAAGCCCGGGCTCACGCGCGACAGCTCCTTGATCACGACCGCCATCATCATGGGATCGCGCTCGCGCTCGACCGGCTCCGACTCGGCCCCCGCCCTCGACTTATCGATGCGCTTCCGTATGCCGGCGCCGGCCATCGCGTCGATGCCGAACGTCTTCGCCATCTTCTTCATGAGCTCGAAGGGCGCTTCGGCGCCGGCTTCGAACGCGGGCACCTTCGGCGCGAGCTGGGACTCGCACCATTGGCGCACCATCTGCTGGACCATGCGCGTCTGCTCGTCGAGCGCGAACATGCGCGCACGATACCCTACGCGACGGCCGACTTCAGGCGCTCGATGTCACCAGCGGCCAGGCCGCTCGCCGCCTCGATCGTCACGCTGGCCTGCCGCCCGGTCCCGACCTCGGTCGCGTCGACGTGCAGGATGCCGTCGGCGTCGAGGGTGAACGACACCTCGACGCGGGTGCGGCCCTTCTCGGCCGCGCGCAGATCGCCGAGCACGAAGCGCCCCAGGCGCCGGTTCTTCGACGCGATCTCGCTCGGGCCTTGATAGATCTCGATCGCGACGAAGGTCTGGTTGTCCTCGGTCGTCGCGTAGACCTTGCGCTCGCGCGTCGGGATCGACGTGTTGGCCGGGATCACGACGCTCATGCGATCGCCGCCGACCTTCACGCCCATGTCGTGCGGCGTGACGTCGAGCAGCACGACCTCCTGCAGCTCGCCGCCCATGATCCCCGAGTGCACCGCGGCGCCCATCGCGACGATCTCGTCGGGGTTGACGTTCTTCGACGGCGGGCGCCCGAAGATCGTCACGACCCGCTCCTGCACCGCCGGCATGCGCGTCATGCCGCCGACCAGGATCACCTGATCGATGTCGGCCGCCGTGCAGTGCGCGTCGCCGAGCGCCTTGCGACACGGCGCCTCGAGCCGCTCGAGCAAGGGCTTGCACGCCTTCTCGAGCTCCTCGCGCCGCAGCTCGCGCATCAGGTGGATCGGCCCGCCGGCGTTCGCCGCGATGAACGGCAGGTTGATGTCGGTCGTCATCGCCGACGACAGCTCGATCTTCGCGCGCTCGCCGGCTTCCTTCAGGCGCTGCAGCGCGACCGCGTCCTTGCGCAGATCGATCGCGTGCTCCTTCTCGAACTCGGTCGCGAGCAGATCGATCACCTGGCGATCGAAGTCGTCGCCGCCGAGCGTGGTGTCGCCGTTGGTCGCGAGCACCTCGAACACGCCGTTCTCGATCGTGAGGATCGAGATGTCGAACGTGCCGCCGCCGAGATCGAAGACCGCGACCCGCTGGTTCTGCTCGTGCTGCACGCCGTACGCGAGCGCGGCCGCGGTCGGCTCGTTCAGGATCGCGCGCACGGTGAGGCCGGCGATCGCGCCCGCGTCCTTGGTCGCCTGGCGCTGCACGTCGTCGAAGTACGCGGGCACGGTGATCACCGCTTCGCTGACGCCCTCGCCGAGATAGTCCTCGGCGACGCGCTTCATCTTGGCGAGCACGTGCGCGGAGACCTCCTGCGGCGAGTGCGGCTGGCCGTCGATCTCGACCCAGGCGTCGCCGTTCTTGGCCGCGATCATCTTGTACGGCAGCGCGGTCGCGAGCCGCTGCACCTCGGGCTCGGCGAGCTTGCGGCCGATCAGGCGCTTGACGCCGAACACCGTGCGCTGCGGGTTGGTGACCATCTGCCGCTTCGAGGTCGCGCCGACGACGACGTCGCCGTCGGCGTTCCACGACACCATCGACGGCGTCGTGCGGCCGCCTTCCTGGTTGTGGATGACCACCGCCTCGCCACCCTCGAGGACGGCGACGCACGAGTTCGTCGTGCCGAGATCGATGCCGATGATGCGAGGCAAGGCGCGACGATCTTATCGCTTGAAGAGCCTCGAGAGGAGGCCGCCGCCCGTCGGTTTCGGCGGCTCGGGCAGCTGATCGATCGCGGCCCGCGCGGCGTTCAGGTCGGGCTCGAGGCGCAGCGCGCGCTCCCATTCGCCGCGCGCCTCGTCGAGGCGGCCCTCGTCCTGCGCCATGCGGCCGCGCGCGTAGTGACGATACGCGCGGTACTTCTTCTCGGTCGCGTGCGAGACCGCGAGCTCGCCGAGCGCCTTCTCGGCGTCCTTCCACAACCGGCGGCGCAGGAGATCGAGCGCGGCGCTGAAGCGCTGCTCTTCGCTCATCGCGGTCATCTCGGCGGGCGTGATCTTCTGGACCGGCTGCGTCGCGACCCGCGGCTGCGCGGGCACCCTCTCGGTCGGGCGCACCGGACCGGGCGGCCGCGGCTGCGCGGGCATCTTCTCGGTCGCGCGCTCCGCCGGCGGCACGCGTGGGATCGGCGCGGTCACCGCCGGGATCTTCGTGGTGGCCGGGACGACGCGCGGGATCGGCGCGGTGGTCGCGGGCACCTTCACCGCGCCCGACGGCGCGTCGGCGACCTGTTTCGGAATCGAATCGGAGGTCTTCGACGGCGCGGCGTCGGCGGGGCGCACCAGCCCGTCGTACGCGCGCTTGATCGCGAGGAACGCCTCGTTGGCGAGGCGCACCGTCTCGGGGCTCGATCGTGCGAAGCGCGCCGGGTGGTACTTCTTGCAGAGCGCGTGGAACGCGGCGCGCGCCTCGGGCAGCCCGGCGGCGGGCGCGAGGCCCAGCACGGCGCGCGGGTCCTTGGCGCGCTCGATCACCGAGCGGAGATCGGCTTGAACGGCGGCGCCGTCGCGCTCCCCTTCGGCCACGTCCCCAGCTTATCAGTTGCCGGGGACCGGAGCGAGTTGCTGGGCTTGATGGGCCTGGGCGCCGTCGTCCTTCTGCTGCGCCGGCGGCGCGTTCGCGTTCGGCGCGTTATCGGGCGCGTTCTGCTGTTGCGGCGCCGGAGCCTGCGGCGGCGGCAGCTTCGGTTGCACCTTCAGCTTCTGCTTCGGCGTGACCTTACCCTTGAGCTCGGGCGGCTGCGGAGGCGGCTGGCCGACGGGCGCGGGCGCCTTCTCGAGATCGATCGGCTCGATCTCGCTCGAGCCGGTCGCCTCCGTGAAGTCCGGCGCACGATCGCCGATGCGCCGCATCGGTGCGAGATCGCCCCAGGCGAGCTCGTGCACGACGCAGTGGCCGCCGTCGAAGTCGTAGCTCGCGCGCTCCTTGCGCAGCTCGAGCAGATCGCCTGACGGCCGGTAGTGGTACTCGGCGCGCACCGCGAAGCGGCAGCTCGGCTCGTCGGGCGCGCGCTCGTCGATGTGCTCCTCCTCCGCCGTGTAGACCGTCTCACCCGCGGGCCCGGGCGCGAACTCGAACATGCGGAGGAAGCGACGCGGACCGTCGGCGCGATCGAGCGCGTACGACGCGACCTGCTCGCCGCGGCGCTCGAACGCGCGCAGCGTGCCGTCTTGCATCGCCCACACGCCCTCGAAGCCGCGCACCGGCGCGAGCGTCGCGTCGATGCGATGACCGGCCTCGAGCTTGCGCACGACGCCGGCGTAGCCGGGCTTGACCAGCTCGATCGACCTCGGCCCGCCGCCGTCTTCGAGGCCGATCGTCGTCGGCGTCGCGCCGAGATCTTTGCCGCCGCGGATCACGCGCGCGCCCGCCGGCGTGGTCGTGATCTCGATCTGTGCGCCGCCGCCGCCGCTCGACGACGAGCCGGCGTCCGCGGATCGCGGCCGATCGTGCGTGATCATCCACGCGCCCGCGCCGAGCGCGCAGATCGCGAGCGCGCCGCCCGCGAGCGCGGCGGTCTTCGGTGCGCGCGCGCGCCGCGCGAGGTCGCCCTGCCCCGTCGACGCCGCCGCGCCGCGCGCGATCCCGCCGCGCGCGGTGCCGAGCGCCGCGCGCAAGGCCGCGAGCATCTCGTTCGCGGACGCGAAGCGCGCGTCGGGATCCTTCGCCATCGCCTTCGCGAGGACCTCGTCGACCGCCGGCGGCAACGCGCCCGCGCCCGTCGACAAGGACGGCACCTTCGCGCGGAAGTGCTTCTCCATCATCGCGGGCAGCGAGCCGGCGCGGAACGGCACGTCACCGGCGAACAGCTGGTACGCGATCACGCCGAGCGCGTAGCGATCCGACGCCGGGCCCGCGCCGTCGGCGCTCCACTGCTCGGGCGCCATGTACGCGGGCGTGCCGAGCCACGTGCCCTCGCCCGTGAGGGTCTCGAGCCGCTCGCCGGTCGCGTTCGAGAGCAGCTTCGCGATCCCGAAATCCAGGACGTGCACGAGCGGCGCGTCGGCCGGCCCCGACACGAAGACGTTGTCCGGCTTGAGATCGCGGTGCACGACGCCGCGCGCGTGCGCCGCGTCGAGCGCGGCGGCGATCGGCGCGAGCACGGCGAGCGCGTCGGCCGGCGACATGCGTTTCCGCACGCGCGCGGTCAGCGGCTCGCCGTCGAGCAGATCCATCACGAGGTACAAGCGGCCGTCGCCGAGCCGCCCGAGCGCGAAGACGTCGACGACGTTCGGGTGATCGACCTGGTTCGCCGCGCGCGCCTCGCGCAGGAAGCGCTCGACCGCCTCGGCCGAGCTCGCGAGCTTGCGCTTGATCACCTTGATCGCGACGCGCTTGCCGATCAGCTTGTGCGCGCCCGCGTAGACGTCGCCCATCGCGCCCGCGCCGAGGAAGCGCTCGACCTCGTAGTCGCCGGCGCGCGCGCCGGACGCCAGTCGTTCCTCGCCCGCGTCGGTCCCCGCGGAGAGGACCGTCGGGCCCTCACCGCTGACGGGCTCGATCACGCGCGTGATGTTAGCGCGTGCCGTGCACCGCGACCACGCCGCCGGTCGGATCGGTCACGACCGCGACGTCTCCGACGAGCCCGTCCCACCCGACCGTGGTCGAATCGGCGTGATACGGGGACAGCACGCCGACCGCGCACGGATCCGCGGGCGCGTTGACCGTGAGCGCGCTGCCGGTGTCGGCGTGCTTCGCGCCGATCACGAGCTCGCCCGCGCCGACCAGCAGCTGCTCGCTCACGTCTTGCTCGCCCTCGAGCACGACGATCACGCCGCCGCGCGCGAGGAACGCCTTCATCTGGGGCGCCCAGCTCGCGCCGCTGGCGGCGAGCGCCGCGCCGCCGTCGGTCGCGCGCTGCGGCAAGACGACGACCGTGCCGATGCCGGCGAGCGAATCGAACGGCGCCGCGCCGAGATCCGTCGACGCATAGGTCCGCCCGACCAGACTCATCGCCGAGGCGATCGATCCGCGCGCGCGCTGCGCCACGCTCGCGTTCGCGCTGCCTTGATAGATGCCGACCTTCAAGGGCGTGCCGATGCCGAGATCGATCGCGTCGCCGAGCAAGCGCAAGGACGCGCCGTTGTGCGTGTAGTAGTCGTGCCCGATCAGCACGACGTGGCCGCTGGTCGCGCCGACGCACGTGCTGTCCGCGCAGATGCCGCTCGCGCAGACGATGCCGCACGCGCCGCAGTTGTACGGATCGGAGGTCGTGTCGGCCGTGCAGACGAACGCGTCGGGCGGCACCGCGACGCCGGCGTCGATGCCCTCGCCGCCGGCGCCGTCGCCGTTGGCCTGCCACGCGTCGGGCTGATCGTGGTCGGTGCCGGTCGGGATGCATTCGCTGCCGTTCCACGACAGGCCCGAGCGGCAGTGATCGCTGACCAGCGAGTCGAAGCAGCCGGTGAGGACGACCAGGAGGATCGCGATCTTCTTCACAGGCTCGCTCCCGCGTTGGCGGACTGCCGCTCGATCACGAACTCGACGCGGCGGTTGTGCTGATGCGCGTCCTCGGTCGTGCCGGGGTCGCGCGGGCGCGTCGCGCCGTAGCCGACCGCGCTCACGTGATCCGCGGGCACGCCTTCCTTGACGAGCTCGTCGAGCACGCGATCCGCGCGCTGCTCGCTGAGCCACTGGTTGAAGGTCGCGGGCCCGCGCACGTCGCAGTGCCCCTCGACGCTCATGCGCATCCACTCGGGGTGCTCGCGCCACGCCTTCGCGATCGCCGCGATCACCTCGCGCCCGCTGTGCTTGATGCGCGCGCGGTTGAGATCGAAGAGGACCTGCTCGTCGAGGACGATGCGGTCGTCCTTCACCTCGAACAGGCCGCCTTGATCGGGGCAGCCGTCCTGATCGTCGACGCCGTTCACGACCTCGGCCTGATCCGGGCACTGATCGATCGCGTCGGGGACGCCGTCGCCGTCGCGATCCGCCGGCGGACGCGCGCAGCCCGCGATCAACCGCCCGTCTTGATCGAGCGGGCACGCGGACAGCATCTCGCTCACGCGATCGTCGTCGCGATCGGGCGCCTGCTCGACGAAGACCTCCGGCTCGGCGCGCCGCGCGTGCGTCGTCGCGCCGATGCGCGCCTCGAAGCCGACCAACACCAGCGCCGCGGTGCCCGGATCCATCGGCGTGCCGCCGCCGATCACGCGCACGTAGCGCACCGAAGGTCCGAGCTCGATCGATCCGATCGAGAGGAAGTCGACGCCGCCGCCGAGCTCGACCGTCGGCACGCCGTCGCGGCCGGTGATGCCGCCGCCGCCGTCGAGCTCGAGCCAACCCGAGCCCGCGGTGAAGCGGACCGCGGCCTCGAACGCGAGCAAGCCGCCGCGCTGCGGATCGTCGAGCCCGCCGGCCGGCGCGGAGCCGTTGCCGAGCGCGCCCGCGCGCACGCGCGCGCCGACCGCGATGTGCTCGCCGAGATCGACGAGCCCGGCGATCGAAGGCATCGCGCCCGCGTTCCACAGCTCCGCGTGCGGATCCGACAGCGGCATCGCGGCGGGCACCTCCGCGGAGATCCAAGGGCTCGCCGCTACCGGCGCGCCGAGCATGGCGATGATCACGAGCGACGTTCCGAGCCTCATCGTTCCCTCTTGGAAGGGGGGTCGGCCGTACGTCGAAAACGTGAAGACTACTTTCCGGCGGGCTCGCTCTCCTGGAGTAGGCGCACCAGATCCTGTTTCCAGAACTTCGCCCACGTGTGGGTGCCGTGTCCGTGCGTGTCGGCGGTCGCCTGGATCATCACGAGCTCCCCGCGTTTGACGCGCTTGATCTCGCGCTCGGCGATGCCGAGCTCGGGCGGGTTGATGAAGTCGTCGGTGGAGTTCACGTACATCACCGGCGCGACGATCTTCTCCAGATCCTTCGACGGGTCGTAGTCCCACGACGAGCCGACCGCGTAGACGACGTCGTTGGCGTCGTGCGAGGCGAGGAACGCGCGGGTGCGATCGTCGACGTCCTTGTCCGACTTCTCGGGCGTGTCGAGGCGCTTCTGCTGCTCGAGCGGCGCCGAGCCGGCGATCATCAGCAAGTAGCTGGCCGCCTGCATCCCGGCGCGCGGCTCGGTGGCGTACTCACCGCCGCGGTACTCGGGATCCTGCGTGATCGCGTCGATCACCATCTTGCGCCACTCGCGGTTGCGCCCGGCGATCCGCACCGGCAGGCACGCGAGCGGCATCACCGCGTCCATCATCGTCGGCCACTTCTCCGCCCACATCCACGAGTGCATGCACCCCATCGACGTCCCCATGACGAGGCGCAGGTGATCGACGCCGAGCTGCGTCACGACCGCGTGCTCGGCCTCGACCATGTCGTCGTAGACGTAGTGCGGGAACTTCGCACGCAGCCCATCGGACGGCTTCGACGACGCGCCGTGGCCGATGTCGTCGGGGAGGATCAGGTAGTGCGTGCGGAGATCGAGCGGCTGATCGGGGCCGTACAGCTCGCTCGCGAACTGCGGCGCGAAGAACTGGTGCCCGCTGCCGGTGGTGCCGTGCATGATCAAGACGGCGTTGGTCGCGTGGCCGTCCTTGTCTTTGACGAGCGTGCCGAGCGTCGTGTAGTGGATGCGCAGCTCGGCGAGCGACTCGCCGCTCTTGAAGTGGAAGTCGCGGATCGTGACGTCGCCCTCGACGGGCATCACGCCGCCGATCGCGCCGGCGTCGGGCGGCCGGCCGTCGGGCGGACCGGGCATCGCGTCGGCGACGTTGATCGCGGTCGGTTGCGGAGGAGCGTCGCGCTTGCTGCTGCACGCGGCGGCGAAGAGCGCGAGCGCGATCCATGCGGTGCGCATGAGGCGCTGTACCGCGCGAACGGTCGAGAAACAATGTTTCTCGACCGCCGTCGATCGGCTCGCCGCGACGATGATCGTCGGGCTCGCCTGTACGGAACGAGATTGCTCCGCAATCTCTATGGGCGGATGATCATCAACCCGCGCCGCGTCGCGATGTAGCGCGCGCCGTCCGCGGCGCGGACGAACGCGGTCGTGTCCTTGCCGGGGAGGCCGGCGAGCGCGGTCCAGCCGCGCGCGTCGTGCTCGACGAGGCCGTCCATCGTCGCGGCCGCGAGCTTGTCGCCGTCCCACGCGAGGCCGCCGGGGTTGATCCAGCCGCCGCCGAGCTGCGCGGCGGTGCCGGTCGCGAGCTCGATCGCCGCGACGCCGCCGTTGTACGTGCCGGCATAGATCGTGTCGTCGCTCGCGAGCAGCGAGGTGACCCAGTCGTCGCCGAGCGCGCCGGTCGCGACCGAGAAGCGCGTCCAGTCCTGGCCGCCGTCGTCCTTCGCCGCCCACGCCTGCGCGGGGCCGCGATAGAGACCGGTCGTGGTGCCGAGCCACAGCGTGCCCGCGGGCGCCTCGGCGATCGACCAGACGTTGCCGATGTCGCGACCGGGGCCGCCGTTCTTCGGGCCGACGCGCTCGGGGCGCGCTCCGTCGACGAACGCCGCGCCCTGCGACGTGCCGGCGACGATGCGACCGTCGCTCGTCAGGTGGAGCGCGAGCACGTTGCGACCGGGCAGCCCGTCGCGCTTGCCGATCACGCGCACGCGATCGTGCGCCGGGTCGAGGATCACGAGGCCCTCGGCGGTGCCGATCCAGAGCTGCTTGTCCGCGACCAGCAGCGTGTTGATCCGATCGTGGACCTCCGGGAGCTCGATCGTACGCCACGCGCCGCGCGCGCGGACCGCGAGGCCTTGATCGAAGGTGCCGGCGTAGAGGCGATCGCCGTCGAGGACGATCGCGGAGATGTCGTTCGACGGCGGGCCGCTGGTCGCGATCGCGTGCAGCCAGGGCGCGTCGGCGGCGCTCTGGAGGTCGAGGCCGTCGAGGCCGCCGCTACAGCGCGCGCCACCGGGGCCGCCGCCGAGCGCCTGCGCGAAGCCGCGCGGCGCGTGATCGATCGCGACGACGCGGCCGCGATCGATCGTGGCGAGGCCGTCGGCGCCGGCGATCGTGATCGCGCCGTCGATCCGCGCGAGCCGCCGCACCTCGCCGC
Organism: Kofleriaceae bacterium; assembly: GCA_035493675.1. Classification (GTDB taxonomy): domain Bacteria; phylum Myxococcota_A; class Polyangia; order Haliangiales; family Haliangiaceae; genus JAIOQA01. The sequence goes on along the minus strand of DATJIA010000094.1, from coordinate 37,625 downwards.
CGCCGAGGCTCGTGACCTTCTCGCCGTCGCGCCGCTCGATCCCGCGCACGCTGCCGATCCACAGCGTGTCGCCGTCGCCGGCGAGCGCGGTGACCGCGTCCTTCGACACGCGCTCGAAGCGCGCGCCCTTCAAGCGATAGAGCCCCGCTTCGCCGCCCGCGTACAGCGCGCCGCCCGCGATCGCGAGCGCGCTCATGCGCATGCGCGCCGCCTTCGCGCCGCCCTTGATCGCGACCGGCGTCTTGTTCGCGAGCACGCCGCCGTCCCAGGTCGCGACGTAGACCTTGCCGCCGAAGCGGATCACGTCGCGCACCGGCTTGGTCGCGATCGTCTTGCCGATCGTGACGCCGCCGTCGTCGTCGGGCTTCACCTCGGCGAGCCCGCCGTCGGTGCCGATCCAGATCGTGTCGCCGTCGCGCACGATCGAATCGATCCGCGTGCCGGGCAGCCCGTCGCCGGCGGTCCACACGCCGCGCGACGCGCCCTTCTCGTCGACGCGCACCAACCCGCCGCCGGTGCCGACCAGCGTGTCGCCGCCGTCGAGCGGCAGGCACGCGCGCGCCTCCTTCGTGCTCGTCTCGATCGTCGCGTGCTCCGCAGAAGCGGCGCCGCCGACCGAGACCAGCCCGATCACCAGCGCCGCCTTCATCATCGGATCACCAGCTCGGTCGTCGCCTGATTGAGCGCGTGATCGCGAACGACGACACGGAGCGTCGCCGCCGTCGGCGCGGTCCTCCACTCGCCCTCGAACCGGCCGCGCGCGGTCTGCGTGAGCGCGAGGATCGATCCATCGGGCAAGACGACCTCGACGCGATCGGCGTCCTTGCGCCGCGCGCCGGTCTGCTTGGCGACGATGCGATAGCCGCCCGCGATCTTCTCGGCCTCGATCGTGATGTCCGGCGCCGCGGTGTCGACGGTGTACGGCAGCGAGAGGACGCGCACACTGCCGTCGGCGTTCGTGATCGTCACGCGCGCCTGGTACAGGCCGTCGGGCGTGTCCTTGTCGATCAGGAACCGCACCATCCAGGCGTCGACCTCGTCGTCCCACACCGCGAGCTTGGTCTCGCCGAACGGGAACGCGACCACGACCGAGCGCGCGTCGCGCGCCGCGGGGATCTTGATCTCGGGATCGCCGGGCTGGATCTCGTCGGGCGACAGGCTCGCGCGGCGCGCGCCGAGCGTGTCGAGATCGCCGCCGGTCACCTGCGGCGCTCCCTGCGCGAGCTGGTCTTCGGAGGCATGCTTGCGCTCGATCTGATGCGCCTTGTACGCCTCGTCGTTCTCGAGCACGAGCAGCGACGTGTAGCGCGACAAGACGTCGAGGTCGCGCGAGACCGCGACGATCGCGTCGCGATCGGCGCCCTGCGCTTCCATCGACTCGATCTGCTCGCGGCCCCACCGCTGCGCGACGCCGGGCTCGACGACCGCGTTCTTGATCGGGATCGTCTGCACGATCTCCTTGCCGTTCTCGATCCCGCGCAGCGTGATCTGCTGCGGGGCCTTCGACGACTTGATCAGCGCGACCAGCTCGTCGCCGGCATAGATCGTGGTCGCTTGCTGCGGGAAGACGATCGCGTCCGGATCGTCGACGGTGATGCGCGCCGCCGCGAGCCGCGGGATCTCGCCCGCGTGGGCGTCGACCAGCGCGAAGCGCGCCGCGTCGTCGGCGCTCTTCACGACCATCGCGCGGCCGCCGCTGCGACCCGCGAGCTCGCCCCAGAGCGTGGTGGTCGTGCCCTTGCCGACCAGCGCGGCGTAGATCGGCGCGCCGATCGCATCGGCCGCCTTGCCGAGCAGCTCCGGCGATTGCTCGCCCCAGGTCGGGATGCCGTCGCCGATGTAGACGACCTCGGTCGGCCGGAGCGCCGCCGCCGCGCCGAGCGCGAGCGACATGTCACTCGCGCCGTCGGGCTCGATCGCGTGGATGAACGAAGCGGCCGCCGTCTTCGCGTCGTCGGTCGCCGGCGCCAACTCCTTCGACGAAGGCGTGATCGTCACGTCGGACGCGAGCACGACGAACGAGTCGGAAGGTCCGAGCTCGCCGAGCGTCGCCGCCAACATCTGCTCCGCCAGCGCGCGCCCTTCGAGCGAGCTGCGCGACGTGTCGAAGACGATCGCGACGTTGCGCGGCCCGTGCGCGGGCGCCGCGAGCTTGGCGAGATCCGGCGCGATGCGCACCGCCGTGTACTCGCCGTCGCTGCGCGTCTCCTTGATCGCGATCGGCACGCGATCGGGCGCGATCGGGACACTCACGTCCATGCCGCGCGCGAGCTGCGTCTCGTGCGCGACCTCCTTGCCGTCGACCTCGATCGTGAAGTCGCCGATCGCGCCGGGCGCGTTGCCGGCGGCGCCGGCGTTCGCGATCGCGAGGCCGTAGTCGTACTCCCAGCCGTCGCCGCCCTGCACGAGCGGCGTGACGTAGCGGATCACGACGCGCTTCTCGCCCTGCGCCGGGATCGGGAACACGCGCAGGCCGAACCAGTTGCCCTCCTCCCACTCGAGGAGCGCGGGGTCCTCCATCTTGTCGACGACCTCGTCGTAGACCTCGCGCGCCTTCTCGCGCTCGACGATCTCGCCTTCGACGAGCTTGCCGTCGATCTCCATCGCCATGCCGACCAGCATCGCGCCGTCGGGGACCGGGAAGCGGAACTTGCCCTCGCGCGGGCGACCGCCGGCCGGGTTGTAGAAGACGTGCTCGACCTCGGTCAGCGCGGTGTCGCCGCGGGTCGTGACCTTCACGTGGACGGTCTTCAGCTGCAACGCTTCGGAGCGCCCGTCGTCGCCGTGCGCTTCCATCGTGCCGACGCCCACGCCCTGCTCCGGCTGGTCGAGCGCGATCGCGAAGGCCGCGAGCTCCGGCCGCGCCGCGGTCGGCGTGATCGCCGTGCCGCCGCGCGCCGCGTCCATGACGTAGTCGCCGGTGATCGCGATCGGGCCGCTCGCCGCGTCGATCGAGAGCGACAGGTTCGCGCCAGCGCGCTTCACGCGCGCGCGGCCCTGGATCATCGAGACGTGGATCCCGTCAGGCGCCTGGCCGATGCGCACGCGCGATCCCGCGCGCAGCCACAAGCGGCCCGCCGCGTCGCCGTGCCCGATCGAGACGACCGCGCCGCGCCACGACGCGCGGAGCTCCGCGACTCCGCTCGCGTTCATGCCTTCGCCGAGCGGCTGCCAGCCGGTCGCGGTCAGCACCTCCAAGGTCCCGCGCACGCTGACCGCGCGCAGCTCGAGGCCGAGCGGCTTCAGATCCAACGCGCGCGGTCGATCGACCGCGACGGGCGCATCGAGACGCGCCGGATGCGGCGCGCCACCGCACGCCGCGCACGCCACCGCGAACAGGAACGATCGAATCCGCATCTCACTTGCTCCCTTGCCCGACATCGATCCGGGCGACGGTGACGGTCTGTCCGACCTCGAACAATCGATACGGCAGGACGTGGCGCTCCTCGGTCGGGCGGCCCTCGTCGAGGATCACGACGACCTCGCCGCGCGCCTCGCTGAAGTTCGAGCGGCCCGCGCCGTAGTAGTTGACCTGCACGAGGTACTGGCCGGCGTGCGCCTTCGGCGCCGTGAAGCTCTCCGGCCCGTAGCCGGTCGTGACGTCGTCGTAGAGCGCCTCGCCGTACTGGCCCTGCTTGTGCGAGTAGAAGACGCGCTCACCCGCGGGGTTCGTCACCCACAGATCGACGTCGCTCTTGTCGGTGTCCCACGTCAGATAGATCTTCACGTCGTTCTGCGCCGTGTGATCGATCTGCGCGAGCCGCTGCTTGGCCGGATAGGCGACCGCGTCGGGCGTCTCGGGATCGTCGACGATCGCCTGGAAGCGCGTCTTCGCCTCGTCGGTCTTGCCGAGCCGGTTCGCGACGTCGGCGAGCTCGAACGCGAGCCGCCGATCTTTCGGCGCCATCGCGTAGGCCGCCTGCAAGCGCGCGTACGCGCCGTCGAGATCGCCCGCTTGCTTGAGCACGCTCGCCAGCGCGCGCTGCGCGCCGGCGTCCTTCGGCAAGAGCTCGACGACCGCGGAGTACGCGCGCTTGGCGTCGGCGGTCTTGCCGAGCGCGGTGTCGATGTCGCCGATCAAGCGGACGACCACGAGGTTGTACGCGTCGATCGCGCGCCACGCCTTCGCTTCGGTCAGCGCGTCTGCCATCTTCCCCGCGCGCATCAGGCCGCGCACGTACGCGAAGCGCGCCTCGCGATCCTTCGGCGCGTCCGTGACCGCCTGCTTCAGCTCCACCAGCATCTCGGCGCTCGGCGCGCCGGTGTCGGCCGGCTCGCGATCACCATTGGTGAACGTGAACTTCGCCTTCGACGCCGTGGCGCCGGCGATCGCCGACATCGAAACGATTCCCGCGCATGCGAGCGCGCCCAGCTTCCTCATGTCGCCCTGGGAGTTGCACCCCCGATGCCACGAGGCGAGCCAGGCGGCGCGCGCACTTGCGCGCGGCGCGGCGGCGCGGACACGCCGCGCGTCGCCGCCCGCACACGCTACTTAAAGCAGGTGACGCAGCAGGCCGGGTTGGTCGACGACAGGATGGTGATCGACGCCGACACCGTCACCTGGCCACTCGCCGAGAAGGTGACCGTGCCGGTGCCGACGGTGCCGTCGGCGTCGACGAACTGCGAGGTCGTGTAGTTCGACGAATCGAACGACAGCTGCGACGGCGACGCGCTCGAGACGTGCCCCGACGTGCCGACGTTGACCGTGGTCGGGTTGATCGGCGAGTCGGCCCAGTGCACGGACACCCCCGCCGGCAGGTCGAAGACGCAGATGCTCTGCGTCGCCGGCGCGCGGATCAGCAGGTTGCGATCGATCACGGTGACGATCGCGTTGCCGTTGGACGCGCCCGACAGCGATCCGGTGACGAGCGCCCCGTCGTTGACCGAGTTCGTGTCGATCGGCGCGTTGATCGTCACGGGCTGCTGGATGTTGTAGTTCTGCGGCGTGAAGGTCAGCGACGACACCGCCGGCGCCGCGATCGACGTGTTGTTGCTCACCAGCGAGACCGTCACGTTCGACGACGGCTGGAACGCGAGGCTGACCTGCAGCGTGCCCGAGCTGTTCTCGTGGATCGTCATGTTGCCCGACGTCAGGACCGCCTGCGTGTCGTTGTCGGTGGTCGTCACGGTCACGCTCTTGCTCGTGATGCCGGTCGCCGACTGCGTCGCGTTGAGCGTCTCGCTCGCGACGTTGACGTCTTGCACGCCGGTGACCGTGATCGTCTGATCGACGTTCCAGTTCGACGTGGTGAAGGTCAGCGCCGCCGGCGACACCGTCGCCGCCGCGGTGTTGTCGCTCGAGACCGTCACCGAGACGCTCGCGGTCGGCTGGTTGCTCAGGTGGACCCTGTACGTGTTGGTCGAGCCTTCGGTGACGCCCAGGCTGTTCACGCTGGTCACGAAGGTCACGACGTCGGTGTCGCGCACGGTCATCGCCACGTTGGCGCCGATCGCGCCCGCCGCGGTCAGCGAGACGGTCGCGGTGTCGTCGACGACGTTGACGTCGTGCACGCCGGTGATCGTGACGTTCTGCTTGGTGTTGTAGTTCTGCGGCGTGAAGGTCAGCGTCGCCGGCGACGCCGTCGCGACGTTGGTGTTCGACGACGCGACCGTCACGACGACGTTGGCCGCCGGCTGGTACTGGAGCGAGATGCCCGCGACCACGCTGTTGCCGGTGCCGTTGTCGACGATCGTCGCCGCGGCGACGTCGCTGAGGATCGTCTCCTGATCGTCGTCGACGATCGTGGTCGGCACGACCTGCGTCGTCATGCCGGGCGAGCTCAGCGTGATGCCGGTCGACTCGTTACCGAGGTTCGCGTCCTGCGCGCCGGTGACGATCACGGTCTGCGCCTGGTTCCAGTTGGTCGCGTCGAAGCTCAGCGACGCGACGTTCACGGTGGCCTTGGTGGTGTCGTTCGACACGACGGTCACCGTCTGCGGCGACAGCGGCTGCGCGGACAGCACGACCGACAGGTTCTGCGTCCCACCTTCGGCGACCGTGAGCGACGCCGGCGACGGCGAGATGCCGAGCACGTCGTCGTCGGTGACGTCGACCGTCACCGTCCCGGTGGTCGCGCCCGGCGCGGTGAAGCTGACCGGGGTCGAGCCGTTGGCCGCGTCGGCGTCCTGCACCGCCGTCAGCGTGGCGTCTTGCGAGACGTTGTAGTTCTGCGGCGTGAAGGTCAGCGTCGGCGGTGACGTGGTCACCAGGTTCGTGTTGCCCGAGGCGATCGTGACCGTGACGTTGCCGGTCGGGATCTGCGTGAGCGTGACGCCGATCTTCTGGCCGGCTTGGCCTTCGGTGAGCGACAAGGTCGGCTTCGAGACCGCCACGCCGAGGACGTCGACGTCGGTGATCGTCACCGGCACGTTGACGTCGGAGAGGCCGGTCGCCGACAGCTTGATCGTCGTCGAGTCGTCGACGGTGTTCTTGTCGTGTACGCCGGTGACCGTGATCGCCTGGTACGTGTTGTAGTTGCCGGTCGTGAACGTGAGCATCGTCGGCGTGGAGGTCGCGACGTTGCTGTTCTGCGACAGCGCGATGACGGTGACGGTCGACGCCGGCATCGCGTTCAGCTTCACGTTGATCGTGCCGACGCCGTCTTCGGGCCTCGTGAGGCTCGAGACGTCGGTCGTGATGCCGAGCGTGTCGATGTCGTTGACCGTCACGCCGACGGTGGCGCCGATCGCGCCGGTCGCGGTCGCGGTGACCATCGTCGAATCGGGGCCGGTGTTGGCGTCGTGCACGCCGGTGACCGTGACGGTCTGCGCCACGTTGTAGTTGCCCGGCGTGAAGGTGAGCGAGACCGGCGCGACGGTGGCGACGCTCGTGTTGTTCGAGGTCAGGTTGACCGTGACGTTCGCCGCCGGCACGTACTGCAGCGTGACCGTGAAGGTCGTCGACGCGCTCTCGTTGACCGAGAGGCTCGGCGTCGACGCCAGCACCTTCTGCTGATCGTCGTCGGTGACGGTCACCGGCACGTTGCCGGTCGTGACGCCGCTCGCCGTCATCGAGATCGAGGTCGACTCGTTCGTCAGGTTCGCGTCCTGCGCGCCGGTGACGGTGACCGTCTGCGGCGCGTTCCAGTTCGAGGTCGTGAAGGTGAGCGTGCCCGGTGACACGGTCGCGGCGTTCGGGTTGTTCGAGGTGAGCGTCACCGTCGTGTTGCCCTGCGGCTGCGCGGTGAGCGTGACCGTGTACGGCTGCGTGCCGCCCTCGGCGACCGTCACGCTCGACGGCGCCGTCGTGAAGCCGAGCGTGTCGATGTCGTTGACCGTGACGGCGATCGACGCCGCGGTGACGCCCGCCGAGGTCAGCGAGACGCTCGCGGTGTCGGGCGCGGCGTTGGCGTCCTTGACGCCGGTGATCGTCACGCTCTGCGCGACGTTGTAGTTGCCCGGCGAGAACGTCATCGTCGTCGGCGACACGGTCGCGACCGCGGTGTCCGACGACGCGAGGTTGACGGTGACGTTGCCGCTCGGGATGTAGCGCAAGGTCACGCCGACCGTCGTCGACGCGCTCTCGTTGACCGAGACGCTGTTGTTCGCCACCAGGATCTGCTCGGTGTCGTCGTCGGCGACGTTGGCGGTGACGTTGACCGTGGGCAGGCCCGACGACGCGACCTGGAGCGAGACGGTCTCGTCCGCGATGTCCTGATCCTGCACGCCGGTGACGGTCTCGGTCTGCGCGACGTTCCAGTTCGAGGTCGTGAAGGTCATCATCGCGGGCGAGACCGTGGCCTTCGCGGTGTTCGGCGACGTGATGTTGACCGTGACGTTCGCCTGCGGCTGGGCGGCGAGCTTGACGGTGTACGTGCCGGTGCCGCCCTCGGCGAGCGAGACCGACGACACGCTCGTCACGATCGTCACCGAGTCGACGTCGGTGACCGTGGTCGGGACCGTCGCGGTCGCGAGCGGCGCCGACGTGCCGGTGACGTTGATGCTGGCGTCGACCGCGTCGACGTCGTGCACGCCGGTGACGGTGACGTTCTGGAAGGCGTTCCAGTTCGACGTCGTGAAGGTGAGGCTCGCCGGCGAGACCGTGGCCTTGGCGGTGTTCGACGACGCGATCGTGACCGTCGTGTTCGCCTGCGGCTGGGCGCTGAGCTTGAACCCGATCGTGCCGGTGCCGGTCTCGGCGAACGACAGCGTCGCGACGCTCGTGACGATGCCGAGCGTGTCGTTGTCGGGCACGTTGACCGTGACGCTCGCCGGCGTCGCGCCGGCGGCCGACATCGTGAGCGTCGTCGAATCCGCGATCGCGTTCGAGTCCTCGACGCCCGTGATCGTGACGTTCTGCGGCGTGTCGTAGTTCTGCGGCGTGAACGTCAGCGAGCTCGGGTTGACGCTCGCGGTGGTCGGATCGGTCGAGGTCACCGACACGACCACGTTCGCCGACGGCTGGAACGCGAGCGACACGCCGACCGTGTTGGTCGTGCCCTCGTTGACCGTGACGCTCTGGCTGGTGACGACGACCGCCTGGGTGTCGTCGTCGGTGACGCCGGCGGTGACGACGCGGTTCGGGAAGCCCGTCGACGACAGCGTGATCGTCACCGACTCGTCGGCGAGATCGTTGTCCTGCACGCCGGTCACCGTGATCGGCTGATCGGTCATGTAGTTCGTGCCGTCGAACGACAGCAGCGCCGGACCGACGCTCGCCTTGCCCGGGTTGCCCGAGACGACCATCACCATCGTGGTGCCCGACGGTTGCGCCGCGAGGTGCGCGTTGAAGGTGGTGGTGCCGCCCTCGCCGAGCGTGACGGTCGCGCTGTCGACGACGATGCCGAGCACCTCGTCGTCGACGACGGTGACCGGCACGGTCAGCGTGGTGAGGCCGGTCGCCGACGCGGTCAGGTTCAGGCTCTCGTCGACCGCGTCGGCGTCCTGCACGCCGGTGACGGTGACGATCTGATCGACGTTCCAGTTCGCGGTCGTGAACGTCATCGACGACGGCGACAGCATCGCCTTGGTCGCGTTCGACGACATCAGCGTGACCACGGTGTCGGCCGCGGGCTGCGCGGTCAGGTGGATGCCGAGGTTGGCGGCCTTGCCCTCGCCGACCGAGAGGCTCGGCTGCGCCGCCGCGATGCCGAGGACGTCGACGTCCTTGTTCGTGATCGCGACCGTGCGCGAGTTGAGGCCGGTCGCGCTGAGCGTGACCGTCGTGGTGCCGTCGGTCGCGTTGGCGTCGGTGACGCCGGTGACCGTCACGACCTGCGCGACGTTCCAGTTGACCGGCGTGAACACGAGCGACGCGGGGCTGGTGGTCGCGACGTTGGTGTCCGCCGAGTCGACCGCGACCGTCACGTTGCCGGGCGGCTGCGCGGTGAGCACGACCGAGAAGGTCGCGTTCGATCCCTCGGTGACGTTGAGCGTGTTGGTGCTGGCCATGATGTTGAGGCCGGTGGTGTCCATCACGTTCGCGGTCACCGGCACCAGCGTCATGCCGTTGGCGGTGAGATCGATCTCGACGTGCTCGTCGGCGGTGTCGACGTCGCCGACGCCGGTCACGGTGACGGTCTGGAAGACGTTCCAGTTCGAGGTCGTGAAGGTGAGCGCGCCGGTCGAGACGGTCGCGGCGCCGACGTCGGTCGAGACGATCGCGACCTGGGTGTCGCCTTGCGGCTGCGCGGTGAGGCGGACCTGGAAGGTCGCGGTCGTGCCCTCGTCGAGCGTGACCGACGGCATGTTGGTCTCGATCTGGAGCACGTCGTCGTCGGTGACCGAGATCGACGCGGGCGTCGACAGGCCGTCCGCGGGATCCGCGAAGGTGATCGTGGTGACGTTGTCGACCGCGTCGGCGTCGTCGGGCGCGCTGATCGTGACGGTCTGATCGGCGGCGAACGACGACGGCGTGAAGGTCAGCTGCGCCGGCGACGCGGTCGCGACCTGGTTGTTCGCGCTCATGATGCTGACGTCGAGGTTCGCGGTCGGGCGGAACGCGAGGTGGACCGCGACCGTCTTCGAGCCGTTCTCGCCGAGCCCGACCGTGGTCGGGTTGACGATGATCGACTGGGTGTCGTCGTCCGCGACGGCGACCGCGACCGCGACCGCGTTGAGCGGCGGCGAGGTCAGGTTGAGCACGACCGCTTCGTTCGCGGTGTCGTCGTCCTGCGGCGCGGTCACCGTGACGGTCTGGCCCTGGCTCCAGTTCGACGGCGTGAAGACCAGCGACGGCGGCGCCACCGACGCGCCGGTCGGCTTGGTCGACGCGAGGTTGATGGTGACGTTGGTGGTCGGCGCCTGCGTCAGCGCGACCGTGAACGTCTTCACGTCGCCCTCGTTCATCTGCAGCGAGGTGGTCGACGGCGCGATGCCGAGCACGTCGATGTCGATCACGTTGACCGGCACCGAGACCTGCGAGAGCGCGCCCGAGATGAACAGGATGTTCGCGCTGTCGTTGACCTTGTTCGCGTCCTTCTTGCCGCTGACGGTGACGCTCTGGTCGATCGCGTAGTTCGACGGCGTGAAGGTGAGCATCGCGGGCGTGACGCTCGCGATCGACGGCGAGCCCGACGCCACCGTGACGACGACGTCGGACGCCGGCTGCGCGTTCAGGTGCGCCATCAGCGGCGCGCTGCCGTTCTCGAGCACGTCGAGCGACGGCGGGTTGACGATCAGCGCGAGCTTGTCGTCGTCGATGATGCTGACCGGAACGTCGACCTCGTCGATGCCGGTGAGCGTGGTCGTGAACATCACCATCGCGCTGTCGTCGACGGTGTCCGGATCCTGCAGCGCGGTGACGGTGATCGCGCGCGGCTGATCCCAGTCGGAGTCGCTGAACTGGATCTGCGCCTTCGACAGGCCGAGCTTGTCGACCGCGGACGGCGCGATGTCGACCACGACGCCGGCCGGCGACGGCTGGTTGGTGAGCTGCACCATGAGCATCGTCATGGAGCCCTCGTTGAGCGAGGTCACCGAGGTCGGCGTCACCATGATCGCGACCGGGCCGCCGTCGACGCCGCCGTGCGGCGTATCGGGGTTCGTGTTGGTGTCGGGCTCACCGGTGAACGTCACCGACGGCACCGAGCAGCCGGCCGCCAGGGCCAGCGCGAGACATACCAGCTTCTTCATCAGAACCTCACAGAGACGCCGACGCTGGCGCCGCCACGGTGGAGCTCGGGGACGATCGAGACGCGCGGCTCGGCCTCCGCCGGCGCGCCGGTGAACCACAACGCGGCCGCGCCGATCACGGCGGCCGCCGCGACGCCGTACGAGACGTTCGCGATCGTCGCCTTCGAGTGACCGCTGTCGATCAGCTCCTGCGCCTGCTTCGCGTTCGCGCACGGCATCGCGGGATCCGGGCACAACGTGTACGCGTTGGTCTTGTCGCTCGACGCGCCGAGCCCCTCGACGATGCCGACGATCCCGACGATCACGCCGGCGCCGCCGACGCCGAGCGCGATCTCGCGCTGGGTCGTGAACATGCCCGGCGACTCGGGCGTCACCGCCGTCGTGATCGTCGTGTCCTTGCCCTTGCCCTTGTCGTCGGGCTCGATCAGCTTCTGCAGCTCCTTGAACTTCGGCACGTCGACCGTGACCTTGCCGTCGGCGGTCGCGACCGTGACCTTGGTGTTCCACTCCTCGTGGCCGGGCGCCTTGCCGCCGATCACGTACTCGCCGCCGTCGACGGGGATCGCGCGGTTCCACAGCGCCGGATCGAGCGGCTTGCCGTTGCGCGACAGCTCGAGGCCGTCGACGCGGCTCTCGTCGGGCACCGAGACGGTGAGGTACGAGAGGTGCGGCTCGATCGCGGCGATACGCTGCTCGGCGAGCTCGCGCTTCTTCGGATCCTTCACGCGCGTGAGCGAGTCCTTGTACGCGGACCACGCCGACGCGAGCTGGTTGTTCTTCTCGCGGCAGTCGCCGAGGCGGATCAGCGTGCCGGCGCGCGCTTCGATCCGGTTCGACGCCTCGAACGAGTCGCACGCCTGCGCGAACTTGCCCTCGGTCATCAGGCGATCGCCGTCGTTGAACAATTGCTCGGCCTCCGCGCTCTGCGCGCGGGCCCTTCCCCCGAACAGCGCCAAGACCAGAAGACTAGTCGCCGCGATCGACCGAGCCGGAACCCGAGCCCCCGCTCGCGTTGCCGGACCCCGAACCGGATGTGTGGTGCGCATTCGATCCGTCCCCCTGATGATGCGTGTGCGTGTTGCCGGTGTTGCCCGTGTGCCCGCTCGCCGTGTGCACGGCGGCGTCGGGAGGTAGCGCGGCGTCGGGTGGCGACGCTGCGATCTGTGCTGCATCGGGAGGCGCGGTGACGACCTGCGCGGCGTCGGGCGGCGTCGTCACGACCTGCGCCGCATCGATCGATGCGGGCGTCGCGATGACCGGCTGCTGCGCCGGCTCGTTCTTCGATCCGCCGCCGAACACGACGAACATGATCGCGCCGATGCCGAACGCGCCGAGCACCGCGCCGATGTAGATCGGCAAGCGGGCCTTGCCGGTCGGGACGTGCGTCGCGGTCGCGCCCGCCGCGTTGCCGAGCGTCGTCGGCGTCGGCGGAGGCGGCGGCGTCAGGTGATGCGGCGTGAGGTGCGGCGGCGGCGGCGTCAGGTGATGCGGCGTGAGGTGCGGCGGCTGCGTGCCGTAGCCCAGCATCGATCCGGGCGGCGGCGTCGGATAGCCGGGGTACGCCGCGATCGCGACGGTGCCGGCGATCGCCGCCTCGCACTGCGCGATGCCCGCGACCAGCTCGTTCATCGTCTGGTAGCGCGCGGCCGCGCTCTTCTCGAGGCACTTGAGCACGAGCGCGTCGAGCGCGGGCGGCACGTCGGGCGCGAGCGTCGACGGCGCGGGCGCCGGCTCGCGCAGGTGCGCCGCGATGATCTCGCCCGAGCCCTCGCCCTCGAAGGGCGGGCGCCCGGTCAACATGCAGAACAAGACGCACCCGAGCGAATAGATGTCGCTGCGGTGATCGATGTCGCCGGCGCCGCGGCACTGTTCGGGCGACATGTAGACGGGCGTGCCCATCAGCGCGCCCGTCTGCGTCTTCATCTTGCCGGGCTCGGCGTTCGACAGCTTCGCGATGCCGAAGTCGAGGATCTTGGGACGCTCGCCGCCGGTCACCGCCGGATCGCCGACGATGAAGATGTTCTCCGGCTTCAGATCGCGCTGGACGATCCCCTTGGCGTGCGCGGCCGCGAGCGACGCCGCGGTCTGCCGGATCAGGCGGAGCGCGTCGGCGGGATGGAAGCGGCGCAGGCGATTGAGCCGCGCATCCATCGTCTCGCCGTCGAGGAGCTCCATCACGATGTAGGCGCTGCCGTCGGTGTGGTAGCCGAAGTCGAAGACCTGGACGATGCCGGGGTCCGCGATCTGCGTCACCGCGCGCGCCTCGTTGAAGAAGCGCTGCACGATCGACTGCGACGCCGAGAGCATCGGCAGGAGGACCTTGATCGCCGCCTTGCGGCCGAGGAGCGTGTGCTCCGCGACGTAGACCGCGCCCATCCCGCCCTCGCCGAGCTTGCGCTCGACCTTGTACGTTCCTATGACCTGGCCTTCCATCCCTAGAGCCCGCGAGGGTATCACAGCCAACAGGGACTCCCGCGCCCGTACGTGACCCGCGTGAGCGCGCTAAGCTTGGATATGGCGTCCACGGCGCCCGCGTTCCAGGAGGCGATCCACGGGAAGGTCCCGATCCGCGAGCTCGGCTTGCGCATCGCGGGCACCCCGCTGGAGCCGCTCCTCAGTGAGTTCGATCACGAGCTGAACGCCGTTGGGATCCGGCGGTTGCGCCCCCGGTACTACCTCTCGTCCGAGTGGGGGGTCCCGTTCGAGACGATCGCGCTGGCGATCCCGTTCTACCTGGCGCACCCGGATCTCGCCGAGCTGCACGCGGATCGGACCGGCATGATCGAGGGCTCGGATCGCGCCGACGTGCTGCGCTACCTGCGCCACGAGATGGGGCACGTCCTCAACTACGCGTACATGCTCTACGACCGGGCCGACTGGATCGCGACCTTCGGCGCGATCACGCAGCCGTACAGCGATGCGTATCGGCCCGAGCCGTGGAGCACGCGGTTCGTGCACCACCTGCCCGGCTGGTACGCCCAGAAGCATCCCGACGAGGACTGGGCCGAGACGTTCGCGGTCTGGATGACGCCGGGCCGCGACTGGCGCACGGACTACGCGGCGTGGCCGGGCGCGCTCGCGAAGCTCGAGCTGTGCGATCGCATCGTGCGCGAGATCGGCGACGCGGCGCCGCAGGTCACCGACGACGAGCTCGACGAGGACGTCTCCGAGATCGACTACTCGATCGACGAGATGTACGCGAACGCCGAGGAGAACCCCGCGATGCCGCCCGGCATCGACGGCGCCTTGCGCGCGATCGCCGAGCCGCGTCCGGGCGGACGCCCGCTCGCGCAGCTCCTGCGACGCCACGCGCGCGCGCTCGCGCGCTCGGTCTTCACGTGGACTGGGCACTTCCCCGAGGCGACCCGAGCGCTCGTCATGCACCTCGCCGATCGCGCCGACGCGCTCGGCCTCGAGGCGCCGGACGAGCCGGCGACGCTCGTCGCCGTGACGGCCTTGGTGACGAGCTTGGCGATGAACTACACGGCGCGCGGCAGCTATACGCCCTGAAGCCGTCGTCCGTCGTCCGTCTCCCGTCGTCCGTTTCCGAGATCCGGATCTGATCCGGACGACGGACGACGGACGACGGACGACGGTCAGGCGCGCCCGGCGAGGCGGTCGGCCAGACGTCGATGGTCGACAGAACCGACGACGTCTCGTGATCTCGTCGAGGAGACATGCGCGCGCTTCATGTCGCGGATGCGCGCGGCGGACTCGGCGATGCGGGCGCGGACGGCGGGCTGATCGGTGCCGGCGCGCAGGAGCGCCTCGCGGGCCTGGCGCTGGTGGAGGGGCTCGCGGCAGAGGAGCAGCGCGTCGCAGCCGGCGGTGATCGCGGAGACCGCCGCCTCGCCGACGCCGAAGTGATCGGCGATCGCCTTCATGTCGAGATCGTCGGAGACGATCACGCCGCGGTACCCGAGCTTGTCGCGGAGGATGCCGGTGATCGCGGCGTGCGAGAGCGTCGCGGGCACCGACGGATCGATCGCCGCGAACACGACGTGCGCGGTCATGATCATCGGCACGCGCGCCTGCGCCGCGCGCGCGAACGGCACCAGCTCGACCTGCTCGAGGCGCGCCATGTCGTGATCGATGCGCGGCAGCGCGAGGTGGCTGTCGGTCACGGTGTCGCCGTGCCCCGGGAAGTGCTTGCCGCACGCGAGCACGCCTGCGCGCGCGAGCCCGCGCGCGAACGCGAGGCCGCGGCGCGCGACCGACGCCGCGTCGCGCCCGAACGCGCGCTCGCCGATGATCGGGTTGGCCTCGTTGGTGTGCACGTCGAGCACGGGCGCGAAGTCGACGTCGAAGCCCATCGCCGCGAGCTCGGCGCCGAGCGCGTGCCCGACCTCTTCCGCGAAGGCCTCGTCATCGGCGCCGATCTGATCGAACGCGAGCATCGGCGGCCACTGCGTCGCGGGCGCGCGCACCCGCTGCACGGTGCCGCCTTCTTGATCGACGCAGATCAGCAGATCCTCGCGCGCCGCGTGCAGCGCGCGGTTGAGCTCGACCAGCGCGTCGACGTCGGTGACCTCCTGCGCGACGGCGGTCGCCGAGCCCGAGCCGACCACCTGCGTGCGCAGGTTGCGCTTGAACAAGACGACCGCGCCCGCCTCGCCGCGGCCGAGCCGCGCCGCGAGCTCCGGCGTCACGACCGATCCTTCGAAGCCGATCCACAGGAGCTGACCGACGTCGTCTTCCAGCGCTGTCATGCGCGTGAGTCTAATCTATGGGCCGGTACACGACATGTTGCTGCCCGGCGTCACGCACACGCCCGAGGTCAGCGGCTGCAGATCGACGAAGACCGACACCGCCGCCGTTCCGACGAACTGCGTGACCAGGATGCGGGTGATCGTCGTCGTCGCGAGGTTGTGATCGTACGCGGTGACCGCGAAGTTCGAGGTGCACCCGGTCGCCTTGTCGCCGCCGCCGCCGTTGTCGCCGAAGCCGACCGTCCACGGGCCCTGCATCACGCCGCCGTAGATCCGCCAGTTGGCGTTCGCGCACTGGCCCGCGCTGACCAAGGTCGGGATCGCATAGAACGCCGGCGTGCACGCGACGCCGCCGTTGCCGACCAGCTCCTTGCACCCGATCACGCCGAGCTGCGCCTTCGAGATCGCGCACGCGAACGGATCGACGATCGTCGGATCGACGAAGCACGCGTCGTACGCGGCGCACAGCTTCGGATCGACCGGCTGCTGCGAATCGACGTTGCACACGTCCCACGGCGACTGCGGGTTGTCGTCCTTGCACTCGCGCGTGCCGGCGAAGCACGTGCCCGCGCCCGCCGGCGCGAAGCATTGGTTCGTCTTCGGGTAGAGCACGCCGTCGCAGTTCTCGTCGAAGCCGTCGCAGCGCTCGGGCACCGGCTGGCCGCCCGACGGCACCGGGTGCGCTTGCTCCGCCGACGGCGCGCAGTCGCACTGCTGCCCGATGCTGCACCCGTTCGTGGTGACCACGCACTGGGTCGGATCCTGCGTGACCGTGCCGCACACGCTGTAGCCGTCGTTGTCCATGTCGTCGTCGCACTTGCCGTCGCAGTTCTCGTCGATGCCGTCGCAGATCTCGGCGGCGCCGGGGTGGATGTCCTTGTCGTCGTCACGGCAGTCGACCTGATCGCCGGCGATCGGCGCGCAGTGGCCCATCGTCGGCGGCTCCACGTACCCGCTGGGCGTGTAGCCGTCCATGTCGGCGTCGACGTCGCAGGTGCCGTCGCAGTCGTCGTCGGCGCCGTTGGTGAGGATCTCGGTCGCGCCGGGATGGATGTTGTGATCATTGTCGTCGCAGTCGATCAGCGACGTCGACTTCATGCAGCGGCCGCCGACCGACGGCGCGGTCACGATGCCGACGGTCGTGTACGTGTCCTTGTCGGTGTCGAGCACGGGCCCGACGTCGCACATGCCGTCGCAGTTCTCGTCGATCGCGTTGTCGAGGCGTTCGTCCGCGCCGGCGTGGACGTCGGCGGCGGTGAGCCCGCCCGGCAGCTGCGCGTTCGGGTTGTCGATGCAGTCGCCCTTGCACGCGAACACGCCGTCGCCGTCGGCGTCGGTGTCGTCGTCGATCGCGCCCGAGCAGTCTTCGTCGACGTCGTTGCCGCAGACCTCGGTCGCGAGGTGGCTGATCACCGGATCGAGATCGTTGCAGTCGGTCGCGTGCGGATCGCCGTCGCAGTCCCAGTCGTCCTGCGCGCCGATGTGGATCTTCTGCCCATTGACGACGAAGTCGACGCAGCCCTTGCCGTTGGCGCTGACCGGACCGGCGAGGCGCTCGAGCGAGACCTCGAACTCGAGCACGCGCCCGTTCGCGAACGAGATCGCGTGATCGATCGTGCCGAACGCGAGCGGCTTCGGATCGCCGGCGTCGTCGAGCATGAAGCCGAGCGCGGCGACCTGCAGATCGGCGTCGCCGGGCAGCTGCGCGCCCGGGCGCAGGCCGAGCTTGTACGGGCTGGCCGCGAGATCGCGCGTGGAGACGTCGACGTCCGCCTGCGGATCCGACTGATCGACGTACACCGCGGCGCCGTTCATCTGTTGGCCGTTCGCGACCGCGGCGTAGATGCGCAGGCGCGGGATCGCCGCGGGCGCCTGCGCGTCGCGCGTCACCGAGATCAGGATCTCCGTGTCGTTGCCGCAGGCGCCGAGCACGAGGCCCAGGCTCACGGCTCCCCTCACGAGCCACGCGCGTCGCATACGAGCCATCATACGCCCGCGGCTCGAGCCCGGGTGTGATCGGGATCAGCCGCCGCAGTGGAGCGCGGGGCCGCTCGGGCACGCGAGGTTGGTGTCGCCCGCGAGATCGATCACGAGCATCGACGAGGTCGCGCCGCTCTGCGCGATCACGAAGAAGATCGTCGGCGGGGGCGGCACCGTGGAGTTCGGCACACCGGCGACCTTCTCGACGGTGAGGTTCACCATGCAGGTGCCGCCGACCGTCGGCCCCGGCGAGCCGCTCGAGCTCGTCGCGTCGGAGATCCCGACCTTCCACGCGCCGTGCTGCTCGCCGCCGACCAAGGTCCAGTCGATGCCACCACAGTTGGCGGTGCCCGCGATCGCGGGCAGCGGCGCGACGTAGCTCGCCGGCGGCGCCGGGCACAGATCGACGGGCTTCTGCGACTTGTCGAGGTTCGCGCTGCACCCGAGGCGCGCGACGTTGCCGAGCTGCGACGCGACGCAGCCGATCGGATCCGCCGAGCCCTGGCACGCGCTGAACGCGTTGCACGCCTCGGGCGGCGCCTGCGTCGTGCCGATCGCGCACGCGCCGAGCGCGCCCGGCGGCGTGGTGTCGTCGCACGTGCGCGTGCCCGCGCGGCAGACGTCGTTGGCGTCGAGCGCGAAGCACGGCGTGTCCATCGCATAGAGGATGCCGTCGCAGCTCTCGTCGTAGCCGTCGCACACCTCGGGGCCGGGGCCGCCCGGGAACACGGTCGTCTTGTTCTCCGCGCAGTCGCACGCGGCGCCGTTGCCGGCGCAGGTCGGCGCGCCGACGTACGTGCAGATCGTCGCGCCGTCGTTGACCGTGCCGCACACGGTGAAGTGATCGCCGTCGGGATCGAGGCCCTCGTCGCACTTCGCGTTGCAGTTGTCGTCCACGCCGTCGCACAGCTCGGGCGCGCCCGGATGGATCTGCGCGGCCGGCGTGCCGTTGCGGACGTCGTTGGGATCGTCGTCGCAGTCGGCGATCGCGAGCTTGCACTGCGCGGTGCCGGCCTGCGGCGGCTCGACGTAGCCGCCGGCGGTGAAGCCGTCGCCGTCGGCGTCGACGTCGCAGGTGCCGTCGCAGTCGTCGTCGAAGCCGTTGCCGTCGATCTCGGCCGCGCCCGGGTGGATCGCGGCGACCAGATCGTTGCAGTCGATCGCGGCGGCCGCGCACGTGCGATCGATCGGGCTCGGGTCGGTCGTGCGGAAGCCGTCCTTGGTGTACGTGTCGAGATCGGTGTCGTCGTTCTCGTCGCACATGCCGCTGCAGTTGTCGTCGATGCCGTTGTGCGAGATCTCGATCGCGCCCGGGTGGATGTCCTGCGAGCCGGCGACGGTCGGGTTGTCGACGCAGTCGCCCTGACACGGCGTGAGCCCGTCGCCGTCGCGATCGATGCCGTCGTCGACGCCGCCGGTGCAGTCGTCGTTCTTGCCGTTGTTGCAGACGTCGGTCGCGCGGTGGTTGACGGTCCAGTCGAAGTCGTCGCAGTCGGTGCCGTGCGGATCGCCGTCGCAGTCGATGTCGTCGTGGGCGCCGATCCACACGCCGTCGAAGGACACGCAGCCTTGCCGGCACGCGAAGATCGATCCGGCGCTGCCGACGAGCACGCCGCACTCGCGCCGCGCCGGATCCGCGGTCGGATCGCCGATCGCGCCGAGCGTGATCTCGTAGACGAGCGTCTCGCCCTGGTGGAAGTGCACCTCGTAGCCGATCGCGCCGAACGCGAGCGGCTTGGCGTCGGGGCCGTCGCCGTCGAGCGCGACCGCCGCGAGCTCGAGGCCGGTGTCGAGCGTGAGCTGCTGCGACGGGCGCAGCATGAGCTCGTACGGCGCGGTCTTCAGATCGATCGCGCCGACGTCGATCCGATCCGACGCGTCGTCGACGTAGGTCGGCGTCGTGCCGGTCGTGCCGGTCGCGGGCGCGAGCACGTCGCTGGACGCCTTCACGCCGAGCGCGATGTGCAGGCGCGGCACGTTCGCGGGCACCGAGTCGTCGCGGGTCACGCGCAGGAGGATCGCGGTCTCGCTCGAGCACCCGCCGAGCAGGATCGCGGCGGTCACCAGCGCGCGCAGCGAACGCATCGCCACCATCGTATCCGCTTCGCTCGCAGGCGCGGTGACCCCGGGCACGTGAGACGCGATCGCGACGCGTGACGATCACGCACGCGATGCGCGATACTCGATCGCCCCCGACGCGCTGTGTGCGCGTGTGGGACATCCATGGCGCGCCGCCGCAACCCCGACACCGACTCGTCGACGCCCGCGACGCCGACGACGCCCGATCCGCACGGGCCGCCGCCGAAAGGCGCGACGCCGGCGAAGCTGCCGCGCCCGCCGATCACGCCGAACGAGCACGCGCGCGCGATGAAGCCGCGGCTCGAGCCCGCGCGACCCGGTCGACGCGCCGACGCGCCGAGCGAGAACGCGGTGACCAAGCGCCTCGAGAAGCTGCCGGTCGAGCCGACGCCGGCGCCGCTGCCGCCCTCGCCCGCCGCGGCCGACGCCGAGCGCTGGTTCGAGCAGATCCCGACCAACCCGGGCGCGCCGCGCCGACCGCCGAGCGAGGTGCGCGAGGCGATGCGCACGCCGTCGCGCGGCGTGCCGGTGCAGGCGCCGCCGAGCGGCGGCCCATCGAACCTGCTCGTCGTCTTGATCGTCGCGACCGCGCTCGCGGTCGGCATGGTGCTCGGCGCGCTCTTGTTCAGCCACCGCGGCGCCGCGAAGTGCCCGCCGTGCGGAGACGGTTCGTCGTCCGTCGTCCGTCCTCCGTCTACCGGTCCCTGATCCGATCCGGAAGGCGGAAGTCGGAGGACGGAAGTCGATCTCAGGGAGACGGCGTCGTCTGCCAGGGAAGCGCCTCGCCGACGAGATCGAGGCGCGCGGCGGTCGAGGTCGCGCTGTAGATCGCGACGGTGCGGCGATCCGGATAGCGGAACGCGACGAACAGCTCCTTGCGGCCGTCACCGTCGACGTCGGCGACGCCGACGAGATCGATCTCGACCTTGTACTTCGGATCCGGCGTCGCGCCGCCGGGCTCGCCGCCGGTGTCGACGCGCGCCTTCCACTTCGCGAAGGCTCCCTTGCACGCGGGCGACGCGGTCGGCGTCGCGCTGACCTCGTCGGCGGGCGCGCGCACCGGATCGAGGAACGACGACAAGCTGTAGGTCTCCGCGGCGCCGTCGCCGTCGATGTCGACGACCAGCGAGTCGCCGGTCACGCACGCGGTGCCGGTCGCCGGCGCGATCGCGTCGTCGCTCTCGCCGCCGCCGAAGGTGTCCTGCCCCGGCACGATCGGCGCGACCGCGAGCCCGCAGTTGCGGGTCGCCGCGACGCACGCGGGATCGTCGGTCGGCTTGCCGCTGGTGGAAGCCAGCGCGCACACCGACCCGCCCGTGTACGAGCCGATCGCCACGTCGGCGCCTTGGCCGACGTCGGCCGCGCCCATCACGGTGAACACGCCCGCGCGCTTGCCGTCCTCGCCGAGCACGGCGAACTGGCGCACCGCGCTCTGCGCGATCGGCTCCTCGATGTCGGCGATCTCGTCCTTCCAGTCGGCGCCGTGCACGAACATCGGCGTCACGCCGGGCCGCCCCGCCGCGCCCTCGGGGCACATCTCGCCGACGAGCACGCGCCGCGCCGCGACCGCGTGCATCGCCGGTGGCCCCGACGCGCCGGCGTTGGCCGCGACCGCGTTCGCGACCTCGGGACCGGCGGGCGTCATCGGGTGCACGGCCGGCCCGCACGCCGCGAGCAGGAACAAGAACGCGCTTCGCATCGGGTGATCGGCTCGCGGGCGGGCAACGGGGTTGCCCACGTCTCCGTCCAACGGCATCGCATGCACCATACTCCCGGCGCCCCGCCAAGCGCGACTTTCCCGGCCGCGATCGGCCACCGCGAATTGACGGTGACGGAAAGCCGCCTATATAGTCCGCCGGCTTTTCGTAGCCCCCCCGATTCCTTCGTGTATTCCGAAGCTTCGTTCGTCTGGAGTCCTCGATGATCCGTCGCGTCCTCACGCCGTGCGCTCTGGCGCTGATCCTCACCGCCGGTACGGCCTACGCCCAGATGGGCCCGAGCCCGATGGGCGGTGCCCCCGGCGGCGCCGGCGGTGAAGAGCCGAAGCACGAAGGTGTCGCCGAGGCCGCGCCGAAGACGCCGGGCCTGCTCCCGACGACGCCGACGCTGCCGCCGCCGAAGAGCCATCGCAAGCGCCTCCAGGTCCTCGAGCTCGGCGGTTACCTGCGCCTGCGCACCAACTGGTTCCGCAGCTTCGACCTCGGCTTCAAGGACAACCCAGCGCTCGGCGGCGCGCCGTTCGCGCGCGCGCTCGGCTGCTCGGGCGACCCGTCGATCTCGCTGTCGCCCTGCTCGCCGAGCCTCAGCGACGCGAACATGCGCCTGCGCCTCGAGCCGGTCGTCAACATCGACGAGACGACCTCGGTCCACGCGCAGATCGACGTGCTCGACAACCAGATCCTCGGCTCGACGCCGACCGGCTCGTACCTCGACGGCTCGCCGACGCCGGCCGACGTCCCGTTCGGCGCGTTCTCGAACAGCGTCACCGCGCCGATCGCCGGCATCAACGACTCGCGCAACTCGATCGTCGTCAAGCGCGCGTGGGGCGAGGTCGGCACGCCGCTCGGCCTCGTGCAGTTCGGCCGCATGCCGGATCACTGGGGCCTCGGCATCCTCCACAACGGCGGCGGCGAGGACACGGTCAACGGCGGCTACGATCTCGACTCCGACTACGGCGACTCGGTCGATCGCGTCGCGTTCTCCGCGCAGATCCCGGGCACGCGCCTGAAGGCGATGGTCGCGGCCGACTGGCCGAACTCGCGCCTCACCTCGACGATGACCGGCAACCCGGTCGGCCGCACCGCGGGCCAGGCCTACGACCTCGACGACAACGACGATGTCGCGCAGTACTCGGTCGCGGTCTCGAGCACGGACACGCCGACCGAGTTCAAGGACGCGATCGATCGCGGCGAGTCCGCGCTCAACTGGGGCGCGTACATCCAGCAGCGCACGCAGGAGTGGGACTACGCGCCCGCGCAGTCGCTCGGCGGCACGCCGGATCCGAACGGCCTCGTGCCGCGCGACTACAAGGCGTACGTCATCGATCCGTGGATCAAGTTCGGCACCGGCAACTGGCTGTTCGAGGCCGAGGCGGTCGGCGTCGTCGGCTCGATGAACATCACCGACCTCGATCTGAAGAGCGCCGAGTGCCAGCAATACGTCCCGTCGAAGATGGCGACGCGCACCTGCCAGACCGGCAACATCGACATCCGCCAGATGGGCGGCGTCGCGCGCGCGACCTACGCCGCCGACGGCGGCAAGCTCAAGTTCAGCTTCGAGACCGGCTACGCGTCGGGTGACCAGTACGACGCCGAGGACGTGGTCGGCGGCCGCCTACAGCCGGCGCCGGGCGAGACCAACATCTCGCACATCCGCTCGCTGCCGCTCGCCGGCGACTCGAACATGACGCAGATGATCTTCGACCGCGACTACCGCGTCGATCTCATCTTGTTCCGTCACCTGATCGGCGCGGTGACCAACGCGATCTACGTGCGCCCGAAGCTCGAGTGGAACATGTCCAACTCGTTCGTGCTGCGCGTGTGGAACGTGACGAGCTTCGCGGCGCGTCCGGTCGCGACGCCCGGCAACGGCGCGATGTACGGCCTCGAGTTCGACGGCGATCTCGGCTACCAGTCGTCGGCGTTCTTCGCCGGCGTCTCGTACGGCGCGCTGTTCCCGCTCGGCGCGCTCGCGCACCCCGACACGTCGTCGCAGGTCGGCGGCGGGCCCGGGTTCCCGTACGACGCGACCAACCTCGGCGACGGCGAGACCGCGCACACGATCCAGATGCGCCTCGTCCTCAAGTTCTGATCGCGGTCCGGAGAGCGTCAGGCCCGCGCGCTACGGTGCGCGGATGGCCAAGACGAAGGCGAAGCCGAGCGCGCGATCGATCTATCGCTGCTCGGCGTGCGGGCACGTCGAGCCGAGGTGGCTCGGGCGGTGCCCCGCGTGCGCCGAGTTCACGACGCTCGTCGAGGAGCTCGAGCGCGCCGAGCCGCCGCGCATGGGCGCGGCCGGCGCCACCGACGGCGCCTCGCCGATCGCGCTCGCCGACGTGCCCGAGCTCGACGCGCGCGCGCGCCTGCGCTGCGGGCTGGCCGAGCTCGATCGGGTGCTCGGCGGCGGGCTCGTGCCGGGCTCGCTGGTCTTGCTCGGCGGCGAGCCGGGCATCGGCAAGTCGACCTTGCTCGTGCAGATGCTCGCCGGGATCGCGTCGGCGTCGCGCGGCCGCGTGCTCTATGCGACCGGTGAGGAGTCGGTCGCGCAGACCGCGCTCCGCGCGCGGCGCGTCGGCGCCACCCCGCCCAACCTCGACGTCGTCGCCGAGACCGACGTCGATCAGATCTTGTCGCACGCGCGCGGCAGCGAGCCCGCCGTGCTCGCGGTCGACTCGATCCAGACCATGTACACGAGCACGCTCGACTCGATCCCGGGATCGATCGCGCAGGTGCGCGAATGCGCGGGCCGCCTGCTCGCGCACGCGAAGACCACCGGCGTGCCGACGGTGCTCGTCGGTCACGTCACCAAGGACGGCGCGCTCGCGGGCCCGAAGACGCTCGAGCACCTGGTCGACGCCGTGCTCGAGATCGAAGCCGACGGCGCGAGCGCGTATCGCATCGTGCGCAGCCGCAAGAACCGCTTCGGCTCGACGCAGGAGATCGGCGTGTTCGAGATGCGCGGCGCCGGGCTGGTCGAGGTGCCCGAGCCCTCGGCGCTCCTCCTCGCGGAGCGGCCGAAGGGCGCGCCCGGCTCGGTCGTCGTCGCGTCCGCCGACGGCACGCGGCCGTTGCTCGTCGAGGTCCAGGCGCTGGTCGCGCCCGCCGCCGCCGGCTTCGGCCGCCGCACCGCGGCCGGCGTCGACGACAAGCGCGTCGCGCTCCTCCTCGCCGTGCTCGCGCAGCGCGCCGGCTGCGACGTCCTCGGCTCCGACGTCTTCGTGAACGTCGCCGGCGGCATCCGCCTCTCCGAGCCCGCGGTCGATCTCGGCGTCGCGTGCGCGGTCGCGTCCTCCGCGCGCGGCCGCGCGATCGATCCGCACACGGTCGTCTTCGGCGAGGTCGGCCTCGCCGGCGAGATCCGCGCGGTCGCCCTCTCCGAGGCGCGCCTCGCCGAAGCCGCCAAGCTCGGCTTCACGCGCGCGATCCTCCCCGCGCAGAACCGATCGAAGCTGAGCACGAAGTCGTCGCTCGAATTAGTCGCCGTCGATCGATTGTCCGCCGCCCTCGCAGCGTTGTGACTTCGACCTCCGTCTTCCGACCTCCGTCTTCCGGATCAGAGACCGCGCCTACGAGATGACTCTGATCCGGAGGACGGAAGTCGGAGGACGGAAGTCGATCACTTCACCTTGCCCTTCGATTTGCCTTTTGGCTTCGGCGCGGGCTTCTGCGGCTCCTTCGTCACCGGCTTGCCGCCCATCGACTCGATCTCGTCCTCGACCTGCTTGTCGTTCTTGGCGTCCTTGCCCTTGGTGAGCTCGAGGTACGTGTTGAACGCTTCGACGGCTTTGTCGTTGTCGTGGTTCAGCTTGTACATGTAGCCGAGGTCGTACCAGGCGTCGCTCATGTCGGGCGCGAGCGCGACCGCGCGCTCGTACTCGGGGATGGCCTTGTCGACCTCTTGCTGGCGCCGATATACGACGGCGAGGTTGAAGTGGTACTCGGCCTCGTTGGGCGCGAGCTCGATCGCTTTCTGGAACGACTTGATCGCGTCGTCGAGCCGGTTCGCGTTGCGGTACGCGACGCCGAGATTCGACTGGTACGTCGCCTCGCCGGGCGCGAGCTCGACCGCCTTCTCGAGCTGCACGATCGCGCCGGCGGTGTCGCCCTTCTGGCGCTTGATCGTGCCGAGGTTCGCGCGCACCTCGGCGTCCTTCGGCGCCAGCTTGCACGCCTTCTGGAGCGCGGCGAGCGCGTCGTCGACGCGGTTGTTGCGGTAGTACGCCATGCCGAGGTTGGCCCAGACGACCTCCTCGTTCGGCATCAGCGCGGTCGCCTTCTCGTACGCGTCGATCGCCTTCGCGTAGTCCTTCTTCTTCTTGTAGAGGTGGCCGAGCGACGCCCACGCCATCGCGTGCTTCGGATCGGCGGCGACCGCCTTCTCGAAGTCCGCGATCGCCTCGTCGTCCTTGCCCTGGTTCTTGAGCGCCATGCCCTCGCGGTAGAGGGCGCCCGCGTCGTCGCCGGCGAGGGCCGGCGCCGCGGCGCCGGCGAGCACCAGCGCGGCGAGAGCAGCGTAGATCGATCTGCGCACGTGAGCCTCCTGGTTCGCGTCGAGCGTACCAGTGGCGACGCACGCTGTCGCGGTTACGCGGCTTCGAGCTCCGCGAGCGCCTTACCGCACAGCTCGAGGTCCGCGGCCGACGCGGTCTCGACGTGGATCACGCACAGCCGGAACTTCTCGAGCGCCGCGAGGTAATTGTGCATGCGCGCGACCAGGCGATCGCGCGAGGTCTGGATGCCCTCGAGGTAGCGGCGCTGATCGTCGAGCGCGACGCGCGCTTCCGCGTACTGCGCGCGCGCGATCTCGTCGGTCGCCGCGGCGATGCGCGCGTCGAGCTCCTCGATGCGCGAGATCACCTTGGCCTTGTTGAGCGCGACGTCGCCGGGGATCTTGTCGGACTTCGCGGCGACCTCGACGAGCTTGAGCACGCCGTCCTGGACCATCGCGCGGCCCGCGTCGTCGTCGACACGCGTCTTCACCTCGGCCCACACGCGCCCGCCCTGCTCGGCGAGATCGCGGATCTCGGCGTCGACCTTCTGCGGCAGCAGGCGCAGCGCGGCGATCACCGCGTCGTGCTCGACCGCGATCCGCGACGGCACCAGCGCGACGACGCACGCGAGCGACATCACCGCCGCGCCGGTCATCGCGATCACCCACGCGGGCCAGCTCGCGGTGATCGCCGCGTTGCCGATCCGCTGCGCCGCGAGCACGCCGATCACCGCGACGATCGACCCGACCGCCACCGATCCCAGCCACTGCTTCCAGCTTCCGCCGCGCGCCAACGCGATCGCGAGCGTCGCGCCGACGATCCACATCGCCGCGCCGCCGCCGACCCAGTGACCGACCGCGGCGCCCATGCTCGCCATCACGAGCCCGAGCCCGATGCGGCTCGCGCGTCGCGGCTTCTCCGCGACCGCGCTGCCGATCGCCGCGCCGACCGCGCCTGCCACGATCGCGGAGGCGCCGACGACGTGTCCCAGCGCACCGGCGGCGGCCCCCGCCGCCGTCATCCCGATCGCCGCTCGATGGAAGCCTTCGTGATCGCGGAAGCTGAGCTCCATGCGTGGGTGAAACGCACGAGGCGGCGCTCAGATCTGGACCTCAGGCCTCGGGCCTCAGGCCTCGGCCCAGAAGAGCTTCGAACCGCGCTTATCGTTTGAGATCTTCGTGCAGGGCCGAGGTCCGAGGCCCGAGGCCCGAGGCCCGAAAATCACGCGTTCGGCCGCTTGCCGTTCGCGGGCGCCGGGACCGGAGCGGGATGCTTGACCGGGCCCGAGCCCGCGGCGGTCGCCTTGGCGGACTTGTCGCGATCCGGCTTGTCATCGCCGGCAGGCAGCGGCGCGGCGGAGACCTCGGGTGCCACGTCGATGCCGATGCGGCGCACGTTGTGGTGCGCGAGCACCTTGGCCTCGATCGCGCTGTACGTGTCGGGGTGATCGATCAAGAACTGCTTCGCGTTCTCGCGGCCCTGCCCGATGCGCTCGCCGCCGAAGGAGAACCACGCGCCGCTCTTGTCGATGATGTTCGCCTCGCTCGCGAGATCGACGAGGTCGCCCTCGCGCGAGACGCCCTGGCCGTAGAGGATGTCGAACTCGACCTCCTTGAACGGCGGCGCCATCTTGTTCTTCACGACCTTCACGCGCGTGCGGTTGCCGACGACGTCTTCCTCCTTCTTGATCGCGCCGACGCGGCGGATGTCGAGGCGGACCGACGCGTAGAACTTGAGCGCGTTGCCGCCGGTGGTCGTCTCCGGCGAGCCGAACATGACGCCGATCTTCATGCGGATCTGGTTGATGAAGATCACCATCGTGCGCGAGCGCGCGATCGCCGCGGTCAGCTTGCGCAGCGCCTGGCTCATGAGGCGCGCGTGCGAGCCGACGTGGTGATCGCCCATCTCGCCCTCGATCTCGGCCTTGGGCGTGAGCGCCGCGACCGAGTCGACGATGATCACGTCGACCGCGTTCGACCGCACCAGCATGTCGGCGATCTCGAGCGCCTGCTCGCCGAAGTCCGGCTGCGAGACGAGCAGCTCCTCGGTCTTCACGCCGAGCTTCTTGGCGTAGCCGACGTCGAGCGCGTGCTCGGCGTCGATGAACGCGCACACGCCGCCGCGCTTCTGCGCCTCGGCGACGACGTGGAGGGTCAAGGTCGTCTTGCCGGACGACTCCGGGCCGTAGATCTCGACGATGCGCCCGCGCGGCAGGCCGCCGATGCCGAGCGCGATGTCGAGGCCGAGCGATCCGGTCGGGACCACGCTGACCTCGCGGTCGATCGGATCCTTGCCGAGCCGCATGATCGCGCCCTTGCCGAACTGCTTGTCGATCGCCGCGAGCGCGAGATCGATCGCCTTGTCTCGGTTCGGATCGCGCGCCGCATCGCGTGGCTGCGGCGTGGACTTGTCGGATTCCTTCGTGGCCATGAGCTCCTCGCGGTCTTTAATGACGGCGCTCGGAGTCACGGTCCCACCCGTCATCCGAAGCGTCGAATGGCGTCGGTTCTACGGGATGGGTCTGATGTTTTTCGGCGTTTTCGGCCCGAAAAAGGGGCGCGCTGACGATTTTCGAGTACTCGGAACCTGCCGATTTCGTGCGGCTTTCGAACAGGACGACCTCGGTCAGTCGGGTTTCACTGAACACCTGTTCCGCGAAGGGCAGAATGACCTGCGAGACGTCCGCCGGATCGCGCAGACGACCGAGCGTCACGTGCGCGTGGAAGGCCCGTTTCTCGCGCGCGATGCCCACATCCGACAGCTCGCGATCGATCGCGGACGCGAGCCGCGCGAGCCCGCCGCTCTTGTCTTCGATCCCGGCCCACACGACGGTCGCCTTCTCCGCGGTCGGGAACGCGCCCAGCCGCTGCGTCTTGAACGCGAACGGAGGCTCCCGTGCCGCGCGCATCATCGCGTCGCCGATCGCCTCGGCCGCGTCGCGGCGCACCCAGCCGATGAACTTGAGCGTCACGTGATAGCTCGCGGGCGCGACCCACTTCACGCGCAGGTTCGCTTGCGAAGCGCGGCGCGCGAGCATCTCGGCGGTGCCCGCGAGCTCGGCGACGGTCGTCATCGAGACGCGCGCGCCGATGAACAAGCGCTGGCCGTCATTTCCCACGAGCCATCTCCTCGACCATGTCGATGATCATGCGCAGGCCCCACCACGCGGCGAGCGTGCGGTTCGCGTCGCGCGCGCCGGGGAAGTTGATCTTCTTCGTCACCGTGACGTGCGGCGCGGCGAGCGCGAGCCAGGTCGTCCCGACCGGCTTCTCGGGCGTGCCGCCGTCGGGCCCGGCGACGCCGCTCAGCGCGACCGCGAGATCGACGCCGAGCTTGCCGCGCGCGCCTTCCGCCATCTCGCGCACGCACGCCTCGCTGACCGCGCCGTGCTCGTCGAGCGTCGCCGAAGACACGCCGAGCTCGCGCACCTTGATCTCGTTCGCGTACGCGATCACGCCGCCCTTGACGTATTTCGACGAGCCCGCGACGTCGGTCAACAAGACGCCGAGGAGGCCGCCGGTGCAGCTCTCCGCCGTCCCGACGGTGAGCCCGGAGCCGGCGAGCGCGCGCGCGCAGACCACCGGCAACGCATCGTCGCCGGTGCCGTAGAGCACGCCGCCCAGGCGGCCGCGCAGATCGAGATCGATCTGCTCGAGCCTCGATCGCGCCGCGGCCTCGTCGGGATCCGCGACGACGATCTTCACGAGCACCTCGGGATACTTCACTTGATAGTGGATCGACGCGCCCGGGACCTCGTCGACCACGCCTCGACACGACAGCGAGATCTGGGACTCGCCGCGCCCGAACACGCGGTAGATCCGCCTCGCGATGCGCGGGGCCGATCCCTTCGCCGCGCGAAGCTCGGTCAACCGCGCGCCCAGCGCCGAATCCATGATCGAGTAGATCTCGCGCGGCACGCCGGGCAGGCAGATCACCGGCACGCCCCCGATCGAGACCTCGAAGCACGGGGCCAGGCCGGCCGGGTTGCCGTGCACGATCGATCCCGAAGGCACGCGGACCTGCCGCTCCTGGATCGCGTGCATCGGCGCGCCCGCCTGCGCGAACCGCGCGGCCATCCGCGCGCGCGCCGGCTCGTCGACGACCGCCTCGGCGCCGACCATCTGCGCGACGACGTCGACGGTGAGATCGTCCTCGGTCGGCCCCAGCCCACCGGAACAGATCACCAGGTCCGCCCGACGAACGGCGTCGCCGAACGCGCGTCGCATGTCGAGCTGATCGTCGCGGCACGAGGTCATCCAACGCACCGTGATGTCGCGATCCCAGAGCTGCGCCGCGAGGTACGACGAGTTGGTGTCGACGATCTCGCCGCGTGTCAGCTCGTCTCCGATCGTCAGGATCTCGGCGAACACGATCGGACTCTACACCGCGCGATCAGTTGACGCGCGGTTTCGGCCCCGCCTATCATTGCGACTGCATTCGCGTTATGGGGCCCGCGCCAATCGTGACTACATGAAGATCCGCTACGCCGCCAAGACCGACGTGGGCATGAAGCGGACCCACAACGAGGACTACTTCTCGCTGATCGAGGACGAGCAGCTGTTCTTGGTCGCCGACGGCATGGGCGGTCACGCGTCCGGCGAAGTCGCGTCCAAGATGGCTGCCGAGACGATCGGCGAGTTCTACCAACGCACGCGCGAAGACGAGGACGCGACGTGGCCGTACAAGATGGACCGCTCGCTCTCCTACGTGGAGAACCGGCTGGTCTGCGCGGTCAAGCTCGCCAACCTCCGCATCTTCGAGACGAGCTGCCGCGACATCCGCTACAAGGGGATGGGCACGACGATCGTCTCGACGATGGTCTCGGGCGACAAGGCGTACGTCGGCCACGTGGGCGACTCGCGCGTCTATCGCATCCGCGGCGGGCGCATCGAGCAGATCACGCGCGACCACTCGCTCCTCGAGGACTACAAGGAAGCGAAGCCGGACATGACCGAGGAGGAAGAGCGCAACTTCCCCCACAAGAACGTGATCACGCGCGCCCTCGGCATGCGCGAGACGGTCCAGGTCGACATCAAGGCGCACCAGATCCAGTCGGGCGATCTGTTCATCCTGTGCTCCGACGGCCTGTCGGGCATGGTGCCGGACGAGCAGATCCTCTACATCGCGCAGAACGCGAAGTCGCTCGAGCGCGCGGTCGCGGAGCTGGTCGACGCGGCGAACCGCGCCGGCGGCACCGACAACGTGACGACGCTGCTGTTGCAGTGTCTGGCGGCGTAGTCATGCTCTACAAGATCGGAAGTGGGTCGCGCGTCCAGGTGAAGGCGCGCTCGAAGATCCACGACACCACGACCACGTGGGATCACGTCGCGGGGACGGTCGAGTCGTCGCCCGACACGCTCGCGACCGAGGGCGCCAAGGCGCGCTTCGCCGTCGACATGACGAAGTTCGACGCCGGCGACTGGCTCAAGAACCGGAAGCTGCGCTCCGACTTCGAGATGGACGCGCACCCGGAGGCGATCTACGAGGTGCGCGCCGTGCGCGACGTCGTGCGGACCGGCGACCGCTTCACCGCGATCGCCGAGGGCGTCCTGCGCTGGCGCGGCCGCGAGGTCCCGCTCACGATCAAGGGCGAAGGCACGATGACCGCCGGCGCGATCGATGCAACGGGCACGTTCGATCTCGACATCAAGCAGCTCGGCCTGAAGGCGCCGCGATTCCTGATGTTCAAGGTGGAGGACGAGGTCACCGTCGAGGTCACGCTCAAGGGGAGCGTGTGAAGCGCGCGTTCCTGATCTGCGCGCTCGCGGCGTGCAGCTCGAAGGAAGCGGAGCCGTCGGGCGTCGCGAACTGGGACGTCACCAAGACGACCGTCAAGGACGCGACCGGCCGCTGCGACAAGACCGATCTCCCCGACGGTCGCCGCGGCACCTGGTGCTTCATGCAGCCGCCGCTCTCGCTCGGCGGGCAGAAGGCCGACGTCGATCTCTACTTCGGCGGCGAAGGCCCCGACGCGAAGCTGATCGAGATCCAGCTCAAGCTGAACGTCTGCGACACCGAGAAGCTCGACGCGTGGGCGCGCACGTCGTTCGGCCAGCCCGCCGAGCGCAAGGGCGCGCGCGCGATGTGGAAGAACCGCTACCTCTACGCGCTCGTGATCGCCGACGGCGGTCACTGCATGGTCCGCGTGCTGCCGCTCTCGGAAGAGAAAGAGGCGCAGCGGATCTTCACGGCGCCGTAGCGCGGCATCAACGCTCCACGCTCGTGCACACGACCTGCGCAGCGCTGATGCGCTGCGCACGCTGCTTCGACGCGCTTCATCTTGCCGCGCTACGGCGCGCCGTCCGGACGCTTCGCGTCCTCAGATGGGGGAACCGCCACGGTTCCCCCAAACCCCCACGCGGGAACGGCGAGCGGCGGCTCAGGGCGTGGTCGCGATCGCCCAGTCGCTGTCGTACTGCGTGTTGACCGCGGTGAGCGCGCCGGGCTCGAACACGATCGCGCCGACCTCGCGGTTCTTGGTGAGCGAGGTCAGCGAGAAGTTCTGGCTGCCGATCAGCGCGCGCGCCTTGTCGGCGACGATCAGCTTGGCGTGGATGTCGAAGGTCGTGATCACGCGCGTCGGGATGCCCTTGCCGCCAAAGAGCGCCGCGGTGCTCGTGTTGTCGGGGGTCGAGCTCGGGTCGGAGAGGATCACGCGCACGGCGACGCCGCGGCCGGCGGCCGCGATGATCGCGTTCTGGATCGTCGCGTCGCTGACGTAGAGCGCCTCGACGTCGAGCGAGGTCTGCGCGCCGTT
Source organism: Kofleriaceae bacterium (assembly GCA_035493675.1). Taxonomy (GTDB): domain Bacteria; phylum Myxococcota_A; class Polyangia; order Haliangiales; family Haliangiaceae; genus JAIOQA01. The sequence goes on along the minus strand of DATJIA010000094.1, from coordinate 4,819 downwards.
GATGAGATCGAGCACGCGCGGCTTCGCGTTCACCGGCGAGACGATCAAGCGCGTGCACGGCAAGGACGGCGACGTCCCTGCCCAGTCGGCGTCGAAGATCGTCTGCGCGTCGGCGAGGTCGTCGGGATCGCGATCGACCATGCCGTAGTTGCGCTCCTCGGTCATCGCGCCGTCGTTCCAGTTCGCGGACATGATCGTCACGCTCGCGTGATCGGCGATCACGTACTTCGCGTGCGCGAACGGGAACGTCGCGGGGTCGTCCTTGGTCATCACGCCCGCGTTCTGGAGCGAGGTGCGCGTCGAGTCGTTGCCGGCCTCGTCCTTGTCGAGCAGCACGCGCACCGCGACGCCGCGGTTCTTGGCGGCGATCACCGCGCTCTCCAGCTTGTTGGTCGTGAACAAGTACATCTGGATGTCGAGCGAGGTCTTCGCGTTGTTGATCGTGTCGAGCATCCGCTGCTGGTAGCCGGTCGGCGCGACGAACACCGTCGGCGCCACGCTGCGCGGCGCCATCGCGGTGCAGTGCGTGCCCGGCGGCGCGTCGGGCGTGATCAGCAGCGAGTCGGGCGGGACCGCCGCGTCGGGGCTCGTGCCGGGCGCGGCGGTGCACCCGCACGCGAAGACGCTCACGAGCAACGTGGCCGAACGCATCCGGCGGAGTAATGCACGAGACGCCGCGCGCGTGCGCTGACAATCGCTCGCTGCTACTTGGTCTTCTCGCCGGGGCAGTTGCCGCCCTCGACGCCGCGCGCCTTCGGGCACAGCGCGTACAGCTCGTGGCGGTGGCGGATCACGGTGAAGCCGCCGAGGCGCTGCGCGATCCGCTCCTGGATGCGCTCGATCTCGTCGTCTTCGAACTCGAGGATCAGGCCGCACTTGGCGCAGATCAGGTGATCGTGGTGATCGCCGACGACCTCGTAGCGCGCTTGGCCGTCGCCGAACTGGCGCTCGATCGCGAGGCCGCTGTCGACCAGCAGCTTGAGCGTGCGATAGACCGTCGCGTAGCCGACCTTGTGGTGGCGCTTGCGCACGCGCGCGAGCAGCTCGTCGATCGAGATGTGATCGGTCGCGCGCAGGAACTGATCGACGATCGCCTCGCGCTGGGTCGTGGTGTTCAGGTGCTTGTCGGCCAGGTACGAACGCCAACGCTCCTTGAGCGACTTGGCGTCGTTCGAGTGGAACTCCTGCGGGGCCCCGGCCATGGCTTTCATTTATTGCGCAACTCCCGCTCTCGTCAATGGTTCCCGGCGCGGCTCGTTTTCATCTGATCGCGATACACTGGGCCCATGGCAGCGTCCGGCGATCCCGCCGAGCCCGGCTTCGACGCCGTGCTCGCGCGGCTGCGCGAGGTGGTCGAGCGGCTCGAAGGCGGCAACCTGTCGCTCGAGGACTCGCTCCGGGTCTACGAGGAAGGCGTGGGGTTGGCGCGCAAAGGGCACGAGCTCCTCGATCGCGCGGAGAAGCGCGTCGAGCTCCTCGTGTCGTCGGCGGGCGGCGTGACCACGGCGCCGATGCCGCCCGACGAGGACAACGGCTCCTGATGATGAGCTCGGGCAAGCTGGTCGCCGTCGTCGACGACGATCGCGAAGTGCGCGAGTGGCTCGCCGAGACGCTCGGGCGCGCCGGGTACGAGGTCGCGCTCGCCGCCAACGGCCTCCGGCTCGTCTCGGCGCTGCAGGTGGATCGCCCGGATCTGATCCTGCTCGACGTGAACATGTCGTGGATCGACGGCTTCGAGCTGTGCCGCGCGCTGAAGAAGAATCCGCTGTGGGCCGACATCCCGGTGATCTTCATCTCCGGGCGCAGCGCGAACGACGACGTCGAGCAAGGGCTCGCGTGCGGCGCGGTCGATTACTTCGCGAAGCCGCTCGACGCGCGCGATCTGCTCGATCGCATCGGCGAGCTGGTGCATGCTCGCCAGCCTTCATGAGCAAGGCGACGCTGGATCCGGCGACGGCGCCCGACGCGGTGCGCGACTGGCTCGATCGCGCGCGCGCGGTCGTCGACGAGGAGCTCGAGCGAAGGCTCCGCGTCGCGCCGGGTGACGTCGACCCCGGCCGGCTGCGCGAGGCGATGGCGTACGCGGTGCTCGGCCCAGGCAAGCGCCTGCGCCCCGCGCTCGTGATCGCGGCGTGCGAGGCGGTCGGCGGCTCGCTCGATCGCGCGCTGCCCGCGGCGTGCGCGATCGAGATGCTGCACGCGTACACGCTCGTGCACGACGATCTGCCCGCGATGGACGACGACGACGAGCGGCGCGGGCGACCGACCGTGCACGTCGCGTTCGGCGAGGCGATCGCGATCCTCGCCGGCGACGGCCTCTTGACCGAGGCGTTCGGCGCGCTCGCCGAGCTCGGCGCCGGCGGCGCGAGTGACGCGGTGCGCGTCTTGGCCGCGCGCGCGGGCGCGCGCGAGCTGCTCGGCGGCCAGGCGATCGATCTGACGATGGCGAAGGACGCGACGTCCCTCGAGAGCATCGAGCGGCTGCACCGCGGCAAGACCGGCGCGCTGTTCGCGGCCTCCTGCGAGCTCGGCGCGATCGCCGGCGGCGCCGATCGATCGGTCTGCGAAGATCTCGCGCGCTACGGCATGTGCTTCGGGATCGCGTTCCAACACGCCGACGATCGCGACGACGCCGAATTCCCCGCGCTCGCCGCCGCCGCCGCGGATCGCATGCGGGAGCTCGCGACCGAGGCCGAGGCGATCGCGCGCGGGCTCGGGCCGCGCGGCGACGTGCTCGCGGCGGTGGCCGCATGGATGCGCGCGCGGGCTTGATCATCGTCGTGGCCGCCTGTGGCGCCACGCCGTGCGAGCGCGTGCTCGCGCGCGGCACGCTCGCGTACGACGCGATCCTCGACGGCGACGTCGTCTACGGCCTCGAGCTGGAGACGCAGTTCGCGCTGGTCGCGCACGACGCGACCACCGGCGCCGTGCGGGCGACGATCGCGCTCGGCGGCGCGTCGCCGGATCTCACCGCGATGGCGATCAGCGGAAGGACCGCGTACGTCGGCGGCCGCGATCAGCAGGTCCGCGCGATCGATCTCGATCGCGCGAACGTGACGACGACATGGCCGATCGGCGCCGACGTCACCGCGCTCGCGGCCGACGGCGTCTACGTCGCGATCGGCGACGCGAGCGGCGCGGTCTGCCTGCGCCGCCGCAGCGACGGCGCGCTGTTGCAATGCCTCGACGACGGCACGCCCGTCACGGCCCTCGCGATCGATCACGATACGCTCGAGGTCGATCACGCGCGCCGCTACGCCCTGCCCTCGCTCGCCCCCGCCGGCGACGCCCCGGCGCACACCACCGCGCCACCACAGGTTCGGCTCGGCGGGCCCATCCGTTCAGTGCGCGCTACCCCGGCGGGCACCGTCATCGCGGCCTGGGTCCACGCCCTCGACGATCCGTCGATCGTCCTGATACCCCACGCCTGTCCCCGCTGAGCGGTGCGGCGTTTGACGCGCCGCCTCGTCCTTGCGACCATCGAATGAAGCAGTGTCGGAGTGGGATGAAGACACCAGCATCACCGAGCAAGGTGATGTCGACAAACGGCCGCCCGTCGATTCGCACCGCGATCGCGCGTACGTGATCGTGCTGGTCGGCACGTCGGTCGGCGCGATGTTCAAGATCCCCGCGGGTGAGGCGGTGATCGGCCGCAGCCGCCGCGCCGACATCCGCCTGACCGACGACGGCGTCTCGCGCTTCCACGCCGCGATCCGCCACGACGGCCAGCGCCTGATCATCGAGGACCGCGGCAGTCGCAACGGCACCTTCGTCAACGGCGTGAAGGTCGACGGTCGCGCCGGGCTCGCCGACGGCGACAAGATCCAGGTCGGCCGCACGACGATCCTGAAGTTCACGTACCACGACGCGCTCGACGAGTCGTTCCACGAGCAGATGTACGAGTCCGCGCTGCGCGACGGGCTCACCAAGCTGTTCAACAAGCGCTACTTCCACGATCGCCTCGACGGCGAGCTGCGCTTCGCGATGCGGCACGGCACCGCGCTGTCGCTGCTCCTGCTCGACGTCGATCACTTCAAGAAGGTGAACGACGAGCGCGGCCACCTGGTCGGCGACGCCGTGCTCGCCGCGGTCGGCGAGGTCCTGATGGCGGCGGTGCGCAACGAGGACGTCGTCGCGCGCTTCGGCGGCGAGGAGTTCGCGATCATCGGGCGCTCGACCGATCACAAGCAGGCGCTGGTCCTCGGCGAACGCCTGCGCAAGACGATCGAGTCGCGCGCGATCGACGTCGAGGACGGCGCGCCCGTGAAGATCACGGTCTCCGTCGGGATCGCGGCGTATCCCGACACCGATGCGAAGCAGCCCGAGCAGCTGATCGAGGCGGCCGACAAGGCGCTCTATCAGGCTAAGTCGTCCGGAAGAAATCGCGTCTGCTGAGCGGTTCCTCCGTTCGTCGTCCGTCGTCCGTCTCCCGTCGCCCGGATCGGAATTTGCCGCGGGGATCCGGCGTTGATAAGAACCAGGGATGAAGGCGCTGCGGCTCGCGTTGTTCCTTGCCGCCTGCTCGGCGGGCCACACGCACGCGAACGCGCCCGAGGCGGGCGCGGCGCCAGTCGCGGTCGTCGCGACGGATGCGGCGCCGGCGGTGGTCGACAGCGCGCCGGCGAAGGCGCCGGGCACGCTCGACGAGTCGATGGCGCAGCCGTTCTTCCCCGACGCGGGCGCGCGCTTCGCGCTCGAGGACTGGGCCGGCGCGCGCGAGCTGTACGCGAAGGCGCGCGATGGCGCGAAGGATGATCTGACGCGCGCGCGCGCGACGCTGATGATCGGGCTCTGCGACGCGAGGCTCGCCGCCTGGGAC
>DATJIA010000093.1:0-12558 GCA_035493675.1 Kofleriaceae bacterium | reverse complement strand
CGGCCAAGCCCTGGCCGACGTCCTCCGGCATGCGCGCCATCACCTGCGGCAGGTACATCACGCGGAAGTGCGCGGGGTGCTCGACCGCGAAGCGCACGTACGCGATGCCGGTCGCGCGGAACGCCGACAGCGGATCGACGTCGCCCGCCGCCTCGAGCGCGCGATCCATCGCGTCGCCGAGCCGCTGCATGCAATCGGCCGCGACCGCGGCGAGCAGATCGTCGCGATCGGTGAAGTGGCGGTACGGCGCGGCGACCGAGACGCCGGCCTTCTTCGCCGCGTCGCGCAACGTGAAGCCCTCGACGCCTTTCTCCGCGATCAATTGCAGCGCCGCGGCGATCAACGCGTTGCGCAGATCGCCGTGGTGATAGGTGGTGCGCTTCCTCACGGGCTTTGTCACGGGATGTAAACGAGTTTAACTTTGCCGTTGCGACGCGCGCAAGCCGCGTGCTATCGACGATGTTAACAATGCTTACTTCAACCCAACCCGCCCCGAGGGCGCAACCCGCTCCCCAAGCCCGCCCCGATGCAGTTCCCTCCCACCTGCCGGACTTGAGCGCGCTGCTCTGGCGGCGCAGCTTGAAGGGCGACCGCGACTTCGGCGCCGCGATCGTCGAAGGCACGCTGCCCGCCGATCTTCGCGGCACGCTCTACCGCAACGGCCCCGGCCTGTTCGAGAGCTTCGGCAAGCGCTACGCGCACCCGTTCGAGGCCGACGGCGCCGTCACCGCGCTCCGCCTCGGCGACGATGGCGCGCGCGCCGCCTCGAAGATCCACCGGACCGCCGGCCTCGTGGAGGAGCGCGCGCGCGGCAAGTCGCTCTACGGCCTCGGCGTGCCGTGGCTGCGCCGGATCACCAACGGTTTACGCGGTAAAGACAAGAACACCGCCAACACCAACGTGATGTGGTGGAACGGCCGCCTGTTCGCGCTCATGGAGGCCGGCAAGCCGACCGAGATCGATCCGCGCACGCTCGAGACGATCGGCGAGACCGATCTCGACGGCGTCGTGCAGTCGTGGTTCTCGGCGCACCCGCACCGCAGCGCGCGCCGGCGCACGACCTACAACTTCGGGCTCGAGGTGGGTCGCACGATGCGCCTGCACCTCTACGCGCTCCCCGACGACGGCGCCGCGCGGCACCTCGGCGCGCTCGCGCTCGACGGCGGCCCGATGTTGCACGACTTCATCGCGACCGACGATCACCTGATCTTCTTCGTGTCCCCCGTGCGGGTCAGCGTGCCGCGCGCGCTGTTCGCGATCGGCGGCTTCGAGAAGTTCTTCTCGTGGAAGCCGGAGCTCGGCACCGAGGTGATCGTCGTGCCGATCGACGATCCGATGAAGCCGGTGCGCTTCCACACCGACGCGTTCTGGCAGTGGCACTTCACCAACGCGTACCTGCGCAAGGACGGCGAGCTCGCCGTCGAGTACGTGCGCTACCCCGACTTCGCGTCGTTCGGCGATCTCGCGAAGGACGACCTCGGCGGCCGCGAGCACCACGCGCTCGCGGCGGCGCGCTACCACCGCGCGACGATCAATTTACAGCGTAAAACTTTCAAGACCGACGAGCTCTACGGCGCCGATTCGAGCGAGTTCCCGCGCGTGCACCCCGAGCTCGAGGGCGCGCCGCACCGCTACGCGTGGATCACGCTCGGCGATCTCGAAGGCATCGGCCGCCTCGACGCCAAGACCGGCGCGCTCGTCGAGCACCGCGTCGGCAAGCACCAGCGCGTCAGCGAGCCGATCTTCGTCCCGCGCGCGGGCGGCAGCGACGAGACCGACGGCCACGTCCTCTCGCTCTGCTACGACGACGTCCGCGACGAGAGCTTCGTCGCGGTCTACGACGGCCGCCGGCTCGCCGAAGGTCCCGTCGCGCGCGTGTGGCTCGGCTACGCCGTGCCGATCACCTTCCACGGCACCTGGGTCCCCGCCGCGTAGCCGCGCCGCCTATCATCCGCGCATGGCGGAGGATCGGCGGCCCGGGCTCGAGGACACGGCCGCGGTGTCGCCGCCGTCGCCCGCGGCGACCAGCACCGAGGCCACGGTCGCCGCCGCCAGCGCGGGCGAGACCGGCAATCCGGTGCGCCTGCCCGAGGTCAGCCCGAAGCGCTACCAGATCGACGGCGAGATCGGGCGCGGCGGCCTCGGCCGCGTGCTGCGCGCGCACGACGTCTTCCTCGATCGCGCCGTCGCGGTGAAGGAGCTGCACGAAGCCGACGACCTGTCGCGCCGCCGCTTCGTCCGCGAGGCGTTGATCACCGCGCGGCTGCAGCATCCGTCGATCGTGCCGGTGTACGAGGCGGGCCGCTGGCCCGATCGCGCGCCGTTCTACGCGATGAAGCTCGTCGCCGGGCGCCCGCTCGCCGAGCTGATCGCCGACGCCAAGACCCTCGACGCGCGGCTCGCGCTCCTGCCGAACGTGCTCGACGTCGCGGACGCGATCGCGTACGCGCACGGCGAGCGGATCATCCATCGCGATCTCAAGCCGCACAACGTGCTCGTCGGCGCGCACGGCGAGACGATCGTGATCGACTGGGGCCTCGCGAAGGATCTCGCGGTCGACGATCGCGACGCGCTCGACGCCGGCCCCTATCGCGACGCCGCCGGCGATCAGACGATGGCCGGCGCGCTGCTCGGCACGCCCGCGTACATGGCGCCCGAGCAGGCGAGCGGCGGCGACTGCGACGAGCGCGCCGACGTCTACGCGCTCGGCGCGATGCTCTATCACGTGATCACCGGCGCCGGCCCGCACGGCGGCGAGACGCTCGACGTCGTGATCGCGCGCATCGTCGCCGGTGACATCGTGCCGCTGCGCCGCCGCGAGCCGAACGTCCGCGGCGAGCTCGCCGCGATCGTCGCGAAGGCGATGGCCCGCGATCGCGCCGATCGCTATCCGACCGCGCGCGAGCTCGCCGACGATCTGCGCCGCTTCGCCACCGACCAGCTGGTCGGCGCGCACCGCTACACGATCGCGCAGCGCGTGCGCCGCTGGCTGCGCCGCCATCGCGCGCTGGTCGCCGCGGTGCTGGTCCTGTGCGGGTTCGCGGCGTGGAGCGCGATCATGGTGCGCCGCCAGCGCGACACCGCGCTGATCGACGCGCGCCGCGAGCTCGTCAACCAAGTCCTCGGCATCCAGCACGACGTCGCGTTCTCGCTCGATCAGGCGGACGTGCTGCTGCCGCAGCTCGGCGCGCTCGCCGATCCGTCGCTGCCGCGCGACGTCGTCGGCCCGCGCATGATCGCGCTCGCGGTCGGGCGCCCCGGCGTGTCGAACGTCAGCGTCGGGTTCCCGTCGGGCGCGATGTGGGGCACCTTCGCGGCCGCCGACGGCACGATCGGGTTCCACGAGAGCGTGATCGAAGGCGGCCAGACGCATCGCACCGACTTCGTCGTCGACGGCGCCGGGCTGCGACCGACCTCGGAGGAGCTCAGCACCTACGACGTCCGCACGCGCCCGCACTACACGCTCGCGGTGAGCGCGAAGCGCCGCGCCTGGACGCCGCCGCGCACGTTCTTCACGTCGCACGCGACCGGCCTCACGTGCACCGAGCCGGTCTACGCCGCCGACGCCACGTTGCGCGCGGTGCTCACGGTCGACTTCGACGTCGCGTCGATGTCGTCGTTCATCCAGCACGGCGCGCAAGACGGCGCGCGCACGATCGTCTTCACCGGCGACGGCACGATCCTCGCGTTCCCGTCGGCGCCGGTGCCGGCGATCGCGACCAGAGAATCGCGCCTGCTCCGTCACGAGGACTACGCCGACCCCGCGGTCGAGGCGCTCTTCCGCGCGATCGATCCGCGCGCGACCGCGCAGCTGCAGTTCGTCGAGCTCGACGCCGGCGACGACGACTACCTCGCGGCGATCGCGCCGATCGGCGGCGAGCGCGCCGGCATCGCCGCGCCGCTCGACTGGTACGGCGCGACGATCGTCCCCGAGCGCGCGCTGCTCGGCCCCGCGCGCCGCCGCGAGCGGCAGATGTTCGAGCAGCTCGCCCTCGGCGCCGGCGCGATCGGTCTCGGCGCGATCGCGCTCGCGATCGCGCGCCGGGCCAAGCGACGACGCCGCGCGTGATCAGACCCGACGCACGAGCAGCGACCCGAGCGAGTAGCCCGCGCCGAAGCTCGCCATCATGCCGATCGATCCCGCCGCGAGATCCGCGTTGTGCAGCGAGAACGCGATCAAGCTGCCCGCCGACGCGGTGTTGCCGTACTCGCCCAGGATGATCGGCGCTTCCTCGCGCGTCGCCTCGCGGCCGAGCAGGCGCTTCGCGACCAGCTCGTTCATGTTCTGGTTGGCCTGGTGCAGCCAGAAGCGCGCGATCCGATCGGGCGTGAGGCCGTGCGCCTCGAGGTGATCGGCGATGAACTTCGACGCCATCGGCACGACGTCCTTGAACACGCGCCGGCCCTGCTGGTGGAACAGCTTGTCGTCGGCGCTCTGGGTCGACGTATCGCAGCGCGCGAGGTAGCCGCCGTTGTTGCGGATGTTCGAGCTGTACTTCGACATCGCGCGCGTCGACACGATCTCCCACGCGCCCGCCTTCGCGCGATCGAGCGGCTCGACGACCGCCGCGACCGAGCCGTCGCCGAAGATGAAGTGACTGTCGCGATCGCGCCAGTTCATGTGCCCGGTCGTCATCTCGGGCACGACCACCAGCGCGCACGACGCGTTGCCGAGCCGCACCGCCTCGGTCGCGAGCTGCACCGCGAACGTCGCCGACGAGCAGCCGACCATGATGTCGTAGCCGTAGCCGCGCGCGCCGATCGCGTCCTGCACCTCGATCGCGATCGCGGGATACGGGCGCTGCAGGTTCGACGCCGCGAGGATCACGAGATCGACGTCCTCGCCGGCGCGCCCCGCAGCTTTCAAAGCGCGCTGCGCGGCGTGCACCGCGTACTCCGCCTGCACGCTCAGCTGATCCTCCGCGCGGTCCGGGATGTTCGGACACATGCGCTCGGGATCGAGCAAGCCGCTCTTGTCCTGCACGTAGCGCTGCTCGATGCCGCTCGCCTTCACGATGAACTCGGGGCTCGACTCCTTGAGCGGCTCCTTGGTGCCCGCGGCGATCGCAGCGGCGTTGCGCTCGTTGTCGAGACGCACGAACGCGTTGAACGCGTCGCACAGCTCCGCGTTCGTGATCACGTGCTCGGGGTGCCACACGCCGGTGCCGGTGATGGCGGTCCCCGTCGTCGAGGACGACGTCGACATGGAGCGCACTCTACTCAGCCGCGCGACGGATTCCACATCCTCTGCGCGTCATCTCGGTTTGGTCCGACCTTTCGGCCGCGCGAACCGCACTCGCGTCACGACTTCTTGAGCTTTTGTTGTGTCTCGGCGATCGCTTGTTTCAAGAACGCCGAGGTCGGCTCGGCGGCGAGCGCCATCCGCAAATTGAGGAGCGCGCCCGCGCTGTCGCCCACGCGCAGCGACGCCTCCGCGCGCCGATAGAAGGCGAGCGCGCGCGCGCCGAGCGTCGCGTGCGTGTGCACCGTCGGCACCGGGCCCTCCGCCATCGGCGGCGGCGTGTAGCTCGGCGGCTCGGTCGGGATCGTCGTCCGCGCGGCGCGCGGCGGCTCGGTCTTGCGGTCGCCGCGATCGGTCACCGCGGTCGGCTGCGGCGGCTGGCTGGGACGCTTCTCGCGCACCTCGCGCAACACGCGCGCGCGCTGCTCCTCGTTCTTGAGCGTCGCGTACGCCGCGGTGACGCGCGAGTAGACGTGGATCAGGCGCTCGCGATCCGCGAGATCGAGGTGATTGCGCCAGACGTCGGGGTGACGCGTCGCCGCGATCGCGTGGAACGCGCGCTGCACGTGCTGCGTGCTCGCGGTCGGCGGGATCTCGAGCAGCTCGAACGGCGTCAACCGATCGACCATCGGCTCGGTCGCGTCGAGCCACGCGAACAGCTGCGCGCGGGTCCACATCAGGCGGCGCTCTCCACCGGCGCGCCGAGCACCGACAAGAGCGCTTCCTGCGCGACGCCGGTCACCGCGTCGCGCGCGCGCACGTGCAAGATCCCGTCGGTGTCGACCCGGAACGTGACCTCGATCTTGACCTCGCCGCGCAGCCGCGGCGACAGGTCACCGAGCACGAGCTGACCGAGCGGCTCGTTCTCGCTGTAGCGCCGCGACTCGCCGCGGCAGCAGTCGATCACGACGGTCGTCTGCAGATCGCGCGCGGTCGTGAAGACCTTGGTGCGCTCGATCGGGATCGGCGCGTTCTTCTCGATCAGGCGCTCGGTGTAGCCGCCCGCGGTCGCGATCGACAAGGTCGCCGGCGTGACGTCGAGCAAGAGCGGCCGCGGCAGCGGCACGTTCGGATCGTGCGCGACGCCGCCGGCGCCCGAGTAGAGCGGCGAGACCGCGGTCGTCACGACCGCATGGCGCGCGCCCATGCCGGTGCCCGCGACCAGCTTGCCCGACAGCGAGCCGGCCTGGATCGCGGCGCCCTGCGCGACGACCTCGTCGGGGTTGATGCGCATCGACGGCGGCTTGCCGAACACGTCGGCGATCCGCTTGCGCACGAGCGGGATGCGCGTCGATCCGCCGACGCACAGGATCTCGCTGATCTGCCGCGGGTCGACGCCCGACGTCGCGATCACGTTGCGGCACAGATCGGTCGTGCGATCGACGTAGCCGCCGATCAGATGCTCGAACTGCGGGCGCGTGATCCGGAAGCTCAGCGTGCGCGGGACGCCGTCGCTGAGATCGAGATCGATGTCGCCCTCGGCGATCGGGTGCTCGCTCAGGTGGAACTTGATCTCTTCGGCGGCCATCGCGAGGCGCGTCATCGCCGCCGGGATCGGGCGCGGATCGATCGCGTGCTGGCGGTTGACCTCCGCGGCGAGCACCTCCGCGAGCGTGCGATCGATGTCGTCGCCGCCGAGGAAGAAGTCGCCGTCGGACGCGAGCACCTCGAAGATCTCGCCCTTCACGCGCAGGAGCGAGACGTCGAACGTGCCGCCGCCGAAATCGAAGACGCACACGATCTCGTCGAGCTTCTGGCCGAAGCCGTACGCGAGCGCGGCCGCGGTCGGCTCGTTGATCAAGCGCAGCACCTCGAGCCCGGCGAGCCGGCCCGCCTCCTTGGTCGCCTGGCGCTGCGCGTCCGTGAAGTTCGCGGGCACGGTGATCACCGCCTGCGTCACGCGATCGCCCATCTGGCGCTCGGTGCATCGCTTCAAGTGGCCGAGCACCTGCGCGGAGACTTCCGGAACCGTGATGCGACGATCGCGCGAGACCGCGATGATCGGCGCCTGGTTCGCGCCCTCGTCGACGCGGAACGGCAGGTTGGTCAGCGCGAGCTGCACGAGCGGGTTGCGGATGTTCTGACCGATCAAGCGCTTCGCGCTGAAGACGGTGTTGCGCGGATCGGTCACGCGATGCGGCCGCGCGTCGACGCCGACCAGGATGCCGCCGCCGTCGGGGAACGACACGACCGACGGGTGCACGCGCTCGCCGCGCGGACCGAGCGCGAACTCCACGCCGGTGGGCGTGGCGACGGCGGCGACCGAGTTGGTCGTGCCGAGATCGATGCCGACCGCGATCGCCATCGTTCCTAGGTGGGGTTCACCCCGAGGAGGTTCTTGGCGATGATGCGCCGCTGGATCTGCCCGGTGCCCTCGAAGATGTCGTAGATCTTCGCGTCGCGGTACCACTTGTCGACCGGCGACTCGAGCGCTTCGTCGCCGAGCAAGGTCATCGCGCGCGTGGTCACGAGCTGCGCGGTGCGCGCGGCGTGCGCCTTCGCCATCGACGCGAAGCGCACGTTGTCTTGATGATGATCCGCCATCCACGCCGCGCGGTGCACGAGCATGCGCGACGCCTGGATCTCCATCTCCATCTCGGCGAGCTCGAACGCGAGGTGTTGGTGCGACGCCATCGGCGTGCCCCGCAGCTCGGCGCTCCGCACGCGATCGAGCAAATACTCGAACGCCGCGCGCGCGATGCCGACGCCCTGCGCGCCGACCACCGGCCGCGTCGAGTCGAGCATCTTCTTGGTGTCGGCGAGGCCGCCGGCGTGCTCCGACGATCCGATGCCGAGCATCATGTCCTTGTGCACGCGGCAGTCCTCGAAGTGGACCTGCGCGGTCTCGCTCGCGCGGATGCCGAGCTTGGTCTCCTTGCGCCCGGGCACCAGGCCCGGCGTGCCGCGCGTGACGAGGAAGCCGCGCACGCCGGCGCGCCCCGCCGCCGGATCGGTTTGAGCCCAGACGACATAGATCGACGCGCTCGCGCCGTTGGTGATCCACTGCTTGTGGCCGTTGATCACCCAGTGGTCGCCGTCTTGGCGCGCCGCCGTCGACAACCCCGAGATGTCGGATCCCGTCGACGGCTCGCTGAGCGCCATCGCCGCGACCTTGATGTGGCCCTTGTCGTCGGGGCCCTTGAGCGCGGCGCGGAAGACCGCCTTCTGCTCCTCGGTGCCCATGCGCGCGACCGGGCTCGCGGCGAGGCCGCTGCCGCCGAGCGCGAGGCAGATGCCCGCACATCCCCACGCGAGCTCCTCGCTGCCGATGCACGAGATGCGCGCGTTCGAGCTGGGCTTCTTGACGTCGGTCTCTTCTTCCTGACCGGTGAGCGCCTTGCGGCCGTCGATCACCGCGGTCTGCGTCAGGCCGAAGCCCTGCGCCTGCTTCATCAGATCCCAGGGCATCGACTCTTCGCGATCGTGCTTGGGCGCGATCGGTCGGATCGATTGCTTCGCGAACGCGCCGAGCATCTGGCGCACGCCCTGGAGCATCGGGTTCCCGTCGAAGATGTCCATGTCAGGCCTCCGCTCCGATCGTGGCCTTGATCGCGAGCGCGCGATCGAGGCGCTCGTCGCCGACGACGGCGTCGAAGCCGCGCGCGTCGCGCATCAGCTTCTCGACCGGATAGTCGTTCACGAAGCCATAGCCGCCGAGGATCTGGACCGCGTCGATCGTCGCCTTCGCGACGACGTCGCCGGCGAACGCGCGCGCGCGGCTCGCCGCGTCGTGCGCCGCCGTTGCGCTCCGGCCGTGATCGATCGCCCACGCCGCGTGGAGCGCCATGAGTCGCGCGGCGGCCGAGCCGGTCTCCGCGTCGTCGCGCAGGCGGATCAGCGACTCGAACTTGCCGATCGGTTGTCCGAACTGGACGCGCTCGCGCCCGTACTTGTCGGCGTGCTCCATCGCGGCGGCGGCGACGCCGGCGGCGCGCGCGGCGAGCGACGTCTTCCACCACGACAAGATCTCTTCGCTGACCGCCGGGGCGGCGCCGCCGCGCGCGAGCGTGAAGCCGCTCAGTCCATCGACCTGCATCGTGCCCCACGCGCAGGCCCGCCACGAGGTCGGCGCCGGATCGAGCGCCTTCGCGCCGCCGACCGGCAGGATCGTCACGAGCCCGTCGGCGATCACGAGCACGAAGCTCGCGCGCGCGAGCGCGGGCGCCGGTCCGATCTTTCCGGTGACGCGATCGCCGTCGATCGAGAGCGACCCTCGCGCGTCGCGCCAGGTCGTCGCGAGCCCGCCGCCCTCGAGCGCGGCGAACACGGCCTTCTTCGCCGCGTCGTCGCCCCACTTCGCCACCGCGAGCGAGGGCTCCACGTTGGCCTCGAGCAGGGCCGCCATCGCCGCGCAGCCGCGCCCGAGCTCGAACCCGCGCAGCGCGCGCGTGGTGTGCGAGTACGCGCCCTCGAGCAGGCCGCCGGCGTCGGCCGGGACCGCGTCGAGGAAGAAGCCCATCTCACCGGCGGTAGCCGCGAGTTTTTCCGGCGCGGCGCCCGCGCGATCGGCGTCCGCCGCCCACGCGCGGAGATCGCGATCGGTGAAGCGACGGATCGTCTGCACGATCATCGTCTGCTCGTCATCGAGGCCGAAGTCCATGGGCCGAGGATAAGACGAAAATCGGTGTTTTCCGCTTGCGAGCGCCCACGCGACCGATTAGTTTTTGCGCCCCCGACGGCGGGGTAGCTCAGTGGTAGAGCAGGGGTCTCATAAGCCCTTGGTCGGCAGTTCAACTCTGCCTCCCGCCACCATCACGAGCCGCGTGCTATTCTGCCCGCGGTCCTCGGGGATCGTCTAATGGCAGGACAGCAGCCTTTGGAGCTGCGTATCAAGGTTCGAGTCCTTGTCCCCGAACCGGAATCGATCCCACGACCATGAAGCTCGACAAGACCTGCGCCCTGTTCTTCGGCACCAAGATCGACAGCAAGCTCCGCGAAGCGCTGTCGCAGTGCAAGCCCGGTGATCGCAAGTACTTCGAGGGCGGGTCCGACGAGTTCCTGCGCGTCGTGGAGGTCGAGGAGGAGAAGTGGATCGGGAAGGTCGTCAAGGGCGGGTCGGCGGTGACCGAGGTCGACGACATCCAGCGCAACATCATCTCGATCCTGCGGCGCGTCGCGCCCAACGCGCGCGTGCCGGCGTCATCGGTGAAGATCTTCGTGTTGCAGGGCGCCGGCGTGCAGCCGGCGATCGTCGAGGACGAGGCCGAGGACGCCGAGGGCGCGACCAGCGGCCCGTACATCGCGAACTATTAGACCGCTCCCTGCCGCTCCGCGCGCGCAACCGTGCGGGGGCGCGTGACATCCTCGCGTGCATGAAGCGCTTCGTGGTCGCGTGGGCGGGTTGCGTGTTGGTCGCGTGCGGCTCGAAGCATTCGTCGCCGCCGCCGCCGGAGAACAGCCCGCCACCGTCGACGAGCGCGGCGCCCGATCGCGTCGCGAACCTGCACGCGTTCGCGAAGCTGTACGGCGTCGTGCGCTGGTTCCATCCGAGCGACAGCGCGGCCGCGGTCGATTGGAACGCGTTCGCGATCGACGGCGCGCGCCGCGTGATCGACGCGCCCGATGACAAGACGCTGCGCGATGATCTGCGCGCGACGTTCGCGCAGATCGCACCGACCGTGCGCATCGCCGGCGAAGGCGAAGCGCTCGCCGACGCCGCCGAGCTGCACCCGGCGCAGGCAGCGGGCTTGGACGTGATCGCGTGGGAGCATCTCGGCTACGGCGACAGCGCGATCGTCAGCATCTACGCGAGCAAGCGCCGCCATCGCCCGCGCACCACGCCGTCGCCCGGCGAAGAGTTCGCGACCGTCACGCGCGCCGTCGACGCGAAGGCATACCGCGGCGCGAAGATCCGGCTGCGCGGCAAGGTCCGCGTCGCACCGGGCGCGCGCGCCGAGCTGTGGCTGCGCGTCGATCGCCCGAACGGCATGGGCTTCTTCGACAACATGATGGATCGCCCGGTGCGCGCGACCGCGTGGACCGACGCGGAGATCGACGGCACGGTCGCCGACGACGCGACGCAGATCGCGTTCGGTCCCTTGCTCGGCGATAGCGGCCCCGCGTGGTTCGACGCGGTCACGCTCGAGGTCGAGAAGAACGGCGGATGGCAAGCGATCGAGATCCCCGCGTGGAAGAAGCCCATGATCGCGGGCTGGAACGTCGAGATCTCCGACGCCGGTATCGTGAAGGTCGAGCGCGCGATGATCACGCGCGACGAAGAGCTGTTCGATGACGCGCCGCGCGCCGGCGAGACGATCGATCTCGATCTCGGCCGCGGCTTGCGCGCGCGCGTGCCGATCGCGCTCTATTCGAAGGACGGACACACGATCGGCGACGATCCGTCGAAAGTGACGCAGCCCGCGCCGCCGACGGCGACCGGGTTCGATCCGATCGCCGGCGCCGCCGACGTGATCGTCGTGTGGAACGTGCTCGAACACTTCTGGCCGTACTGGGACGTCGTCCACGTCGACTGGAACGCGGAGCTCGACACCGCGCTCGCCGACGCGCTCGACGATCACTCCTGGGACGATCACGTCGCGACCCTCGAGCGCTTGAGCGCCGCCGCGCCCGACGGCCACGCCAACGTGCAGTGCGCCGGCGCCGCCGCGTTCGGGCTGCTGCCCTTCTGGATCGATCAGGTCGAAGGCAAGCTGATCGTGATCGGCTCGATCGATCCGCAGGTGAAGACCGGCGACGAGCTCGTCGCGATCGACGGCCGCGCCGCCGCGGACGCGCTCGCCGATCGGATCAGCCGGACCAGCGGCTCGCCGCAGTGGAAGCAACACCTCGCGTTGCTCGAGGTCGGCCGAGGTGCGCCTGACACGATCGCGACCGTCCGCGTACGCCGTGACGGTAAGGAGCTCGACGCGAAGGTGACGCGGAGCAACCACGAGGCGCTGCCGCCGGCGCAGCGCCCGCCGGTCGATCACCTCGACGGCGGCGTCGTGTACGTCGACCTGTCGCGCCTCGACCTGAAGACGATCGATCTCGCCGCGCTCGCCAAGGCGCACGGCGTGATCTTCGACATGCGCGGCTATCCGACCGGCGACGCCGCGCAGATCCTCGCGTACGTGATCGCAGGTCCCGACACCGCGAAGTGGATGTCGACCGCGCACATCGTCCGTCCCGATCACGCGGCGACGACCTGGGACAGCGAGGGTTGGAACGTCACGACCGCGCCGCCGCACATCAACGGGAAGATCGTCTTCCTCACCGGGCCGGGCGCGATCAGCTACGCCGAATCGATGATGGGCTACGCCGAAGCCGAGCACGTCGCGATCGTGGGCGCGACCAGCGCGGGCACCAACGGCAACATC
>DATJIA010000092.1:0-25544 GCA_035493675.1 Kofleriaceae bacterium | reverse complement strand
CCCGCGCCGATCGCGCGGCGCACCGGCCACGGCTCGCCCGCGTGGAACAGGAACGCGAGCGCCGCGTCCGGAAGCTTCGAATGCAATTGCACGAGCGGGATCGGATCGAAGCACGAGACGATCACGCGATCGACCGCCTTGTGCTCCTCGATGATGCGCGCGACCTCGTACGGCAGGTGCGCCCCGGCGCGCCCGAACGCGGGGCTCTTGATCTCGACGTCGAGCTCGAGGCCCTCGGTCGCCTCGAGCGCCTCTTCGAGGCGCGGGATGCGATGACCGCCGAGGAGCTGCAAGCCCTTCAGCTCGTCCCACGTCATGTCGCGGACCTTCTCGGGGCGCCCGGCGAGCCGCGCGAGATCGTGATCGTGGAAGACGATGATCTCGCCCGACTTGCACGGGTGACAGTCGAGCTCGATGCCGTCGGCGCGATCGGCGCGCGCGGCGTCGAAGGCCTCGAGCGTGTTCTCCGTGACGCGCCCGCTCGCGCCGCGATGCGCCCAGATCTTCGGGCGCAGGCCGGCGCGGCGCCAGCGCGCGGCGCGCGTGCGGCGTCCGAGGGCGGGCACGAGCCGCGCGACGCGGTCCCGCAAGCTCATTCGCAGAAGGCCTTGTGCAGCGCGCGCGTGAGCGTGTCGACGTGCGGGCGATCGCACCAGAGCGTGATGCGCAGCGGCGACACGCTGCACGCGTTGAGCGGCACGCCGGCGCCGACCGCCGAGGCGCGCGCCTTGTTGATCAGCCCCGGGTTGTTGCCGATGCCGTGGCCGACCATCGTGACCGCGCCCTCTTCGCCGAACTCGACCTGATCGCCGAGCACGTTCTCGAGGCGCTGCTTGATCGCGCTCCAGTCGGGCACGTCGTTGGTCGAGAACCAGCAGCGCAGCTCCTTGCCCTCGAGATCGAGGTGCGAGAGCGGGATCATGCCGGCCTCGAGGATCTGCAGGCAGTGCTCGACCGCGGCGCCGCCCGAGGTCTTCACGCGCACCAGCGGCTGCTGCCCGGTGACCGCGGCGACCTGGCGCTCGCGCTCGGGCGTGAAGTCGATGCGGGTGCCGCCGCCGTCCTTCGAGGTCGCGCGCGCCCAGAGCGCGATGCCGCTCTTGCGCGCGAACTCGACGCTCGCGTCGTGCAAGACCTTCGCGCCCGAGGCGGCGAGCTCGAGCATCTCGTCGTGGCTGATCGACTCGAGCAGGTGCGCCGCGTCGACGACGCGCGGATCCGCGCTGTACACGCCGTCGACGTCGGAGCAGATCTCGCAGTAGTCGGCGCGCAGCGCGCCGGCGAGCGCGACCGCGGTCGTGTCGGAGCCGCCGCGGCCGAGCGTGGTGATCTCGCGCTTGTACGACACGCCCTGGAAGCCGGCGACGATCACGACCTTGCCGCGATCGAGCTCGTCCTCGATGCGGAACGGCCGCACCTCGACGATGCGCGCGCCCGAATGTCGATCGTTGGTGAGGATGCCCGCCTGCGATCCGGTGAAGCTGATCGCCTCGAGGCCTTCCTCGAGCAGCGCCATCGTCAAGAGCGACATCGCCTCGCGCTCGCCGCACGTGAGCAGCATGTCGAGCTCGCGCCGCGACGGCGACGCGCTGATCGCGCGCGCCTTCTCGATCAGCGCGTTGGTGGTCTTGCCCATCGCCGAGACGACGACCACGACCTTCTTGCCGGTGGCCTTCGTACGCGCGATGCGCTTGGCGACCTGGCGGATCTTCTCGATGTCGGCGACCGAGGACCCGCCGTACTTCTGGACGACGATGCCGGTGGGCTGCACGGGCGCGACCCTAGCACGATGCTAGTCTCCGTCTTGATGCGAAGCGCGCTCGTCTTCCTGCTCGTGGCGCTCGTCGGCTGTCCGCGCCCCGCGCGCCCGACCGCGCCGCCGGTCACCGACGCGCCGTACGACATCGCCGACGAGACCGACTTCGAGCTGATCCGCGATCGGATGTGGGCGATGCCGCCCGGCGCCGCGCGCGACGACACGCGCGCGAAGCTGCTCTCGATCTTCTTGGACCGCGCGCGCGCGCACCTCGACGCGCACAAGCACGACATGGCGCACGCGGATCTCTTGGCGGGCGCGAGCCTGTACACGGCGGATCCCGACGCGATCGGCGCGGCGCTGGCGCCCCACGCGAAGGCGCTCGCGCAGATCGAGGTCGAGATGGCGAAGAGCGGCGGCGATCGCGAGACCGCGACCGCGCTGGTCTTGCTCGCGTCGGCGGATCCGGCGCGGGCGGAGTCCGCCAAGGAGCAGCTCGACGAGATCCTCGCGTTCGTCGACGATCTCGCGGCCTCCGAGCACGGCGAGGTCGCGCGCGGCGGCGCGCCGATCGCGACGATCCAACCGATCGTGCGCGCGCTGCCGCAGAAATGGCTCGTCGATCGCTACGTGCAGATGGTCCTCGCGCGCCAGGCGAAGGTCGCGGCGCTCCTCAATCAGCCGAACGGCGCGACCTTCGATCTGGTCGCGGCCCATCGCGACGTCGGCGTCACCGCGCGCGCGATCGCGACCGTGCTCGCGCGCGCCGGCCGCGCGCCGGAGATCGCGCCGATGCTCGAGCACGTGAAGGGCATCGGCGAGGATCCGGACCTCTTGTCGCGCGCGCGCCACGTCGCGGCCGGCGGCGGCAGCGACGACTGGGTCGCGCTCGCGCGCGATCTGCGCGACTCCAAGGGCGTCCCCGATCCGGAAGCGGCGCTCGCGATCTGCCTCGCGGCGCGCGCGAAGTTCGGCGGCGACGCGACCGCGACCGCGGCGGCGGCGGGTCACGCGGCGGCGCTCGGGCGCGTCGAGCAGGCGATCGCGCTGTACGAGGCCGCGCGCGCGATCGACGCCGCGGATCCCGAGCTCGCGCGCAAGCTCGCGCCGCTCTATCGCGAGCGGCTCGCGCGCCTCGCCGAGAGCGGGCGCCCGAACGCGGCGCGCGACCAGCTCCAGACGATCGAGCGTTTCCTCGACGGCGCGCCCGGCGATTGGCGCGGCGAGCGCGCGCTCGCGCGGGTCACCGCCGGCAAGGGCCTGCTCGGCCAGGGCGACGTCGAGGCCGCGCGAACGTTGTTGGCGTCTTCGATCGAGCTCGCGCCCAGCGCCGAGGCGTTCGATCAGCTCGCGACGATCGCGATCGCGCGCGAGAAGTGGGACGAGGCGCGCGAGTGGACCGAGACCGGCCTGAAGCTGCCCGAGCGCGAGCCCGAGGCGCAGTTCGCGCACGCCAAGCTCTTGCGCTTGCACGGCGACGCGCTCGCCGGGCAAGGCCACGCCCGCGAGGCGCGCAACGAGTACCTCGAGGCGCTGCGCGAGTGGGCGGATCTCGGCGACAAGGTCGAGCTGCCGCCCGCCGCCGCCGGCGAGCGCATGCTCGAGAGCGGCAAGGTCCTGTGGGCGCTCGGCGAGCACGACCGCGCGATCGATCTGATCGACGCGGCGATGGACGTCGACGACGACGGCGCCAACACGTACCTCGGGGTCGTCGCGTTCCTGCTCGGCGAGGGCGTGATCGATCACGCCGCCGATGCGGTGCACCGCGCGCTCGGCGCCGACGGCGTCACCGACTTCAACAAGATCTACGTGTGCCTGCAGCTGGTCGCCGAGTCGAAGGGCGCCGGCCGCCCGCCCGATCCGCTCGCGCTCGAGTTCCTGCGCACGCGCAACGGCGGCCTGTGGCCCGACGATCTCGCGCGCTTCGCGACCGGCCGCGCCGATCTCGTCACCGTCGAGCAGCGCGCGACCACGCGGGCGCGCAAGGCCGAGCTCGCGTACTACAGCGCGATGCTCGGCGGGCTCGACGCGGCCGCCAAGCGGCAGGCGTTCGCGCGCGTGATCGCGAGCGACCTCGTCACGTACTTCGAGTACGACATGGCGAAGCTGCACGCGCACCAATGAGGGAGCTCGGCGTGGCGCTCGCGCGCGCGGGGCTCACCGAGCGCGCGATGAAGACGTGCTTCGGGATCAGCCACGCGTCGCAGCTGCGCTGGGTCCTGCCGGAGCGGCGCGATCCGGGGCCGCGCCCGCCGCGGGCGAGCGTGCCGCTGTGGCTCTTCTGCGCGGGGCGAGCGATCGATCGCGATCACGCGCGCGCGGCGCTCGAGCTCGATCGCCTGGTCGAGGCCGGGCTCGTGATCGACGACGGCGGCCCGACCGTGCGCGCGACCTGCATGCTGCTGCCGATCGGCTCGTCGATCGCGGTGTGCGATCGGGAAGACGACCCGAGCGCGAGCGTCTTGTGGCCCGACGACTCGACGCACCACCTGATCGCGTCCCTGCCCTCGTCGCGCGCCGCGCGCTGGCTCGACGTCGGCACCGGCGCGTGCGTCGCGCCGCTCGCCGCGCCGGGACGCGCGCGCGAGATCCGCGCGACCGACGTCTCGCCGCACGCGATCGATCGCGCGCGCGCCGGGCTCGCGCTGAGCGGCGTGACGCACGTCGAGGCCGCGGTCGCGGATCTCGCGGACGGCGCCGGTCCCGGCTGGGATCTGGTCACGTTCAACGCGCCGATCCCGGCAGAGACCGGCATCCCGCGCGCCGGTGACTCGCTGCACCGGCGCGCCCCGCCCGGCGCCGCGGTGCTCGAGCGCTTCTGGGCGCAGGCGCCGTCGCTCGTCACCGACACCGGCGAGGTCATCGTGCACAGCTACGTCGGCGAGGATCCGCTCGCCGCGCTCGCGCACCTGCCGGGCGCGATCGGCGTGTTCCGCTACTCGACCGATCGCCGGTTCGCGATCACCGTGTGGCGGCCGTCCGGGATCTGCCGCGAGGTCGTCGACGTGCTCCTCGTCGAAGATCAGCCTCACGTCGCCCGACCGGTGATCGATCGCCTGCTCGGTGCGTGATACCGTCGGCGCATGCCGCGCGGGCCGGGGCTTGCCGCGATCGTCGCGTTCGCGGCGTGTCGCGCGGCCGCACGGATCGAAGCGCCGCCGCCGCCCGCGGATCCGACGCGCTTCCCGCACTCGCAACACGTCTCGCTCGCGTGCGGCGAGTGCCACGGCGTGACGCCGCCGGGTGCGAACGATCACGCGCCGTGCGATCGCGATCAGTGCCACCAGCGCGAGTTCACGCAGCCGCCGGGCGCGTTCTGCGCGGTCTGCCACGCGAACGTCGACGCGACCGGCGCGACGAAGTCGACGCTCAAGCCGTACCCGCGCGTCGATCCGTGGCGCGCGGCGCCGTCGCGGTTCGATCACGCGACCCACCTCGATCGCGGCAAGATGGAGCGCGCGGTCGGCTTCCACGTCGCGTGCGAGGACTGCCACGCGCAGGGCGACGCCGCCTATCCGTCGACCGCGACCCACGCCGACTGCGCGCGCTGCCACGCCGCCGAGGTCAAGCTCGGCGAGCGCGCGCCGTCGATGAGCGACTGCGACAGCTGCCACGCCGCCGGCGCCGTCGAGCGCCACCCGCGGCGCCTGATCCGCGGCGACCTGCAGTTCGATCATCGCCTCCATCAGGCCGACGCCGCCGGCGGCCACATCTCGTGCGAGACCTGCCACGATCAGACGCGCTTCGCGAAGCAACGGAGCGATCACGCGCCGCCGCCGATCGCCGCGTGCGTCGGCTGCCACGACGACGCCGGGCGCGTGCCGCCCAACCAGCGCATGCGCATCTGCGAGACCTGCCACACCGAGCGCAGCGAATCGCTCGGCACGCTGGCGCCGCGCGATCACCTCCCGGCGACCGAGCTGCCCGTCGATCACACGCTCGCCTTCCGATCCGATCACGCGGACGCCGCGGCCGCCGATCCGTCGCGCTGCGCGCGCTGCCACACGCAGCTGTCGGGCAATCGCAACGGCGCGTGCGACGAGTGCCACCAGACGATGCGCCCGCGCGATCACACGATCAGCTTCCGCGAGCTCGATCACGGCAGCGAGGCCGCCGCCGACGCGACCCGCTGCGCGACCTGTCACGTCGCCGACTTCTGCACCGCGTGCCACACGCAGCTGCCCCGCTCGCACCTGCCGCGCGAGTCGTTCCTGCTCGAGCACGGCGGTCAGGCGCGCGTGAACATCCGCGCGTGCGTGACGTGCCACGACCCCGACACGTCGTGCGTGCGCTGTCACCCGGGCAACGCGGGGACGAGCTCGCCGTGAAGAAGATCGTCTTGATCTTCGTCGCCACGTCGGCCGCCGCGGATCCCGATCTGCGCGTGCACCACGCGCCGCTCGCGCACCTGCACATGCGCGCGGCGCAGCACGACACCGAAGCGACCGGCACCGAGGAAGACTCCGCGATCCCCGCCCCGCTCCGCGCGCGCGCCGAGCGCGCCGCCGATCGAGGCATCGCGCTCACCGACGACGCCGCCGCGGTGCGCTTCCGCATGGATCTCGGCTTCGGCGTCGACGGCGCGCAGAATTCCGGGCACCCGGATCTGAGCGGCCACCCGCTGCCGTCCTCCTACGACGCGTCGCGTGGCTACGGCTTCGGCGATCTCTATCTCGGCTCGCACGGGCTGGTGCTGCCGTCGCTCTCGACGTACCTCGCCGCGCACGCGGTCTTCTATGCGCAGTCGGGCTCGCCGCCGTTGCCGACCGCCTACGACGGCAGCGAGCCGGTGCAGGTCCGCTCCGGCTGGGCCGAGGCCGACGGCCTCTTCGAACAGAAGTACCTGCAGCCGCTGCGCGTGCGCGCGGGGCGACAGTACGTGTACGGCCCCGCGCCGGCGCACATCGACGGCCTCGTCGTCGGCTACGAGACCAAGATCTACAAGGTCCACCTGTTCGGCGGCACGCGCGTGCCCGACTGGAACGTCGCCGGCGGCGCGCGCGACTCGATCAGCGGCGCCGACGCGCGCGTCGATCTCATGGCGTGGAAGCGCTTCCCCGCGGTGATCGACGCCTCGACGTTCCATTGGGGCGATCACGATCACCAGGAGCTCGGCGCCAGCGTCACGCGCGGGCGCGGCCTCTACCTGCGCGGCAGCGTCCGCACGCTCGACGGACGGCTCGCGCACGAGAACGTCACCGCGCACTTCCGGATCTCGGACGTCACGCGGATCATGGCGGAGGTCGATCATCGATCGAGCTACGACTGGCGCTGGGATCCCGAGTGGGTGTCGGCGTCGGATCCCAGCGCGGCGCGGCGCTATCTCGACATGGGCGCGGTCGGGCCGCGCTTGCTCGCGTCGGTGCGCGCCGGCACCGTGCTCCTCGACAACGTCGATCTGCTCGTGCGCGGCGCGGCGGCGCTCGATCAGACGCGCGAGTCGATCCCCGACAGCTCGTTCGCCGCGACCTGGGGCGAGGTCGGCGCCGCGTTCGAGGTGCGCGTGCGCCGCTCGCTCGCGTTCGGCAGCTCGGCGCTCCTGCGCAGCTATCGGCGCGACTCGATCGATCCGATGCTGACCGGCCTCGCCGGGCTCGGCTACGCGCTGCCGCTCAACCCGATCCCGCCGTCGGCGACGCAGGGCGAGCAGTCGTTCTTCGAGATGGGCGTCACGACGCGCTACTCGCTCGGCGCGCGCAAGCTCAGCGCCGAGGCGGAGATCTACGCGCGCGTGATCCGCTTCCACTCGATCTACGACGTCTACGAAGGCGGCACGCTCGCGAACGCGATCGCGCCCGACGTGCCGGTGCGCGACATCCGCGGCGGCGGCCGCTTCTCGCTCGAGGCGTGGGTGACGCCGCGGTTCCGCTTGCACGCGGAGTACGAGCTGTCGACGGGGCTCGCCCTCGCGCCCGAGGTGCTCGGCTACAAGAGCCTGCGCTTGTTGGCGGAGGGATCGCTGTGAAGCGCGTCGTGCTCGCCGCGCTCGCGATCTTGTGCATGGCGCAAGCGTCTCCGGATCCGGACGATCCGCCGGAGCTCGACGACAAGCTCGCGCAGCTCGCCGACGCGCCGCCGACGTTCGATCCCGCGCAGCAGCGCCCGGTCGGCTTCGATCACCGCATCCACGATCGCAACCTGATCGTGTCGGGCAAGGAGGCGCTCGCGTGCACGCGCTGTCACGCGCTCGCGCAGGGCCGCATCGTCGGGAAGCCGGCGCACGAGGCGTGCTTCGGCGCGTGCCACGGCGCGGCGCCGGCGAAGTCCGCGCAGAAGATCGCCGTGCCCGCCGATCAGATCCGCGTGTGCACCGCGTGCCACGCCGGCGCCGCGCTCGCCGCGCGCACGAGCGGCAAGCGCGCGAAGCTCGGCGTCCCGTACCCGCCGTACACGATCGATCGCGACTTCGGGCTGACGATGTCGCACAAGGGCCACGCGCAGGTCGCGTGCGACAGCTGTCATTTCACGAAGCAGACCGGGCCCCACGCGCGCTGCGTCGCGTGCCACGCGAAGCCGGGCGGCGCCGCGCCGGCGATGACCGCGTGCGCGAGCTGTCACCCCGACGCCTACGGCCCCGCCGCCGGGCCGCGCATGGTCGAGAACCCGCTCGCGCTCGACGGCTTCGATCACGCGCGCCACCGCCTGCGCTCGACCGCGAGCTGCACGAGCTGTCACGTCTCGATCGCCGCCGCCGACGGCGCGACGCTCGATCCGCCGGCGACCGCGGCGTGCGCGACCTGCCACGACGGCAAGGCCGCGTTCGCGACCACCGGCGCGTGCACGCGCTGCCACACGCGCGCGCCGACGATCACGTGGCGCCCGGCGCGCCCGCTCGAGCGCTTCTCGCACGCCGCGCACGCGCCCCGCATCGGCGACGTCGCGTGCACGTCGTGTCACGCGATCGATCGCCGCGGCGAGGCGACCGCGCCGTCGCACGAGGTGTGCGTGGCCTGCCACGCCGCCGACTTCTCGTCGGCGGCGCCGGCGATCTGCGGCGCGTGCCACATCGCGACCGAGCCGTGGCGGAAGATGATCGCGGATCGCCCGCCGCCGCCCGAGACCGAGTTCGGCGCGAAGATCTCGCACGCGGCGCACGCCGGCGACTGCGCGACGTGCCACACGACGCGCAGCTCCGAGCGCGAGCTGCGTCCGCCGCGCGGCCACGCCGCGTGCGCGAGCTGCCACGCCAAGCAGGCGCCGAAGCTCGACGACTGCAACGGCTGTCATCAGCTCGCGCTCGCCGCCGATCGCACGCGCGATCGGCTCGCCGCCGCGTGGTCGGTGCGCGCGCGCTTCCGCCACGCGACCCACGCGCTGCCGTGCACGAGCTGTCACGACGGCGTCGCCGCCGCGACCTCGCTCGGCCTCGTGCCGTCGCCGAAGAAGGCGGCGTGCGCCGGTTGTCACGACGGCGGCGTCGCGTTCAAGCTCACGGGGACCACGTGCGCGACGTGTCACGGCCCGAGATCGTGATCCCCCGCTGGCAGCTCGTGTACGCCGCCGCGATGGGCGGCGTGATCGGCGCGTGCCTCGCGTATCTCTTGTGCGACGCGCTCGGCTGGCCGCGCCTCACCTACTTCCCGTACGAGGGCGTGTGGGCGATGACGTCGGGGCGCGCGGCGCCGGCGACGATGACGTACGTCGGCAACGTCGTGTGGGGCGCGATCGGCGGCGCGGTCGGCGCGGCGGTGACGACGATCGCGGCGCGGGTGATCAAGCGATCGTTGTCGCCGCGGGCGATCAGCTTGCTCGGCGCGTGGGCGCTGACCGCGTTCCTCGTCACCGGCCTGTACTACCTCTGGAACCTCTGGCCGTTCTGATCTGAACGCCGCACGACCGCGCGGCTTACAGCGTAAGTCGCGCGCGCGCGTCTCGTTCGACGGGCATGCGCCTCGCTTGGTTGGCCGCCGTCGTCCTGCTCGCTCTCCCTTCGATCGCGCGCGCCGATGACGCGGTGATCGCGACCGACACCCCGAAGACGCCGCACCGCATCGAGGCGCGCATCGGCATGTTGATCGGCGGCGGCGACGTCGGCGACGTCACCGGCGCGTCGTCGGGCCTGCACGTCGCGATCGGCGGCCGCTACGGCGAGGTCACCGGCATGGCCGAGTACGACTACCTCTCGGTCGGCGACGGCGACTCCGGCGATCGCCGCGGCGATCTCTCGCGCGGCGGGCTCACCGCGCGCATGAGCCTCTTCCACACCGACGACGACGGCCCGATCGCCGGCGACTACTGGGCCGAGGCCGGCGTCGGCTACGAGCACGTCTCGTGGGCGCCGGGCGGCGTGCTCGATCGTCCCGATCTCGTGCTCGGCTTCGGCGCCGAGCTCGACGGTCACGCGTACTGGCAATCGGCGCACCCGCGCCACATCGGCATGTGGCTCGGCTTCCGCGCGATCCTCGCGCGCGCGCCGCGCACCGACTCGCCCGCCGTCTGCGGCGGGCCCTGCACGATGGCGACGCCGCCGTCGCGCAACGACGTCGGCTTGTACTTCTCGTGGGGCATGCACTGGGGCCGCTAGCTGATCTCTCGCGAAAGGATCGTCATGCGTTCGCTCTCTCTCGTTCTTCTCTCGTTCACTGCCTGCGCCGGCGGTATGTCGATGGCGCAGAAGCCGATCGCGCGCGAAGCGCCGGCGACCGCGTCGTCGGGCTACGTCGCGGATCCGAGCCCCGCGCCGACCGAGCGCCCCGGGCTCGGCACGACCTGGGGCGAGAACGTCTACGCGCCGGTCACGACCAAGCCGTTCGAGCGCGCGTCGTCGACGCCGTGGGCGACCGCGGTGATCCGCTACAACGACGAAGAAGGCGTGCTCGCGCAGGCGCGCTACTTCGGCGGCTCGCTCGTGCCGCTCGAGATCTATCCGGGCGACGGCGCGATCGGCATCTCGCTGGTCAGCGAGAACGGATCGCTCCTGCAGGGCTTCGCGTCGGGCGGCCAGACGCTGGTCGTCGGCCGCGACGGCGAGCGCTACCGCATCGTCGTGCGCAACTCGACCGACGCGCGCTTCGAGATCGTCGCGTCGGTCGACGGGCTCGACGTGATCGACGGCAAGCCCGCCGGCGTCGATCGCCGCGGCTACATCCTCGAGCCGCGCGGCGAGCTGGTGATCGACGGCTTCCGCCAGTCGGACGAGAGCGTCGCCGCGTTCCGCTTCGGCCGCGTGTCGGAGTCGTACGCCGCGCAGACCTCGGGCGATTCGAACGTCGGCGTCGTCGGCGTCGCGATCTTCCCCGAGTACGGCGCGACCTGGACGCCGGGCGAGCTCGCGCGCCGCGGCGCCGCCGATCCGTTCCCGTCGCGCAGCTACGCGACCCCGCCGTGATTCGCGCGCACGCTTTGCGCGAAATCGACTCGCTCCGCCGCGCACACGCCTTGCAGTCCTTGCGCGCATGGACACGCGCACGCTCCTCCGCTGCGGCGTCGCCGACGCGGTGCTCGCACCGTCGACGCACAACACGCAGCCGTGGCGCTTCACGCTCCACGGCGCGTCGATCGATCTGTGCGCGGATCTGTCGCGCCACCTCCGCGTGATCGATCCCGACGCGCGCCAGCTCGTGATGAGCTGCGGCGCGGCGCTCTACAACCTGCGCGTCTCGCTGCGCGCGGCCGGCCGCGAGGATCGCGTGCGCACGTTCCCGCACGTCTCGCGCCCCGAGCTGCTCGCGCGCGTCACGGTCGGCGCCGATCGCGATCCGTCCGATCACGATCGCGCGCTCGCCGCCGCGATCCACGAGCGCCACACCGATCGCGGCGAGCTCGCGCCGCGCCCGGTCTCGCACGCCATCATGTCGTCGCTCGCCGCCGCCGCCGCCGCCGAGGGCACGACGCTCACCCGCCTCACGCCGCGCGCCAAGCAGCTGGTGTCCGAGCTGATCGCCTTCGCCGATCGGCGCGCGCTCTCGACGCGCCGCTACCGCCGCGAGCTCGCGCGCTGGCTCGTCCCGTCGTGGCGCAAGCGCCGCGACGGCATCCCGATCGCGCGCAAGGAGTATCGATCGCTCCTCGGCGCGCGCCTGCGCGGCGCGTTCGCGTCGCTCGAGCAGCAGCGCGTGATCGCGTCGCCCGCGATCGTCGTCTTCTCGACGCGCGACGACGAGCCCGCCTCCTGGCTCGCCTGCGGCCAAGCCCTCCAAGCGGTCCTCTTGACCGCCACGTCGCTCGGCCTCACCGCGTCGTTCCTCAACCAGGTGCTCGAGGTGCCCGATCTCCGCGAGCGCGTCGCCGCGCTCCTCACGCCGCGCGCGCACCCGCAGCTGATCCTCCGCCTCGGCTTCGGCGCCGCGTTGCCCCCCGCCCCGCGCCGCACGCTCGGCGACGTCCTCGACGAGCCCTGACATCGATGTCCGATCGCGCGTCCGTGCGCGCGAACACGGCGCGGGCAACTGCGCGATTCTGCGACGCGCCGCACGGCACGCAACGTGCTGCGTGTCGCCGCATGAAGGCTGCGTGGCTCGCGATCCTCACGAGCGGATGCATGTACGGCGGCGGCGCGCTCGTGGGCGTCGGCGCGAAGCACGGCGCGTTCATCGGCGCCGAGCTCAACGGCGGCACCATCGCGAACGTCGCGGTCGGCTACGACTCGCGGGCGCGGATGTACGCGCGCGTCGACGCGCTCCTCGATTCGATGATGGCGCACACCAGCACCAACCCGGAACCGCCGAAGGAGGCCGCCGCCGGCGGCCGCATCGGCATCGGCGTCGCCAAGCGCGACGACGACGCGATGATGATGTTCGTCGCCGGGCCGTACGGCGGCGCCGCGCTCGCCGACGCGACCTGCGACCACCAGGTTTGGGTCGGTCAGCTCGGGCTCGAGCTCCGCTACCTCGGCGAATGGCAGATCGTCGGAGCGGCGCGGGTCGAGAACGAGACCGCCAGCTGCTTCGGTGGCAAGTGACGCCCCTTGCGCCCCCCGCCCCCCGTTTGGTACATCAACGCCCCACCCCAAGAGGGTCTGGAGCCGTAGCCAAGTGGTAAGGCAGAGGTCTGCAAAACCTCCACCGTCGGTTCAAATCCGACCGGCTCCTCGAAACGACGAAGCCCATCGCGCCATCTCCAGGATGGCCATGCACCACTCGAGGACGAGCTCGGCGTCGGGGTGCGAGCACCAGGGCGGCAGCTGCGGGTCGACCTCGGTCTGCTTGCCCTCGCGGATGATCCGCGCGATCTGACCGAGGGTCCACACGCCCTCCGCGCGCCAGGTGCCGTCGACGCTTCGCTTCGTCGACATCGCGGTCGCGACGTGGCGCACCGAGAAGTCCGTGCGGTCGAAGAAGTAGGTCACGTCCATGCGGGGAGCGTAAGGCCTGTGTACGACGACGAGCCCTCAACAGTTCGCAACGCCGTCGCAACGATGCCGCACGATGCGGCCGCGACGCTCGGTGCATGACGACGCGGTGGATCGTGGTCGCGGCCTTGGCCGCGGGTTGTGGGCTGTACACGGGGCCGAGCCCGGACGACGGGGTCGATGCGGCGAGCGATCCGGACGCGCGGATCAGCGCGCACCCCGATGCGCGACACGCGCCCGATGCGCGGCCCGCCGCGGACGCGCGGCCGAGCCCGGATGCGAAGCCGCCCGCGGGCCGGCGCGTGCTCGTGCTCGCGGGCTACCAGAACACGCTCGAGGTCGAGCAGGTGCGCGGCGCGCTGCTCGCCGATCCGCGCGTCGCGAGCGTCGACACGCAGACGATCGATTCGAGCTATTCGAACGCGCCGGGGCCCGGCGTGCTCGAGGCGTACGACGCGGTCGTCTACTGGTGGAACGATCGCTACATCCTCCAGGCCGCGGGCCGCGTCGACTTCGGCAATCGCCTCGCCGACTACGTCGACAGCGGCGGCGCGGTCGTCACGCTGGCGTACGCGCAGGGGCAATCGTCGTTGCTCGGGCGCCTGCTCACCGCCGGATATCTGCCGCTGCGCCCGCCGGCGAGCGCGCCGTACGAGGTCGACGCGATCGATCACGTCGTCACCACCGACCCCGATCCGATCACCGCCGGCGAGCACCCGATCTCGATCGTCGATCCCGGCGCGACGCTGGTCGCGTCGTGGAGCGACGGTCAGCCGGCGATCGCGATCAAGGGCCGCGTCGTGTCCCTCGGGATCCGCCTCGATCCGACCGACGTCTCGCTCGGCGGCGGCTGGCAGCGCGCGCTGGACAACGCGGTCGTGTCGATCACGCCGTAGCGAGTACAGTTCGCGCATGCGGACCGCATCGATCGTGATCGTCCTGTTCGTCGCCGCGTGCTCGGGCTCCAGCAAGCCGGGGACCGCGCCGCCGCCGAGCCCATCCGCGCAGCGCACGCCGGCGATCGCGCCCGACGATCCGATGTACGCGCGCCTCGAAGGCACCGACTACGACAACGCGTGCACGACCGACGCCGACTGCCACACGGGCGGCTGCTCCGGCGAGGTCTGCAGCCACGAGGAAGGCGTGATCACCAGCTGCGAGATGCGCCAGGGCGGCTTCCCGACCCAGGGCGCGTCGTGCGGCTGCGTCGAGAGCGCGTGCATCTGGTACCGCGCGCCCTGACGCGCTTCGTGGACGACCGCGCACGAGATCCGTCACGCCGATGGAGAGATGATCGAACACGGTCGATCCATACCGCGCGAGGCGTGCGAGAGTCGCGCCGCGATGACCGACTACCAACCCCCCACCCAGGCGGAGCTGACCGAGCTCGAGATCGCGGCGTTCATGGGGCCGCACATCAAGCGCGCGCGCCTCGCGCTCGTGATCGTCGGCGCCTTGTACGCGCTGGCCGCCGGCCTCCACTACAGCGACATCTCGAAGCTGCACGACGCCGTGAGCGGCCGCGGCGACAGCGAGATCAAGAGCCTGGTCGACAAGGCGTATTACTTCGTCGTGTTCACCGGCATCGCGGGCGTCGCGAACCTCGCGCTCGCCGCGATCGCGGGCAAGAAGGCGAGCTTCGCGATGTACGCCGCGATGGCGATCTTCGCGGCGTACACGCTGTTCGAGCTCTCGCTCGGCGTCGCGTTCTTCCTCGATTGGCTCTGGTGGCTCACCGCGATCACCGTCGGCATGGGCTTCCAGGCCGCGTACAAGGCCGACAAGCTGCGCCGCGATCGCGCCGCCGGCGTCGAGCCCGCGCTGTCGCTCTAACGCGCGCGCCCGGTCGCGCGCTTGGCGGCGTCGAGCTCGGCGTACGCCTGCATGCGCGCGAGCCCGGCCTGCTTGAGCTGCGCGACGAACTTCTGGTCCATGTACTTGTCGAGCGGGTTCTGCGCGTTGAAGGCGGCGCGGTTCTTGAGCGTCTCGGCCTTCTGGTAGAGCCCGGTCAGCTTCTGGTACATCGCCTGCTTCTCGTCCTCGTAGAGATCGCCGCCCTGCGCCTTGGTGCGCGACGCCTCGTACTTGGTCTTGAGCGCCTCGTAGTCGGCCTGGGCGGCGTTGGACTTCTTCATCCAGTCCTCGAACTGCGCGGCCTCGGCCTGCTGCTTCATCGTGATCTCTTGCTGCTTGAGCTCCTCTTCGTGCTGCTCGGCGGCGGAGTACTTCGCCTGCGCGGCCTTCACCGCCGGATCGTTGGCGGCGGTCTTCTCGTCGTACCCGAGCGGCACCGAGATCGGGCCCTCGTCCTTCTTTTCACCCATGCCGAAGAAGCTGCTGACGTCGTCGAAAAAGCCCATCGTTCACTCCTAGAGTCGACCCATGTCTTCGAGCTCGAGGCGCGCGGCGCGACGCACGAGCTCCATGTCGAGCGGACGGCCGGCGCTGGCCGCGAGGAACGCCGCGCGCACCGCGGCGTTCTTGATGTGCCCACCGGCGAGCTCGAGCTCGTCGCCGAGGGCGCGGAAATCGATCGTGGTCGCGCCCGGGATCGCGGGCGACAGGAACGAGCGCCACAGGCGCGCGCGCTCGTCTTCGTTGGGTAGCGCGAGCCGGAGGTGCAAGGTCAGGCGTCGCTGCACCGCGGGATCGAGCGACGACGCCAGGTTGGTCGTGAGGATCGCGACGCCCTCGTAGTCCTCGAGGCGCTGCAAGAGGTAGTTGACCGCGAGGTTGCCGTAGCGATCGTTCGACGACTCGACCTTGGTGCGCGCGCCGAGCAGCGCGTCGGCCTCGTCGAAGAGGAGCACCGCGTGCGCGCGCGCCGCGAGATCGAAGAGCTTGCCGAGCTGCTTCTCGGTCTCGCCGACCCACTTCGACACGACCTGCGAGAGATCGACCTTGTACAGCGCGAGCTCGAGCTCGTTGGCGACCAGGCCGGCGATCATCGTCTTGCCGGTGCCGGGCGGCCCCGAGAAGAGCGCGATCACGCCCTTGCCGTAGCCGAGGCGCGCGCCGAGCCCCCACGCGCCGAAGACCTGATCGGCCAGGCGATGGCGATCGATGACTTCTTCGAGTCTCGATCTCTGATCCGCGGGGAGCACGAGATCGTTCCACGTCACGCTCGTCGTCACCGGGCGCGCGAGCTCGCCGAGCTCGCTGCGCAGGCGGCGATCGACGCCGGCGCGCAGATCCGCGGGCTTCACGCCGCGCGTGCTCGCGCGCGCCTCGGCGGCGATCTCCACGATCGATCCGGGCGTGAGCTTGAAGCCGCGTGCGATCGCGTCCGCCGCGACGTTCGGGATCTGCCGCTGCCACAGCGCGAGGCGTTCGCGCTCGCCGAGCGGGGGGACGGCGAGCTCCTGTAGCGGTCGCGACGCGGCGAAGCGCGGCGCCTGATCCGCCGTGACGCCGAAGATCACGGTGCCCGCGAAGTTGCGCAGGCGGCGCACGAGATCGCGGCCTTCGTTGGCGAGGAGCTCGCCCTCGACGGGACCGACGTACAGGATGGCGCCGTGGAGCAACGCCTCGCGCTGGGCGCGGCGGAGCTGCTCGTCGCCGGAGCCGTCGGCGACGGTGGTCGTGTCGAATTCGAGCAGGGGCCGGGTCGCGTACGCCGCGATGCGCGCGGCGAGCGTGCGCTTGCCGGCGCCGCGCGGGCCCCACAGGACGATCCACGGCGGCTCGGCGAGATCCGCGCTCGCGCCGATCGTCGCGCAGGTCTCCGCGAGGCGCGCCCGCGTGACGTCGTCATAGACGAGATCGTCGAGATCGGCCGCGGCGCGCACCAGCCGCGCCGATCGTCGCAGCGCCGGCGACAGCTCGCCGCGCCCCGCGAGCAGGGGCAGCACGTCGAGCGGGATCTGGATCTGGCGCGCGAACGGCGCGCGCGCGTCGCCGAGCTCGACCGCGAGCAGGCGCAGCGCGATCAGCGCCCGCTCGGGATCGAGGACGTCGACGAGCTCGAGGCGCGCGCTCCGATCGAGCCCGAGCAGATCGGCGACCAGCTCGAGATCGACCACGCGCCGCTGGTTGCGCGAGAGCAGCGCGAACGCGTCCTCGAGCGCGGGATCGAGGTGCGGCGCGAGCGCGGTCGCGATCACCTCGACGTCGAGCGCGCGCAGGCCGAGCACGTGGGCGAGCCGTCCCAGCGGCGCGCACGATCGCGCGAACAGCTCGTCGCCTTCGTCCGATCCCGCGTGCTCGGCGACGCGGCGCTCGATCGCCGGGTTCGGCGGGCGTTCGCCGGCGGCGACCAGCCGCGCGAGGCACGCGCCGACGCGACGCCACGCGATCGCGATCTCGGCGTCGATCCAGCTCGCGGGCCCGGCGCTCGCCGGAACGGACATCATCACCACGTGCGGAGGAGATGGGCGTGAGAGCGTTGTGACCCTCGTGACGGGAGGCGGTAGGGTAGTCGCCATGCGTCACATCGCCCCGCTCGTCCTCGCCGGTTGCGCCGCGGCCTCGGCCGCGCCGCAGGCTCAGAAGCTCGCGCAGGATTCGCACAGCATCTACAAGGAGCTGGTCGAGATCGACACGACGCAGTCGAACGGCGACACCGCGAAGGCGGCGCACGCGATGGAGGCGCACCTGCTCGCCGCCGGCTTCCCGAAAGCCGACGTGCAGGTCTTCGAGCCGGCGCCCAAGCGCGGCGATCTGGTCGCGCGCCTGCGCGGCACCGGCGTGAAGAAGCCGATGATCCTGATGGCGCACATCGACGTCGTCGAGGCGAAGAAGACCGATTGGTCGACCGATCCGTTCAAGCTGGTCGAGAAGGACGGCTACTTCTACGGCCGCGGCACCGGCGACGACAAGTTCATGGCGGCCGCGTGGGTCGCGAACATGGTGCGCTGGAAGCAGGAGGGCTACGCGCCCGATCGCGATCTGATCCTCGTGCTCGAGTGCGACGAGGAGATCTCCGACGAGCACGAGTACGGGATCAAGTTCCTGCTCGCGAAGCACAAGGATCTGTTCGGCGACGCCGACCTCGCGCTCAACGAGGGCGGCGGCGTCGCGATGATCGACGGCAAGCCGCGCTGGAATTCGATCCAGACCACCGAGAAGCTGTTCCAGTCGTTCTGGCTCGAGACCCACAACAAGGGCGGCCACAGCTCGCAGCCGCGCAAGGACAACGCGATCTACGAGCTCGCCGACGCGCTCGTGAAGCTCGAGAAGTACGAGTTCCCGTTCGAGCTGAACGCCACCACGCGCGCGTACTTCGCGGCGATGGCGAAGATCGAGAAGGGCCAGAACGCCGCCGACATGAAGGCGATCCTCGCCGCCAAGCCGAACAAGCAGGCGCTCGCGCGCCTCAGCGCGCAGCCGCCGTACAACGCGACGATCCGCACGACCTGCGTCGCGACGCGCCTCGAGGGCGGCCACGCCGACAACGCGCTGCCGCAGGTCGCGCGCGCGATGGTCAACTGCCGCATCCTCCCCGGCCACAGCCCCGACGAGGTGCAGGCGCAGCTCGCGAAGGTGATCGGCGACGCGGGCGTGACGATCACCGCCGCGGGCAAGGACACGACCAGCGAGCCGCTCGCGGTCGATCCCGAGCTCGAGGCCGCGGCGACGCAGGTCGGCGCGAAGTTCTGGCCGGGCATCCCGGTCGTGCCGACGATGTCGGCGGGCGCGACCGACGGCCGCTACCTGCGCAACGCGGGCATCAAGTGCTACGGCCACAGCGGTCTCGCCGGCGACATCTTCGACGTGCGCGCGCACGGCAAGGACGAGCGCGTCGGCACCAAGGCGTTCGACGACGGCGTCGAGTACCTCTACGAGCTGGTCAAGGTGATGGCCGGCGGCAAGTGACGCGCGCCCATCGCCGCGCGGACCGCGGCGAGCAGCTCCTCCGACGCGAACGGCTTGTCGACGAAGCCGACCGCGCCCGGCGGCTCGCGCGGCCGCCCCGGATAGCCCGACATGAACAGCACGCGCACGCTCGGACGCAGGCGCGCCAGCCGTCGCGCGAGCTCGTCGCCGCTCATCAGCGGCATCACCACGTCGGTGAGCACGAGATCGATCTTGCCGACGTTGAGCTCGAACAGGATCAGCGCATCACCCGGGCTCGACGCCTCGATCACGTCGTAGCCGTGCCGCGCCAGGAGCGTGTGCACGATGCGGCGCACCGGCTCGTCGTCCTCGACGAGCAAGATCGTGCCGCGCTCGACGGCCGGGCCTTCGACCGCCCGCGCCGGCGGCGCGAGCGCGACGGCGCTCCCATCCGCGAGCGGTAGCCAGATCCGGAACGTCGTGCCCTTGCCCGGTGTGCTCTCGACCGCGATCGCGCCGGCGCTCTGGCGGATGATGCCGAACACCATCGAGAGCCCGAGCCCGGTGCCGCGCCCGACCGGCTTGGTCGTGAAGAACGGCTCGAAGATGCGCGCCTGGGTCGCCTTGTCCATGCCGTGCCCGGTGTCGCTGAACGAGAGCACGACGTGCGGCCCCGGCTCGACGCCCAACCGCGCCGCCTCGGCGCCGCCCAGCACCGCGCAATCGACGCGCACGGTGACCGTGCCACCGCGCGGCATCGCGTCGCGCGCGTTGACGGCGAGGTTCATCAAGACCTGCTCGATCTGTCCCGGATCGACGAACAACGGCGCGGGCTCGACGGATCGGATCGTGACGAGCTGGACGTCCTCGCCGATCAACCGGCGCAGCATGTTGGTCGTGCCCTCGACGATCTCGTTGAGCTCGACCCGGCGCGGCTGCATGACCTGCTGGCGGCTGAACGCGAGCAGCTGGCGCGTCAGCTCCGCCGCGCGATGGCCCGCGACGTCGATCTCGTGCAGGTCCTCGCAAATCGGATCGTCGGGCGGCAGCCGCCGCATCGCGAGCTCGGCGTAGCTCAGGATCACGAGCAAGATGTTGTTGAAGTCGTGCGCGATCCCGCCCGCGAGGACGCCGATCGCTTCGAGCTTCTGCGCCTGGCGCAGCTGGCTCTCGCTCTCGCGCAGCGCCTCGTCGACCTGCCGGCGTTCGGTCCGGCGGCGATCGACCTCGAGCGCGAACCCGATGTCCATCGCGAGCTGATCGAGCAAGGCCAGCTCGTGCGGCTCGTTGAGCGCGCCGAGCTCGGACGCGTACAGCGTGAACGCGCCGACGACCGCGCCGTCGACCTTCAGCGGGAACGCGCCCGACGATCGATAGCCCCGCCGCAGCGCCTCGTCGCGCCACGGCTCCATCACCGGATCGCGCGCGATGTCGCTGCACGTGACGTGCGCGCCGGTGCGCAGGCACTGTCCCGTCGGTCCGGCCGATCGGACGGGATCCGCGACGTCGATCCGGACGCGATCCAGGTACCCGTCGACGGCGCCGGCGCTCGCGACCGGCACCAGCTGGTGCGCGGCCTCGTCGACGAGCCCGATCCACGCCATCGTGAGCCCGCCCTGCTCGACGGCGATGCGACACGCGGCCTCGAGCATCGCCTCGGCGCGCTGCGCGCGCATGATCATCTCGTTCGTGTGGCTGAGCATCGCGTAGAGGCGGTTCAGCTGCGCGACCAGCCGCTGCGCCTTGTTGCGCTCGGTGACGTCTTCGAGCGTCGCGAGGAACACCGGCTCGCCGTCGACGTCGAGCCGTTGGAACGAGCCGAGGGTCTCCCGGATGCCGCCGTCGCGACGCCGCACCGAGACCGCGCGCTCGCGCGCGACGCCGCCCGCGATCACCTCGACGACCAGCGCGGCGCGCACGCTCAGATCGACCCAGAGCTGGAGCTCGACCGCGGTGTGCCCGACCAGCGAGGCGCGGTCGTACCCGACCAGCGCCTCGAACGCGGGATTGACGTCGATGATGTGGCCGTCGCGGATCCGCGACAGCACGGTCGGCACCGGCGACAAGCTGAACGTGCGCGCGAGGCGCTCCTCGGTTCGGCGCGCCGCCTGTTGTGCGGTGTGGCGCGTGGTCGTGTCGATCATCGTGCCCATCACGGCCGGCCGCCCGTCGAAGGTCGAGCGGCAGCCGAGCACCTCGAACCAGAACGCGGCGCCGTCCTTGCGCACGCCCCGCGCCTCGTACGGCGCGGTGTCCTCGACGCCCTCGACGCGCCGGCGCAGGTGCTCGGCCGAGATCGAACGATCGTCCGGATGCACGATGCTCAGCGCGTCGCGGCCCATCAGCTCTCCGGGCGCGACGCCGACCATGCGCTCGAGCGCCGGGTTCGTATACGTGAAGACGCCGTCCTGGACGACGTAGATCCCCATCACCGCGTACTCCGCGAGGAGACGGAAGCGCTCCTCGCTCGACCCCTGCGCCGCCCTGCCGACCATGCCCGACATCCCTGCATGCGGTGAGCCACGCCCGGCGCGCCGTGGTCGGCGGGGTCCGCGCAGTCCGTGCGCGCACCTCCTTCGCGGCGACGGAGCGATGCGCGGATCCCCGTCGCGCATCCGCGTATCTACGGTGACGGCGGCGCCGTCGTCCGGATCTCGACGAGCTTGTTCTTCTTGAACCGGTACTCGACCGGCGGGCCGGCCGGGTTGTCGAGCGTGCACGCGGTCTCTTTCGGACAGATCAGATCGCCGCCGTTCGCGACCTCCGCGAACAGCGCGCCGAGGTCGGCGTCCCACGCGGCCTGATCGATCTTCGCGCGCGCGAACGTCTTCGACTTCTTGGTGTCGGTGTACGTCACCTTGAGCTTGGTGTCGGCGATCGCCTTGAGCGCGTCGGCGCTCGTCACCGTGCGCACGCGATCGCGCGCCGCGGACTTCGGGATCTCCTCGCCCGGCGGTCCGCCGTCGAACGCGATCGCGTCGCGGAAGAACGCGTTGCGCCGCGCCTTGGTCTTGTCGAAGTCGGCTTTCGGCGTGCCCCACGAGGCGATGTACAGGCCCTTCGCGGTCGGGAACAGGATCGACTCGAAGCGGACGTCGCTGTCGTTCGCCTCCCAGATCTCGTCGGCGACCAGGTGATCGTGCACGACGCGCAGCGTGCCCGAGAGCTCGTGACCCGCGCTGCCCGGCAGCGTGCCGGCGCTCAGCAACATCTCGGCGATGCTCTTCTGCGACCAGTCGGTCTGCACCGCGAGCAGCACGTTGATCGACACGCTCACGCCGTCGACGTCGATCTGGCCGTGCACCGATTTGTCGTCCTTCTGTAACGCGGCGCCGCCGGGCGCGTCGACGCGCACGCCGAGATCGTCGTAGTGGTCCGCACGCGCCGCGCGGGCACCGAAGGCGATCACGCCGATCATGGTGAGCTCCCGAATCCCCATGCCCACGAGTATAGGATGGCGGCATGGAGCAGGAGGAGCTCGATCGCCCGACGATCCGCCGCGTGATCCTGGCGTCGTCGCTGGGGACCTTGTTCGAGTGGTACGACTTCTACCTCTACGGCACGCTCGCGGTCTTCTTCGGCGCGCTGTTCTTCCCGCCCGGCAACGAGAACGCGCAGCTGCTCGAGTCGCTCGCGACCTTCGGCGCCGGCTTCGGCGTGCGGCCGCTCGGCGCGATCGTGTTCGGCTACATCGGCGATCGCATCGGCCGCAAGTACACGTTCCTGATCACGATGGGCACGATGGGCGCGTCGACCGCGGCGATCGGGCTCTTGCCCACGTACGATCAGGTCGGGCTGCTCGCGACGGTCTTGATCGTCCTGCTCCGCTTGATCCAGGGCCTCGCGCTCGGCGGCGAGTACGGCGGCGCCGCGACCTACATCGCCGAGCACGTCCCCGACGAGCGCCGCGGCTACTACACGAGCTTCATCCAGACCACCGCGACGCTCGGCTTCTTCCTGTCGCTCGCGGTGATCGGGGTCGCGCGCTGGGGCTTCGGCGAGGCCGCGTTCAAGGCGAACGGCTGGCGCGTGCCGTTCCTCGTCTCGTTCCTCCTGCTCGCGGTGTCGCTCTACATCCGCGTGCGCATGCGCGAGTCGCCGCTGTTCGCGCGGATCAAGAAGGAAGGCACGGTCTCGAAGAACCCGCTGGTCGAGAGCTTCACCAACAAGGTCAACCTCCGCTACGTCGTGCTCGCGCTGTTCGGCGCGACCGCGGGCCAAGCGGTCGTCTGGTACACGGGCCAGTTCTACGCGCTCACGTTCTTGCAGAAGTCGCTCGGCCTCGACTGGCACCACGCCTACCTCATCGTCGCGATCGCGCTCGCGATCACGACGCCCTTGTTCGTCGTGTTCGGCGCGATGAGCGATCGCATCGGGCGCAAGAAGATCATCCTCGCCGGCTGCGCGCTCGCCGCGCTCACGTACGTCCCGATCTACATCGGCATGGCGCACTTCGCGCGGCCCGACTCGCGCAGCGACGTCGCGCTGGTCGCGCTGCTCGCGGTGCAGATGGTCTACGTGTGCATGGTGTACGGGCCGATCGCCGCGTTCCTCGTCGAGCTGTTCCCGACGAGAATTCGCTACACGTCGATGTCGGTGCCGTACCACTTCGGCAACGGCTGGTTCGGCGGCTTCCTGCCGCTGATCGCGACCGCGCTGACGACGTCGGCGTTCGCGAAGGATCTGCTCGGCGCGAACGCGATCTACGCGGGCCTCGCGTATCCGATCCTGGTCTGCGTGATCACGCTCGTGATCGGCGGGCTCTTCATCCGCGAGACGCGCGATCACAAGATCGATCGCTAGCGGCGCTAAGCGGCGCTAGAGGATCTTCGCGGCCGCCTCGATCGCCTCGGTCGAGCCGGTCAGCGCGAGGACGTCGCCGGCGTGGAGCGGGTCGGTCGGCGACGGCGTCGCGATGCCCTCGCCGCCGCGCAGGATCGCGAGCACGGTCGCGCCGGTGCGCGCGCGCAGATCGAGCTCGGCGAGCGAGCGGCCGATCGCGGGCGAGCCAGCCGCGAGGGTCACGCGGGAGGTCTCGCCGAACCCGGGCAGGATCGTCGCGACCTGATCGAGCTGCGGCTGCGCGAGCAGCTCGACCAGCAGCGCGCTACCCGCGCGCACGTGACCGTCGAAGTCGGCGAGCGAGCGCGCCATCGCGATCACGAGCGCGCACGCGAGCACGAGCAGCGCCGCGAAGCTCGCCGGCACGAACGGCTGCACGATCGCGATCGACGGCACCAGGATCGCGAGCGTGATCGCGACCGCGAAGGTCACGAACAGCGCGCGGCGCGGCGCGCGGCCGAGATCGACCTCTTTGCCGGCGGGGATGATCTCGTCGGCGAGGCGGTGCGCGAGCCGCGCGATCTGCCGGACCATGCTGACCGCGAACGGCGACGCCGCCGCGGCGGCCGCCGCGATCAAGACGACGTCGGCGACCGCGCCGTGGAGGCCGGCGCCGGCGAGCGCATCGCCGCCGAAGATCGAGACCGCGATCACGATCGCGACGACGATCGCGCCGTCGAGCGCCAGGACGATCACCGCGCGGCGCGTGCGTCGCGACGTCGTCGCGCCGCGCAGGCGCGCCAGCCAGCCCTCGTAGAACGTGACGAAGGTCGAGACGCGCCCCGGCAGGCGCCCGACCACCCACGTCGCGATCCGATCCGAGCGCCGGATCAGGAGCGGCGACGTCAAGGTCGTCAGGCACGACACGCCGACCGCGATCGCGAGCAGCGACGGATCGCCGAGCACGCCCGCGATCACGAACGAGAACTCGCCGACCTGCGCGAGCGTGACGCCCGCGCGCACGCCGTCGCGCACCCCGTGCCCGGCGAGGAACGTGCCGATCGTGACGCCGAGCGGCTTGGTGACGAGCAGGACCGCGGTGAACGCGAGGATGCGCGGCGCCTCGTGCGCGAGCAGGCGCGGCTCGATCGACATCCCGACCGAGAGGAAGAACACCATCGCGAAGACGTCGCGGAACGGCGCGACCAGCTCGAGCACGTCGTGGCCGCGCCCCGACTCCGCGATCAAGACCCCGGCGACGAACGCGCCGAGCGCGACCGAGTAGCCGGCGCCCGACGCCAGCGCCGCGGCGCCGAAGCAGATCGCGAGCGCGCTGATGAGCAGCGTCTCGCGGCGCGCGTGCGCGGCGATCCAGCGCATCGCGCGCGGCACGATCACGAGCCCGCCGATCACGATCAGCGCGAGGAAGCCGGCGAGGCGCCCGAGCAGCGACGCGAGCGCGCCGGCGTCGAGGCCCGCGCCGCCCGCGACCGCGGTCACGATCGCGAGCAAGACGATCGCGATCAGATCCTCGAAGACCAGGATCGCGAAGACGCGCTCGGTGAAGCCACCCTTCCAGCCGAGCTCGTCGAACGCCTTGGCGACCAGCATCGTGCTCGAGATGCCGACGCACGCGCCGCACACGACCGCGGTGGTCGCGTCGAAGCCGAGCGCGCGCGCCGCGAGCGTCGCGACCGCGACGACCAGCGCGACCTCGAACAGCGCGGTCAAGGCGCCCGGCAAGCCGACCCGCGCGATCGACGCGAGCGGCAGCTCGAGCCCGATCGTGAACATCAAGAGGATCACGCCGAGCTCGCTGAGCACGTGGACGAGCGACGCGTCGGCGACCAACGGGAACGGCACGTGCGGGCCGATCAAGAGTCCGGCCAGCACGTAGCCGAGCACGACCGGCAAGCGGATCGCCTGGAACGCGAGCGTCAC
>DATJIA010000091.1:0-20538 GCA_035493675.1 Kofleriaceae bacterium | reverse complement strand
TCCTGCGCGAAGGTCTTGCCCTCGACGTCCTTGATCGCGCGCACGCCGGCGGCGCCGTCCTTGCCCATGCCGGTCATCACGACGCCGATCGTGCGGCGGCCGTAGATCTTCGCGGCGGACTTCATCGTCACGTCGGCGGCGGGGCGACAGCCGTTGACCAGCGGGCCGTCGGAGAGCACGACCATGCCCGCGTCGTCGAACTCGACGTGGCGATCGCCGGGCGCGATCAAGCACAGCCCCGGCATCGGACGATCGCCGGTCTTCGCCTCGCGCACGGTGAGGTTCGATTCGCCGTCGAGGCGCTCGGCGAGCGCGGCCGTGAAGTGCGCGGGCATGTGCTGCACGATCACGACGCCGAAGCGGACGTCGCCGGGCAACGCGGGCACCAGGCGCGACAGCGCGCTCGGCCCGCCGGTCGACACCGCGATCACGCACAGGCGCGGCAAGCCGCCCGGGATCGTCGTCGTGCCGATCGGCGCGAAGCTGCCGCTGGTGCCGGGCGCGGTCGTCACGCGGCGGAACGGCTGCGTCGAGAGCACGCGCATGCGCGCGCCCGCCGCGGCGGTCAGCTTGCGGATCAGCTCGTCGGCGATCTTGGCGAGATCGGTCGAGACCTCGCCGCTCGGTTTCGTCACGAAGTCGATCGCGCCCGCCGCGAGCGCCTCGAACGTCTCCTTCGCGCCCTGCTTGGTGTGCGCGGAGAACATGACGATCGGCGTCGGTCGGCGCGCCATGATCTCGCGCACCGTCTCGGCGCCGGTCCAGCCCGGCATGTTGAAGTCCATCGTGCAGACGTCGGGCTGGAGCTGCGTGATCTTCTCGAGCGCCTCCTTGCCGTCCTTCGCTTGGCCGACGACCTCGAAGACGCCGGCGCCGTCGAGCGTGCGCTTGATCGCGGCGCGCATGAACATCGAGTCGTCGGTGATCAGCACGCGGATCTTGCGGCCGGGGACGGGGGTGATCATGACGGCTCCTGTGCGCGCGGTGCGATCGACAAGACTTGATAGGCGGTGACCGGCTCGGCGACGCCCTTGAGGGTCAGGCCGTGCACTTCCTCGACGGTGACGAGGGTGCCGAGCGCGTCGCGCGTCGACGACGAGATGAGCACGCCGCCGGGCTTGCACTTCGACTCGTAGCGGTTCGCGCGGTTCACGGTGTCGCCGATCACCGTGTAGTCGCGGCGCACGACGCGCGAGCCGAGATCGCCGACGACGAGTGGGCCGGTGTTGATGCCGATCCGCATCCCGAGCTGAGTGCCGCGCTGGGCGTTGAAGGCCACGAGAGAAGCTTGCATCGCGAGGCCGGCGCGCACCGCGCGCTCGGGGGCCGGCGCCGCGCCGCGGACGTCGTCGAAGACCGCCATGATCGCGTCGCCGATGAACTTGTCGATCGCGCCCTGCTCGTCCCTGACCAGCGGGCACATCACGTCGAAGTAGTCGTTCAACAAGAGGATCAGCTCGCGCGGCGTGAGGCCCGCCGACATCGGCGTGAACCCGACGAGATCGGAGAACATCACGCTCATCACGCGCTCGTCGGCGCGGACCTCGTAGACGTCGCCGCTGAGCGCGCGCTCCTCGGATGCCTTGCGCGCGAGATCGGAGACGAACAACGACGAAGCCTGCTTGTACGCCATCAGCCGGCGCTCGGCGAGCGTGCGCTCGACGGTCGCGATGCACTTGTCCTGCGCGAACGGCTTCACCAAGTACGCCGAAGCTCCCGCGGCGCGCATCTGCGCCATGTCGCGCTTGGAGTCGCGCGCGGTGAGCATGATCACCGGCACGTTGCGCAGCTCGGGATCGCGGCGCAGCGCGTGGACGAGCTCGAAGCCGGTCATGACCGGCATCTCGTAGTCGCTGATCACGAGGTGCGGGCGGATCGCCTGCGCCTTGTCGAGCGCGATCTTGCCGTTCTCGGCGGTGATGATCTCGAAG
The DNA here is from genome assembly GCA_035493675.1 of Kofleriaceae bacterium. Lineage (GTDB taxonomy): Bacteria > Myxococcota_A > Polyangia > Haliangiales > Haliangiaceae > JAIOQA01. The sequence goes on along the minus strand of DATJIA010000091.1, from coordinate 18,607 downwards.
CCCTGGCGCGCGAGGCAGTCGGCGACGAAGTGGCGTTGCGCCGGCGAGTCGTCGACGACCAGGATGCGCTCGCGCGAAGCGGGGAGCGTGCCGGCGAACAGCGCGCGCACGCGCGTGGACAGCTCCTCGGGCACGACCGGCTTCACCATGTAGTCGTCGGCGCCGGCGTCGAAGCCGCGCTCGAGATCCGCGGCCTCGCCGAGCGTCGAGCAGATCAGCACCGGGATGTGCGCGGTCTCGGCGCCGGCCTTGAGCGTCTTGCACAGCTCGTAGCCGTCGAGCTTGGGCATCTCGACGTCGGTGATCACCAGATCGGGGCGGCGATCGCGCGCGACGCGCAGCGCCTCGGCGCCGTCGTTGGCGGACAGGACGTCGTAGCCGTCCTCCTCGAGGATCGGACGCGTGTAGCGGTGGATCATCGGCGAGTCGTCGGCGAGCAGCACGAGCTTCTTCGCGCGCGTGGTCGCGCCGATCACCTCGAGCACCTCGCTGTCGGCGAACGGCACCATCAGGAAGCCATCGGCGAGCGCCTCCTTGGCGATCTCGCGATCGCTCGGCGCGACGCCGACGACGATCGCGGCGATCGCGATGTGATCGAGCTGCGTGCGCAGGTACGAGACCGCGTGCGCGAGCTCGCGATCGGGCAGGCGGCGCGGCAGGAAGACCGCGTGCGGCTCGAGCTCGTCGATGCGCGCCTCGAGCTCGGCGACGCTCGCGACCGCGGACAGCTTGTGGCCGAGCGGCTCGAGCGGGCGGCGCAAGAACTCCGCGAGGAGCGGATCCGGCGAGACGACGACCGCGTTCATGACTCGCCCCTCAAGTGCTTCTTGACCGCGCGGAGCAGCTGCTGGCGATCGTGCGGCTTGGTGATGTACTCGTCGACGCCGGCGTCGAAGCCGCGGACCTTGTCGATGCGCTCGCCGCGGCTCGTGACCATCACGATCGGGACGTCGCGATAGGCGGGCAGGGCGCGCAGCGCGCGCGTCAGCTCGTAGCCGTCCATGCGCGGCATCATCACGTCGGTCGAGACGAGATCGAACTGGCGCTCGCGGCACAGCTCGAGCGCGGCGAGGCCGTCGACCGCGGTCGTGACGGAGAAGCCGGCCTCGGCGAGCAGGCGGCGCAGCGACTCGCGCACGATGTCGGAGTCCTCGACGAGCAGGATCTGCAGCGCGTGCGGCTCGTCGGGCTTGGCGGCGGCGACCGGCGCGATCGCGCGCCGCGCGGGCTGGCGCAGCGCGCGCGCGACCACCGCGGGCACGTCGAGGATCAGCGCGCAACGATCGCCGAGGATCGTCGCGCCGGCGGCGCACGGCACGCCTTGCAGCAGGTCGCCGAGCGACTTGATCACGATCTCCTTCTTGCCGAGCAGGTGATCGGCGGCGAGCCCGTACAGATCGCCCGCTTGCTCGGTGAGGATCACGTGCAGCTCGGCCTCGCTGTCGCCTTCGCCCAGCTCGAGCACGTCGGCGAGGCGGACCAGCGCGATGTGCTTGCCGCGCACCTCGAGCACCTCGCGATCGCCGACCAGGCGGATCTCGCTCGGCTTGACGACCAGCGTGCGCACGACGGCGTCGAGCGGGATCGCGAAGACCTCGCCGCCGGCGCGCGCGAGCAGGACCTGGATGATCGCGAGCGTGAGCGGGAGGCGGAGCGTGATCGTCGAGCCGTGGCCGGGCGTGGAGTCGAGATCGACGACGCCCTTCAAGCGCGTGACGATCGTCTGCTTGACGACATCCATGCCGACGCCGCGGCCGCTGACCTCGCTGACGGTCGCGGCGGTCGAGAAGCCGGGGCGGAAGATCAATTCGAGCGCGTCGCGATCGTCCATCGTCGCGAGCTCGGCGTCGGTGACGATGCCCTTCTCGCGCGCCTTCTGCTTGAGGCGCGCCGGATCCATGCCGCGCCCGTCGTCGGCGATGCGGATGATGACCTGGTTGCCGCGATGGCTCGCGGACAGGCGCACGACGCCCTCGGGCGCCTTGCCGGCGGCCTCGCGCGCGTCGGGCGTCTCGATGCCGTGATCGATCGCGTTGCGGACGAGGTGCACGAGCGGATCGTCGAGCGCTTCGACGAGCAGCTTGTCGAGCTCGGTGTCCTCGCCGGTGAGCTCGAGGCGCGCGCGCTTGCCGAGCGACGCCGCGAGATCGCGCACGGTGCGCACGTGCTTGCGGAAGACGCCGCCGATCGGGACCATGCGCAGGCGCATGACCTGATCGCGGAGCTCGGAGCTGATCGAGTCGAGGCGCCCGGTCGATTGATCGAGATCGCCGGAGATGTCGGTGAGCACGCGCTCGACGCGGCCGAGCTCGTCGGAGAGGTGATGGAGGCCGACCTTGGTCGAGGTCGTGATCGTGCGGATGCCGGTCGCCGCCCGGCGCGCGAGCGCGCGCTCGCCGCCGAGCTCGCCGGTGACCGAGCCGAGCGCGGTGATCGCGCCGCGGAGGCCGTCGCGGCCGAGGACGAGCTCGCCGACGAGGTTGAGGAGGCGATCGAGCTTGTCGAAGTCGACGCGGATCGTCTGGCGGGCCTTGGCGTCGTCCTTGGCTTCGATCTTCGCGTCACCCTTCGACTCCGGCCCTTCGGGCCTTCGCTCGGGGTGAACGGTCTTGATCTCCGCGTGCGGATCGCGCAGGCGATGGATCACCGCGGTCGGGTCGATCGTGATCGGCGCGCGCTTGCGCGCTTGTTCGAGCATGCTGCGGAGCGAATCGAGCGCGGCGAGCAACGCGTCGACGGTCGCGCCGTCGGCGGTGCGCGCGGCGTCGCGCAGCTGGCCGACCAGATCCTCGGCGGCGTGCGCGAGGCTGTTGACCGGCGTGAGGCCGACCATCGCGGAAGAGCCCTTGACCGTGTGGAGATCGCGGAAGACGTCGCGCAGGAGCTCGCCGTCGTCGGGGCGGCGTTCGATCTCGAGCAGCTTGCCGGACAGCGCGTCGAGGCGTTCGGTCGCTTCGTCGAAGAAGAGATCGACCATGTCGTCGTCGACGGTGGGCGTCCAGGCGAAGCCGTCCGCACCATCCGATCGTCCTGAGCGAAGCGCCGACGGCGCGGAGTCGAAGGACGTAGGAGGCGCGGTCTGCGGTTTGTTGCGCACGAGGGCCGAGACGGGGACGTCGGGCGCGTTCGGCGCGGTGCGATCGACCGTGGGACGCTTGCCGCTGCCCGGGATCGGGAACATCGTCTCGAGCTCGTAGCGCGCGCCCGCGAGCGGGAGACCTTCGACGCGCGCGCCCGATTTGTCCGGCGCGGCGAGCTGATCGAGCGCCTGCCGCAGCGTGTTCGCGGACGACGCGACGGTCGGCAAGCCCGCGCCCGCGTCGATGTCGCCGCTGCCGAGCAGATCGAGCGCGCGCTCGAGCGCGAGCGCGAGGCGCGCGACGTCCTCGGCGCCGACCAAGAGGCTCGACATGCCGAGACGGAACGCGATCTGCGCGAGCGCGTCGGTGCGGCGGGCGTCGACGGGCGCCGATGCGACCAGCGCGCCGATGCCGTGATCGAGCGCGGAGGCGTCGCGCACGCCCGCGGCGACGTAGCGCTCCCAGCTCGCGGTGCCGCCCGCGCTCACGGCACGCCCTCGAGCTTGTGGCGGCGCAGCCAGCGCTGCGCGCCCGGCTTGGTCGCGATGATCGCGAGCGCGATGCCCGAGGCTTCGGCGGCGGCGCGCGCGCGGCGCAACACCGGCGCGACCTCGTCGGTGAGGAACGGCGCGCGATCGAGATCGATCGTGAGCTTCTCGATCCCGGGGCGCGCGAGCGCCTTGGTGACCTCGCCGGACAGCAGTTCCGGATCGGTCACGGAGACCGTGGTCGTAGTCGGAGGCGTGGGCGTGGGTGTCGGTGTCGGCGAACGGGTGGGCTCCGACTTCGAGCCGGGCACGGGCAGGGGCACGGGGATCGAGATCGGCGTGATCCGGCGTTGGCGCGCCGGATCGACGCGCTCGTAGATCACGCAGTCGTTCGCGCGGATCGCCTCGAGCCCGGGCGTGTCGCGCAGCGACTCGGAATAGCCGACGAACACGAAGCCGCCCTGATCGCAGGCCGCGAGCAGGTGCTCGACCGCGTGCGCGCGCGCCGGCGCCGAGAAGTAGATCAGCACGTTGCGGCACCAGACCAGATCGAAGCCGCGCGGGGCTTCGTCGTCGGTCAGGTTGTGGCGCTCGAAGCTCACGAGCGACGCGAGCTCGGGCTTCACGCGCGCGTGCCCGCCGTGCACGGTGAACGCGTCGTGCCAATCCGTTGGCACATTGGCCAAGATACTGTCCGGATAGCGCCCGGCCCGGGCGACCGCGAGCGCGTCCTCGCTGACGTCGGTCGCCAAGATCGAGAGGCGAGGGACCAGCCGCGACAAGATCAGCGCGAGCGTGTACGGCTCCTCGCCGGTCGCGCAGCCCGCGCTCCACGCGCGGAAGATCTTCTTGCCGCGCGCGCGCCACGCCGGCACGACGACGTCGGTCAGCGCCTGCACCTGCGCCGCGTGGCGGAAGAAGCGCGTCTCGCCGACGCGCACCGCCTCGACGAGCGCGTGCAGCTCGCCGCGCCCGTGCGGCGCGTTGACCAGGCCGAGATACGCCTGCGGATCCATCGCGAGCGCCGCCAGCCGCGCCTCGATCCGCGACGACAAGATCCACGCCGGCAGCTCGAGCCCGGCGTGCTCGGCGAGCCGCCGCCCGACCTTCGCGACGATGTCAGCGGGCACCGGCATCACCCGCTATCGGCGTTGCGACCCTCACTGGCGCGCTTGGGCAGCGCCTTCGCGGCGTCGAGGGCCGCGCGGCGCGGCGCGCCGTTCCGCTTCGCCGCCGCCGCGCTCGAGCTGTCGAGGTTGAACCCGCCGATCGACTGCTCGAGCTGGAACGCGAGCTCGTGCAGCTGCTCCGCCTGCACGACCGACTCCTCGGATCCGCTGAGCACCTCGCCCGCGATCTTCTGGACCGCGTCCATGTTGCGCGCGATCTCGTCGGAGACCACCGCCTGCTCCTGGACCGCGCTCGCGGTGTCCTTCACCACGCTGATCAGCTGACCGAGATCGGTGAGCGTGTTGGTCACGAGCTGCGCGCCGCCCTCGACCTCGCGCGTGCCGACGTCCATCGACGCGATCGCGGCCGCGGTCTGCTCCTTGATCGTCTGGATCAGCGCCTCGATGTCCTTCGCCGACTGGCCGACGCGCCGCGCGAGGCTCGACACCTCGTCGGCGACGACCGCGAAGCCGCGGCCCTGCTCGCCGGCGTGCGCCGCTTCGATCGACGCGTTCAGCGCGAGGAGCGACGTCTGCTCGCTGATCTGCCGGATCACCTCGACGATGTTGCCGATGCGCTTCGACGATTCGCCGAGCTCCTTCATCTTCTCCGCCGCGTCGTCGACCGCGCCGCGGATCTGCTGCATGCGCGACACCGCCGCGCCGACCGCGACGTTCGACTTCTCGGCGACGTCGGTCGCCTGCGCCGCGTTGGCCGCGACCTGCTGGATCGACGCCGACAGCTCGGTCACCGCCGCCGTCGAGCCCTCGATCTTCATCGTCTGATCCTTCAGGCCCGCGAGCATCTGCTTCGACGCCGCGCTGATCTCCGCCGACGACGCGCCGACCTGGAACGCCGCCGACTGCACGCCCGCCGCGAGATCGTGGAGCCGCCCGAACACCTGGTTGATGTTCTCGGCGAGATCCGCGGTCTCGTCGCGCGAACGGATGCGCACGCGGTGGGTCAGATCGGTCTCGCCCTGCAAGAGCTGCCGCGATTGCGAGACGAACTGCTTGATCGGCCGCGACACCCACGCCGCCAAGAGCAGCGCGATCACGATCGACAGGGCGATGCCGATGATCGTCTCGACCCACGGCATCGCCTGCTCCTGCGTCGCCAAGGTCGCGCGGCTGCGCAGGATGTACAGATCGCCGATCGGGCCCGACGCCATCCCGGCGAAGCCCTGCACCTTGTCCTCGGCGAAGTCGTACTCGCCGCTCTTCAGCACGATGACCTTGCGGACGTCGGCGCCTCGCGTGCGCGTCTGCTGGTTGGCCTCGAGCACCTGCTTCTCGAGCTCGGGCCACACCTTCGGATCGAACGCCGACGCGACGACCTTGCCGCCGACGACCAGGACCAGGCGATGCTGCACGACCTCGTCCTCGTCGGACTGCTCCTTGAACTGCTGCATGTAGCGATCGAGGCGCGTGCCGAGGATCAAGCCGCCGATCACGCCGCCGTTGGCCGCGCGCACGGGCAAGCCGACCGCGGCCCACGTCTGATCGCCCTGCACGAGGATCTTGCCGAAGAACGATCCGCCGTTGCGGACGACCGTCACCGCCGCCATCTCCCCGAGATCGTCCTGGGTGACGCCGCTGTCGGGCGGCGCCCACAAGAGCCGGCCGTCGGTGGTGAACAGCATCAAGAGATCGGGCTGCAGCCCGTTCTTGCCGCTCAGGTGCTTGAACAGGTGCTCGCCGATCGCGGCGCCGCTCATCGGCGGAGGCGTGCCGGGCATCGGCGGCGGCGCGTCGGCGCGCGTCGCCGCGAGCGCGGCCTGCAGCTCGTCGTCCATCGCGACGACCTCGGCCGCCGACGCCGTCGCGCGCCCGAGCCCTTCGACGTACGAGACGAACCGCTTCCAGTGCTTGTCCATGAAGTTGCCGCGGTTCTTGAAGCGCGTCTCGTTCTTGACGACGTAGTAGCCGCCGGTGATCAAGAGCGCCGCGAGCAACAGGTTCCCGATCAGGAACTTGATGAACAGCGGCACGCGGAGGCCGCGCAGTTTTTCGTCGTTGGCCATCACGTTCCTCCGCGCTGGAGCGCACGCACGCGTTCGGATTCGAAGAGCGCCGCGACGTCGAGCACGCGCACCGCGCCCGACGGCACGGTCGCGATCCCGCGCATCACCGCGGCGGTCTCGGTCGGGATCGTCGCCGGCGTCGCCGTGACCTGCTCGTCGTTCACGACCCGGACCTCGCTCATGTGATCGACGAGCACGCCGGCGGTCAGGGTCTTGTGGCGGACGACGACGATGCGGCAGTCGTCGCCGGCGATCGTCGCCGGCATGCCGAGGAAGCGCGCGAGATCGATCACCGCGACCACGTCGCCGCGCAGGTTCATGATCCCCGCGAGCCAGTCGGGCGTCAGGAACATGCGGACGATCGGACGCAAGGCGAGCGTCTCCTTCACGTCCGCGATCGCGACGCCGTACTCCTGCTCGTGGAGCGAGAAGCACACCAGGTGCATCCCCATCTCCGCGATTCTAGATCAGTTGCTGGTACGCCGCGGTCACGGCGGCCAGCTTCGCCTCGAGCTCGCGGCGGCGGTCGACGGACAGGTCCTGGTGCAGGTCCGGGTGGAGCGCGCGCGCCATCCGGCGGTAGGCGCGCTTGAGCGCGTCGCGATCGGCGTCGGCGTCGACGCCGAGCAGCCGATGCGCCGCCGATCTCGGATCGACGTGCGGGCCCGATCGCTCGGCGGCGATCCCGACCATCGTCAGGGCGCCGACCGAGCGGAGGAAGTGGATGAAGGCGAGGAGCCGGAAGCGCGGCGTGCGCGCGAGCGGCCAGATCTGATCGAGCCGGCGCGGCTGGGCCATCGCGGCGAGGATGCGGCGATCGGTCTCGTCGCACAGCGTCGGGTCCGGCGCGTAGTCGGCGCGGACCGCGATGCGCACGCCGGCGAGCTCGTGGACCAGACGATCGGCGCGGGTCGCGTCGAGCTGCGACTCGACGTGGGTGCGCGCCCAGCGCGCGAGCGACAGCACGCGACCGTGCGCGCCCGGCGGATACGCGGCCGTGCCGCCGTCGAACGACCAGCTCGCGCCGTCGAGCGACGCGATCCGCGCGAGCCGCATCGCGGCGCCGCGCCCGAGCGCATCGGCTTCGCTCGTGATCATCTGCCCGCGCCGCAGCACGAGCACTTCGTTGCGCATGCGCGGCACGTAGATCGTCAGGACACCCGTGGCCCCTGCACGACCCAACCGATACACCACGCGCACGAAGTCGCCGCGTCCGAGCGGCTCGGTGGTGGTGGCGCTCATCGCTCCCATGTAGGAGCGACGCCACGCCTCGGGCAACTTTCTGGATCAGGCCGAGGCCCGAAGCCAGAGGCCCGAGGCCTCTCTCACATGAAGCCGGCTTTGCGCCGCTCTTCGATGTACTCGACGACCACGTCCTTCACGTCCTCGCGGAACTCGACCTGACCATTCGCGATCTCGCGGAGCGCGCACACGGCGGGCTTGTTGTCGCAGTCGACCAGCGGGACGGCGCCCCGCGCGATCTGACGCGCGCGCTCGGCGGCCAGGACGACCAGCGCGAAGCGATTGGGCACCTTCTCCAGACAGTCTTCGACGGTTACGCGCGCCATGAGGGTGGCGTATCCTAGCGGAGCGCGCGACGGAGTCAAGGCGTCCGGGCCCGCGGCTTGCAAACCCGGTTGGTGCGCACTAACCTGACTGAACACCGCCTGATCTTGCAGGCTTGCCATGACCCGCCTCCCGACGTCCCCGACCCGCGGTCCCGTGCAGCTCGAGCTCGATTGGGATGCCCTCGAGATCGCGGTCGAGCGCAACGCGCCCGACACCGACAGCTTCCTCGATCTGACGACCGGCAAGGTCGTCACGATCGTCGCCGGCGATCCCGAGGCGGTCCACAACCGCCAGCTCGTCAGCGAGCACATCAAGAACTTCCTGCGCGTCGAGCCCGCGTCGTCGCGCGAGCAGTACCGCTGGATGGAGAAGTTCGTCGGATCGGTGAGCGAGGAGCCGCTGCGCGAACGGCTGATCATCTCGATCGACGGCAAGGGCGCGTTCCGCCGCTTCAAGGACGTGCTGCTCGCCTATCCCGCCGAGCGCGAGCGTTGGTTCTCGTATCGCGCGGAGCTCTTGCACTGGCACATCCAGAACTGGCTCGCGCAGCACGAGATCACGACGACGAACGCGCCGCCGTGGGGCAAGGTCGAGGCGCCCGCCGAGCTGCCGGTCGTCCCCGGCAAGCCGGTCGTGCACGGCGCCGAAGCGCCGGGTGAAGCGCTGCGCCGCCAGGCGCGCGATCTGATCGACACGATCCCCGCGATCGATCTCCCGAGCGCGATCGCGTTCCTCGAGTTCCTCCGCCAGCGCGGCGCCGACGCCATCGCGCGCGGCGAGCGCGACGCCGAGCCGCGCGGACCGTCGCCGACGGATGACGACGGCGACGACGACGGCAACGGTCACGACGACGACTCCGACGACGATCACGGCGAGCACGAGCCGCCGCGCCGCGCCGCGAGCTGATCGCGCTCAGCGCTTCGGCGCGGGCGCGTAGATCCAGCCGTCGGTCGCGAACACCGGATCCGGAAGCGTCCAGCCCTCGACGGTCCAGCGATACGCGGTGTAGCCGGCGATCATCGCGTCGAAGCAGTTGTCGTTGCGGAGCACTTCTTCGCGCGACATGCGCGACGACGGCGAGAAGGCGAGGCCGCCGTGCGCGGCGAGGCCCTCGACGATCTCGGCGCGCGTGTGCCACGGATCGGCGTCGCGCTTGTAGCCGCGCGCCTTGCGCCGATCGAAGAGCGCCGCGACGGTCGCGTGCGCGGAGACCTCGATCAAGCGCTCGTGCATCGCGAAGCCGCCGGCGGCGAGTCGCTTGACCAGGTGCGCCGCGCGCGCGGCGACCGCGCCGGTCGCGCCGCCGATCGCGGTCTGCGGGAGGATGCCCTGCTCGTGACAGAGCACGAGCTCGGTGCCGCGCTGGCTGTACGGCACGACGCGTCCGCGCGGCGTGCGTCGAAGCGTCGTCACCCGATGGTGCGCGGGCGCGCCGACCTCCGCTTGCTCCATCTCGGTCCCGACCGCGAGCTCGTGCCCGACCGTCCGGAGCCACACCACTGCAGGATCGACACACTCCGCGATCCCGGGGCAAATTGCCTCGACACAACGAACGCACGCGGGCGCGGTCAGCGGCGCGTTGATCGCGATCGCCGCGCTCGATCCGAGCGACGACAAATAATCCCAGAGGCTTTCGTCGTGCCAGGGCTCGCCGACGCGGCGGGTGGCGACCGCGTCGACGGCGACTCCATCGTCTCTCCGAGTCAGGGTCGCGACGGCAGTGGTCTTGCCGCGTGCGCCTCCCAGATCGATGCCGACGAAGGTCGTGAAGGGTCGGTGCAAGGTGTTCTCTCCTTGTACCACGCCCCAGGGACTTGGCGCCGGCCTCGCAGTCGCGTACGGTGCGGACCCCTGTAAGTAGGATTTTCGTCCGGCGTTGACTGACGCCCCCTTGTCTGGCCTGTCCCATGGATCGCGTTTCTGCTTTTCGATCGTTCATCGAGAAATCGCCGAGCGATCCGTTCCCGCGCTACGGGCTGGCGATGGAGCTGAAGAACCAGGGGAAGCTGGTCGAGGCATCGGATGCGTTCGCGGATCTGATCAAGACGTTCCCCGACTACGTGCCGTCGTACTTGATGGCGGGCAACACGGCGTCCGCGCTCGGTCTGCCCGATCAGGCACGCGACATCTACACGCGCGGGATCGCCACCGCGCGCGCGCGCGGCGATCTGCACGCCGCGAAGGAGCTCGAGGCCGCGCTGGCCGAGCTCGACTAGGTTCTCGGGCGCCGCGTGCGCCGATGAGAAGAGCACAGCAACACTAGAGAGAGGAAACGACCATGAAGAAGCTTGCGATCGTCCTGTTCGTCGCTGCCGCGGCCCTCACCGCCTGTGGTGGCAAGTCCAAGAACGCCGACACGATGGGCTCGGGCTCGGCCTCGGCCTCGGGCGACATGAGTGGCTCGGGCTCGGCCTCGGGCGACATGGGTGGCTCGGCCTACGGCGGCGGTTCGGCGTCGGGCTCGGCCTCGGGCGGCATGTGATCCGCCTGCTCCGCGCTTCTCGCGCGGAGCGTGCCGGGATGGAGAAACGGTAGACTCGGGGGTCTCAAAAGCCCCTTCCCGCGAGGGAGTGTCGGTTCGAGTCCGACTCCCGGCACAACATCAGCGACAGTCGAGCAGCAGCTTGCCCGACGTCGCGCGCGACTCGAGCAGTCGGTGCGCATCGGGCGCGTGATCGAGCGGCAGCGTGCGATCGATCGTGAGCTTCAGCGATCCGTCGACGATCTGCGTGAAGAGCTCGTGCGCGCGGTTGAGCAGCTCGGCGCGCGTCTGCGTGTAGTGACGCAAGGTCGGGCGGGTCGCGTAGAGCGATCCCTTACGCGAGAGGAGCTGCAGATCGATCGGCGGCACCGGGCCCGACGACTGCCCGTACAAGACGAGCATGCCGCGCGGCGCGAGCGCGTCGAGCGACTGCTCGAACGTGTCGTTGCCGACCGAGTCGTAGACGACGTCGGCGCCGCGCCCGTCGGTCGCTTCCTTGACCGCGGCGACCAGATCCGCGCCCGACTTCACGACCAGCTCGCAACCGGCGGCGCGCGCGGCGTCGGCCTTCGCTTCGGTCGAGACGACGCCGATCACGCGCGCGCCCGCGCCGCGCGCGAGCTGCGTGAGCAAGAGGCCGACGCCGCCGGCCGCCGCGTGCACCACGCACACGTGCCCGTGCGCGAGGCGGAACGTCGAGCGCGAGAGGTAGTGCGCGGTCATGCCTTGCAACATGAGCGCGGCCGCTTGCTCGGTCTCGATGCCGTCGGGGATCGGGACCGCGCTCGCCGCGGGGATCACCGCGTGCGTCGCGTACGAGCCGCCGCCGTGCACCCACGCGACGCGCGTGCCCGGATCGATCCCCACCATCGGCCCGACGCCGATCACGACGCCGGCGCCTTCTTCGCCGAGCCCGAACGGCAGCGGCTGCGGATAGAGGCCGGTGCGGTGATAGACGTCGATGAAGTTCACGCCGGCGTAGTCGACGCGCACGAGCACCTGCTCCGGCCCCGGCACCGGATCGGGCAGCTCGAGGATCTCGATCACGTCGGGGTTGCCGAGCTTGGTCACTCGCGCAGCGCGCATGGACATGACCATGCCACCGATCGGCGGTGTACGCTTCACGCATGCGCGCGATCGTGATGGTGCTGCTCGTCGCCGCGTGCTCCCGCGCGAGCGAGGAGGAGCAGGGCAAGCGCGCGCCGATCCCGCCGCCGCCGGTCGAGGTGCGGGTGCCGCCGGATCTGCACATCGCGGTGCGCGTCGACGGCGCCGACGCGCCCGCGATCACCGCCGCGGCGCTCGCCGCGAAGACGCCCGACTTCTCGGATCGCGATCATCACGCGTGGAAGCTGGTCACGCTGGTGCCCGCGTTCGATCGCGACGGCGCGGTGCTCGAGGCGAAGGGCACCGCGGGCGTGTCGCTCACGATCGATCGTCCGGCGTCGGCGAGCGCGCCGCAGCCGGTCCTGTTCCTCACGCGCCGCGGCGACGTCGCCGTCACCGTGATCGATCCCGCGCACCCGTTCCCCGAGTTCCACGGGCAGGGCGGGCGATTGAAGCGACAGGGCGATCCGATGCCGCGCCTGCAGCCGGTGACCGCGCTCGAGGTCAGTCGCCGCTGATCTCGAGCCACGCCGCGGTCGGATCCTCCGCGCACGGCAACAGAAGCGGCACGGATCCAGAGGGCGGCGCGCCCTCACCGACGCGCAGCGTGATCTCGTCTTCCGGACGACGGACGACGGACGACGGACGACGGCTCGCCCACGCGCGCGCGACGAAGCCGAACGTCAGGCGCGGATTGATCTCGCACAGCGGATGGAAGCGGCGCGCGCCGTCGGCGTCGCGATACGCGAACGCGTCGATCGTGAACGGCCCGCGGTAGCCGGCGTCGCGCAGCGCGAGCCCGGTCGCGCGCGCGACCTCGCGGAGCTGCGCGTGCTCGGCGTCGTCGATCGGCAGCGCGCGCGTGATCGCGATCCCCGCGAAGCCGCCGGTCGCATCGACGTACAGCGCGTGCGCGGGGAGCAGCTCGATCTGATCACCGATCGTCCCTGACTGGCCGACGTCGCAGATCCGATCGAGCCACGGCTCGACGACGAGGGCGCCGTGGCGATCGATCAGGCGCGCGAGGCGCGTGCGCGTCTCGGCGTCGGGCGCGCCGCGCCGGCGCACGCGATCGCGACCGGCCGCGGTGATCGGCGCCTTCGCGATCCACGCGCCGCGCTCGCCGTCGAGCGCGTCGGGGGAATCGATCACGCGCGTGCCGCCCAGCGCGACGCCGAGCCGATCGCGGAGCGCGAGCGCGAAGCGGCGATCGGCGACGCGTCGGATCACGTCGGACGCGGGCGCGCCCCAGCGGAGCTCCGCGCCGCTCGGATCGGACGCGACGCGCCAGCGCACGCCATCGATCTCCGGAACGCGCGCGCGATCGACCGGGCCGAGCAAGACGAGCTCCGCCTCGTCGCCGATCGGCGCGAGCGCGCGCAAGAGCGTGCCGAGCGCGGCGAGCTTCGCGCGCACGCGCGCGGGCAACGGCCCCGAAGCAGCCCACTCGAGCTCGCAGTCGAAGTTCGCGACGATCTTCATCAGCGCGCGCCGCCGCCGGGCCGCTTCGGCGCCGCCGCCGCGAGCTCCGCGATGAACCTCTCGTCGAGCCCCGCGCGACGCCGTGCGTCCGCGTCGAAGCTCGCGCCGCGCGCGCGCGCCGCGCCGAGCGGGAACCTGACCGTCGACGCGTACACGTCCCACGCGTCGCGATCGGGCGCGAGCTTGCCGACCCACGTCGCGGCGAAGCGCACGTGCCCGATCTCGTCCTCGTGCACCTCCTCCAGGACCCGCGCGGTCTCGTGATCTCCCGCCGCCCGCGCCGCCTGCGCGTACTCGCCCGCGAAGTCGAGGTTCGCGTTCTCGAACGTGAGCCCCATCGCGCACACGAACGAGAGCGGCGTCGCGAGCTGATCGAGCTTTCCCCAGAAGTGTCCGGTAACCGGACAGTCGCCGAACGCCATGCCGTGCGCGGCGAGCCGATCGAGGTACATCGCGCAGTGCCGCTGCTCGTCGCGCAGGATCCCGACCAACCCGGCGCGGAAGCCGCGCGGCGCGTCGGGGAACGCGAGCAGCGCCCACGCGAACAGCTCCGCCGCCTGCAGCTCGTGGTTGGCGAGCGCGTGGAGGATCCGCGCGCGCTGCTGCGGATCGCGCATGCCCGCGAGCGGCGGCACGGTGACCGATCGCCCGGGCGCGATCGGCAGCGTCGCCGGCCGCCCGGGCGCGCGCACGATCACCGCCGGCAGCGGATCCTCGAGCACGAGGTCGGCCGGCGGCGGCGCGAGCTTGCCGTCGAGGCTCGTCGCCTCGAGCAAGCTCGTCGCGAAGTCGCGCGCGTTCACGCGCCCAGTCTAGCGACGGCGACGGCGCAGCGCGACCGCGCCGAACACGAGGCCGAGCCCGATCAGCGGCGCCGAGCTGCCGCCCTCCGCGTTGCAACCCGCGGTCGCACCGCCGCCGTCGTCCCCGCCGCCCGGCCAGCACACGCCCTGGCCCGCGACGCCGGTCGGCAGGCACGAGAAGCCGGACGGGCAGCCGCCCATCGACGTGTCGCACGGGTCGGTGCAGAACATGTCCGAGCCGCCGGTGCTGCACGAGCCCGAGTTGCAGTCGCTCGGCTTGGTGCAGACCGTGCCGAGGCCGCCCGGTTGATCCGGACCGAGCACGCACGAGCCGTCGATGCAGATCTTGCCGCCGCCGCCGCACGAGTTGTCGTCGGTGCACGGCGCGCCGTGCACGACGTCGATGAACGCCGAGCCCGGCGTCCCCTGCGTGTCGTAGGCGCGGACCTCGACGTGGTGGGTGCCGTACGAGAGATCGCTCGGCGCGTTGAACGCGTACGGCGCGGTCGCCATCGACATGATCAGCTTGTTGTCGATGCGGAGCTCGACGTGATCGATGCCCGCGTCGTCGGTGACGGTCGTGCGCACGCCGAAGCCGGCGTCGACCTGCGCGCCGTTCGCCGGCGCGTCGATCGACACGTGCGGCGGGGTCGGGCCCGAGCTGCCGAGGATCGACGTCAGCATCGCGACCGAGTTCTGGGTCGTGCCGCCGCACAGACAGCTCGCCGGGCTGTTGGTGCCGCACTGCGCGTTCTTGTTCTGGAAGCGCTTCGGCTCGGCGCCGCTCAGGTACGTCATCGGGTCGGTGTTCAGGTACTCGTGATCGAGCCCGAACGCGTGCGCCGACTCCTGCGCGATCGTCCAGCACAGGCGGTTGACGGTGTCGCTCTTGTAGTAGCTGTCCCCCGCGAACGCGTAGGTGATCGCGTTGTTGATCACGCCGCAGTTGAACGGCGCGACGCCGACCACGCCGGCTTCGCAGGTGGTGTCGACCTGCGTGCAGGTGCCGGCGACGATCTCCTCGAAGTACGAGGTCGACGACGACGGCTCGGTCGTGACGATCTGGATGTTGTACGGCGCGTAGGTCTGCTTCACGCAGTCGACGATCGCGTTCCAGGTCGCGTCGTTGTACGGGAACGCCGGCAGGGTCGTCGTGTGGTTCGCGATCGACGAGTGGTTCGTGCGCGAGTCGTTCGAGCCCGGCGTGATCGTGCAGTTCGCGGTCTTGCAGTTGTTGAGGAACAGCACGTGCGAGGAGATCGCGGCCTCGGGGCCCGGCGTCCCGACGGCGCCGTCGCCGGCCCACTTATACGTGCGGATCCCGACGTCGCTCGCCTCTTGCGCAACGTCCGCGTGCGCGACCGCGCTCAAGCCTAGTAACACCCCGACGGCAACAAGCTTCATAGAGCCCGTCTTACGTCGGCAAACACCGGGATTTCCACGCCATGACCCTTGCACTGCCTCTCTCACGATGCTTCCTGCGGACATCAGATCGCGGAGGGTCGCAAATCGTGGTCGGACCTCGCAACGAGATTCGTCACGAGGCCTAAGGGCCCGTGGTCACAGGGCGATCGCGGCTGCGATAAACGCTGCGTAGGCCAGGACGAGGATGGCGCCCTCGACCCGGGACATGCGGCGTGAACCTCTCAGGAAGAGGACCGCGAGCAGCGTGATCGTGACCAGCCCCACGAGATCGACCGCGTGGACGGTCACCTTGATCGGGCGCAGATAGGCGACCACGCCGAGCACGAGGAAGACGTTGAGCAGGTTCGAGCCGATCACCGAGCCGACCGCGAGCGAGCCGTGCCCGCGCAGCGCGGCCATGGTCGTGCCGATCAGCTCGGGGAGCGACGTGCCGAGCGCGATCAGCGTCATGCCGAGCACGCGATCGCTCATCGCGTAGTACGCGGCGACGCCGCGCGCGCCGACCACGAACAGGTGCGAGCCGTACACGAGCAGCGCCATGCCGGCGGCGGACAGGATGATCGCGATCGGCCGCGACGCCTTCGAGTGGCTCTTGCCGCCGTAGGAGACGCCGGCGTCCTCGGCCGCGCGCGCGGCCTCGGCGTCCTCGGCGCTGACGTGCTCGCGCGACGCGACCGCGAGCGTGATGATCGTGAAGAGGATCGCGCAGACCACGAGGATCGCGCCCTCGACGCGCGAGATCTCGCCGTCGCGGAGCATCACCGGCACCGCGATCGCGGAGCCGAGCAGGATGGGGACCTCGCGCCGGATGATGCGGCCGTCGACGACCGGCGGCGCGATCAGCGCGGCGAGCCCGAGGATGAGCGAGATGTTGGCGGCGCACGAGCCGATCACGTTGCCGAGCACGACCGGCTGCGCGTTGTCGAGCGCGGCCTCGGTCGAGACCGCGAGCTCGGGCGCCGACGTGCCGTACGCGACGACCGTCAAGCCGATCACGAGCGCCTTCACGCCGAACGCGCGCGCGAGCGACGCCGAGCCGCGCACGAGCAGCTCCGCGCCCGCGTAGAGGATCAACGTGCCGGCGAACAGCCGGATCGCGTGGAGCGTCGTGTACACCCGGCGCGAGCATACCGCGTCGGGGCGGGCAACCGCGGCGCCGGCGTGCGAGTCTCGAATGCCATGACACGCGCGGCGCTCGTCCTCGGTCTCGTGATGGTCGCGTGCGGTGACGGCGGCACGACCGCGACCGTCGATGCGCCGGCGGCGACGCCGGACGCCGGCCTGTCCGCCGTCGACGTCGCGGCGATCCACGCCGCCGTCGGCGACGCGCTCGGCCACGGGCTCGCCACCGGTTACAGCGTCGCGATCTGGCGCGACGGGCACGTCGTCTACGCCGAGGGCTTCGGCACCGCCGACGGCGCGGCGACGCCGGTCGCGCCCGACACGCTGTTCCAGATCGGATCCGACACCAAGAAGATCACCGCGATCGCGCTCCTGCGCGAGGTCGAGGCCGGGCGCGCGCACCTCGACGACACGGTGTCGGAGCTCGCGCCCGGGCTCGAGCTCGACGCGGCGCCGACCTTCTTCGACGCGCTGACGATCGACGAGCTGCTCTCGCACCGCTCGGGCTTGTACGACTACACGCCGTGGATCGACGCGCCCGACGACGCGCACCTCGCCGCGACCGTGCGCGGTCGCTTCGCGCAGAACGAGTATCCGCTGATGCCGTCGGGCATCGCGTGGAACTACGCCAACCCGAACTTCTCGCTCGCCGGCTTCCTCACCGAGGTCGTCGACGGGCGCACGTGGGCCGCGATCGTGACCGCCGACGTGCTCGCGCCGCTCGGCATGGCGCACACCTTCGCGCGGCGCGACGACGCGATCGCGTCCGGCCTGCCGCTCGCGAGCGGACACGGCGTGATCCCATCGGCGCCGATCGACTCGTTCGATCCGTTGACCGGCGTGTCGTCGACGACCGGTTGGGTCGCGCCGGCCGCGCAAGAGGACGACGCGTTCACGCGCCCGGCCGGGCTCGTGTGGTCGACCGCGAGCGATCAGGCGCGCCTGCTCGGCTTCTTCGCCGACGGCGACGCCGCGGTCCTCTCCGATCCGCTGCGCATGGCGATGGAGACCGCGCACGCGCCGGTCGTCGATCACGCGACGGGCTACGGCTACGGCTACGGCTTGTTCGTGCAGGACGGCTACGTCGCGAGCGATCGCAGCTATCACGCGGTGCGCTTCCTCCACCACGGCGGCAACACGCTCACGATGACGTCGGCGTCGCTGCTCTTGCCCGATCAGCGCGTCGCGGTGTCGGTGCTCGCCAACGGACAGAACGAGGATCTGTCGACGGTCGCGGCGCGCATCCTCGAGATCGCCGCCGCCGGCCGCTTGCCCGCCGCGACGACGGCGCCGGTGCCGATCCCGCCGCCGGCGAGTGATCTGTCGGTCTACGCGGGCACGTACACCGATCGCAACCTCGGCGACGCGACGATCGCGTGGACCGGCACGCAGCTCACGATCGACGTGCCGGTCTTGACGAACCTCGGCGCGACCGTCGGCCCCGCGCTGGTGCCGGTCGGGCTCGATCTGTTCACGGTGAACGTCGACGGCACGCCGTATCAGGTGTCGTTCTACGACGGCGCCGGCGGCGCGCCGCGCGTCTACGGCGTCGACCGCGCGTTCGTGCTCGCGCGGACGACCGCGCTGCGCGCGAAGCCGCCGGCGCCGCGCCCGCCCGGCGCGCGCCTCGCGCCCGCGATCCTCGTCCCGCCCGCGGCGACGTTCCCGCGCTAGTGCGGCGCGAGCGAGCGCGCGAGGTCGCGCGCGTCGCGGAGGAGCATCTCGAGGCGCACCGGCTCGGTCGAGTCGTAGAGGCCGCGGATGTGCAGGTCGCCGTCGATCAGGAGGAAGTGCGGCTCGTGGATGATGTTGGGCGCGCCGTTCGCCTGCAGCTGGCCGTCGGGATCCATGTTGAT